>JAUIIU010000120.1 GCA_030431695.1 Bacteroidia bacterium | reverse complement strand
CCACCGGCATAACCCGTAAGCGATCCGTCACTTCCAATGATCCTGTGACAGGGGATTATGATCGCGATCGGATTTTTACCATTGGCGGAAGCAGAAGCGCGAATTACCTTCGAATCTCCCAATTCGTTGGCCACTTCCAGGTAAGTTCGCGTTTTTCCAAATTTTACATTTTGAAGCGATTTCCACACTTTTTTTTGAAATTTTGTGCCATTTGGGTTCAATTTCAGGTCAAAATCGGTTCTTTTTCCACTAAAATACTCTTTTAGTTGAGTGACTACTTCTGCCAAAGTCTCGGAAATTCTCCCTTCCTCTGTAACAACTTCATCCACAAAAGTGACCTCGGTGATACCGTCCCTGTCACCGCTGATCCTTATGGTGCCAATAGGTGATTCCATTGTGGTATGATCCATAGCTGCAATTTACTTAATTAGCAAGAGATTTGAAGAAGAAAATAGCCCGGGTAGATCACTCGTCTGTCGGTTCCTCCGACTTATCCGTCAAGTCGATCCCCATTCGTTTTGCCCTGCGCTCCCAATTTCGCCTGGCTTGTTTCTGCATGTCCTCGATGTCGTCACTTTCGTCCATTATCTCTAGTCCAAGCAAGGTCTCAATGATATCTTCCATGGTGACGATACCAATAGTGTTACCGAAATCGTCCACCACCAATGCGATATGCCCTCGTTGTTTGATGAATTTCTCAAAGAGTTCGGGTATGGGTTTTTCGTCTTCAACTACAAAAATATCACGACGAATATCGGCCAACACCTTATCACCCCGCTCCTGTACGATCTCTTCAAGAATATCATCCTTTAGTACAAAACCAGTAATGTTGTGCGTTTTGTCGCGGTACACCGGGATCCGTGAGAAACGAAGTTGGTTGTGGCCCTCGTAGAACTCCTGCAGAGAGGTTTGCTCATCTTCCATCACCACTACCGGAAAGGGGGTCATAACGTCCTTGGCCTCTACCGATTTGAACACCAACAGGTTCTTGATAACGGCACTCTCGTTCTGTTCGAATACACCTTCCTGTTCGGCGGCATCGGTGATCGCGATGAATTCTTCACGGCTCATCGTACTCACATGAGCCGATTTACCAATCAGCTTGGTGGTAAGCATCAGCAACCAGAGTATGCCGGTATATTTCAGCGGGAAGATGATAATGTCGAGGCATAATGCTGTGAAGGCACCTAGTTTCTGCCAGTAGGTAGCTCCTATGGTTTTCGGGATGATCTCCGAAACGATCAGGATGAGCAGGGTCATCAGTGCCGATACGATCCCCACGATATTCACACCGAGAACTTCAACCTTGTACGGTAATTTCTCTGCCTGTACCCCTACTAAGATGGCACCCACCGTGTGGGCAATGGTGTTGATGGTAAGAATGGCGATCAATGGCTGATCGATGTCTTTTTTATAATTGGTAAGAGTTTTAGCATAACCTTTGCCTTCCTGGTCCTTCAGCCGAAGGAAGGTGGGGGTGAAACTCAATAAAGCCGCCTCCAGTATGGAACAGAGGAAGGAAAAGAGAATGGAAAGTATAGCGTAAACTATGAGCAGGGTCATCCACTGAAAATTTGCTACAAGTTAAAAGTTTCAGAATAAATAACATCTCAAATGGGCCAGAAAATTATAAACGGAAGAAATAGAAAAAGGTGACCCAAATACAGGCCACCTTTTTTGTTCGTCAGCTTAATTGTAATCTCTGCCTGAGTTTAGTTTCCCATCGATAAGCCTCGTGCAGACAGGCTTCCCCGTTGGCCGTATTCGATTCGTCATCTTCACGATAAAAAATGATCTCCTTGTTGAAATCAGTACCTGCTAGATCAAGTTCGACCCGATCCAGGGTTTTGTTCTTCACACGGACCACTTTAATCGAACAGGTTGTAAGTTCGCTTAATGGGATGATCTGAATAGTCCTCTCCACATCGAGGCGATCTGCGACCACCAGGTTATGGAAGCCGTCATCGACACCGATGATCGTATTACCGATCACCTCGGGAGAATTTATCACGATGTTCTTTTCCTTACAGAGTTTTTGAACCAAAAGGATTCGTTTCTTTTCCTTCTTCAGGTTCGAAAGTATAACATATAGAATCGGCAACATGAAGGTAAGGGCAATCAGGGTGCCAATAAGAATTGATTGAGTATCCATCTTTTAAGAAATTAATTGAAATAGAATGTTCTGTTACCACTTGACTGAAATGGCTTAGTTGATTTCAATTATTGTCTTTACCAGAAAAAATGGAAGGGGTGAATCTGGGTCGCAAGCCTTTGCCTGGCGTCGACGGGACATCCCGATTTGTCCAGGATTGCCGCTTGTGATTTCTGAAATTCAGCGTCGACCACAGCACCAGCCTGCTGGCTGTTTGCCGGGCCGTATTTTTCTGAAGAAGCCGGAGAATGTTTTATTTCCGACGAATTCTCCCCAAGAATTACAACTGCGTCTGTAGATGTCAGCTGTGCCGATTGATGCTTGGATGACCCCTGAAGCACCGTTTGGGAAAACTCATGAAATGAAACCTCCGCCGCAATGAAGACGACAAAGGCGGAAATAATTCCAAAAATCAGATTACGAATTTTCATAAGACAAATGTACTTCGAAAGTGCATTCGTTTTTGATAATATTTTACTAATTATTTAGCCCGATTTTGCATGAATGATTCTCCTTCCACATATTTCAGGAAAGAAGACGGGCGACATCTCTGGCAAAATAACTCGCGATCATATGTGCGCCTGCTCTTTTGATCGCGGTGAGCTGTTCCATCATCACTGCATCGTGATCCAGCCAGCCTCTTTCTGAGGCTGCTTTCAGCATGG
>JAUIIU010000068.1 GCA_030431695.1 Bacteroidia bacterium | reverse complement strand
CGATGTCTTTCCACCATTTTCAGGCGGCTGATGGATCAAAGATATATTCGACAGATACAACTTTCGGAATTTGGTGAATCCGGGCAACAGAAACTGGCCGAGGCCAGTGTCCTGGTAGTGGGTGCCGGGGGTCTCGGTTGCCCGATACTCTCTTACCTGGCCGCCGCAGGTGTTGGCCGCATAGGAGTGGTAGATCCCGATACCATCGATCTGTCCAACTTGCACAGGCAACTGCTCTATTCCGAAGGAGATTCGGGCAAAAAAAAAGCTGATGTCGCCAGGAAAAAGTTGTTAGAAATCAATCCGACTATTAAAGTTGAATCCTTTCCGATTGCTCTTACAACTCAGAATTACATTAATCTGATGGAGCAATATGATATTATCGTCGATGGCACGGATGATATCCCCACACGGTATCTGTTGAGCGATGCGTGTTTATTACTGCAAAAGCCCCTGGTGTTTGGTGCCCTTTTTAAATTCGAAGGCCAGGTCTCGGTGTTCAATTACCAAAATGGCCCATCCTATCGATGCCTCTTTCCTGATCCCCCGAAGGAAGGCGACATCCCCAACTGCAATGAGATTGGTGTCCTGGGGGTACTTCCCGGACTCATTGGGCTCTTCCAGGCTACCGAGGTCTTGAAGATCATTCTGGGTTTACCCGGAGTGCTTAGCGGTAAGGTCTTGTATTACAATGTGCTTACACATCGACAAAGGTTGTTCGACCTCAATCGAAATGAAAATGGAATCGATGCAGTTTTAGTACATGGCAAGCCCCTGGAGGTAAAGTCAGATAACTGTAAGACCGTCCCTGTGATCTCGCTCACAGAGCTTAAAAACGAAACAAACATATTGTGGATCGATATTCGCGAATCCGGCGAACAGCCTGAGATTAATGGCAGGGGAATTTTACATAAACCGCTTAGCGGGCTGAAAGAATCACAGCTCGAGCTCCATCCGTCTTCCATGAAGATATTCTTCTGTCAGTCCGGGCTGCGGAGTCAGCTTGCTGTCCAACTTGCCAGGGAACAGGGAATAGACCATTGCTATAGTCTTAAAGAAGGCGCTGTGGTTTTAAAAAACTGGTTAAAAAAATAATTATGAAGGAAAAAAGCATCAGGAATATTTTTATGCAAGGTGGGATCCCGCCTTCATTCATTGCAGATTCCATCGCAAAACATCAAACCAAAACGGCTATTGGCGCCCACGATATATTCATGGGACAGGTTCGTTCGGATGAAGTAGAAGGAAGGAAAGTGGTCGCGATCGAATTTTCGGCCCAGGAGGAAATGGCTAACCAGGTATGCCATGATATTAAAGAGCGTGCTTTCGAAAAATTCCCAATTCACTGTATGCACATACATCACAGTATCGGTACAGTTAAGACTGGGGAAATATGTATCTTCGTATTTGTGTCGGCCGCACATCGAAAGACGGTATTCGAGGCACTTCCGTTCATTGTGAACGAGATAAAGGCCAATGCTCCGATCTTCGGAAAGGAACTTTTTGATGACGCTTCCCATCAATGGAAGACCAACAACTAATATGGTAGATATCACACATAAGAGCAATACCTTACGCATGGCGATCGCTCAGGCTGTGGTGTCGGTAAGCAACGAGGCCACCATTGAAGCCATCAAAAACGGAACGGTCCCTAAGGGTGATGTGTTTGAAATGAGCCGGGCCGCAGGACTACTTGGCATCAAGAAAACCCCGGAGCTCCTCCCCGATTGCCACCCCTTACCCATTGAATATGCCCATATTGACTACCACATTGACGGACTCGATATTTACATAGAAATGACGGTGAAGACCATCTACAAAACCGGTGTTGAGGTGGAAGCCATGCATGGTGCCAGCATCGTTGCCCTGAATATCTATGACATGCTGAAACCCATAGACAAGGGCGTGGAGATAAAGCATATCAAGCTCCTGAAAAAACGAGGTGGTAAATCCGACGTTCAGCAGGATGGCCAATCACTGAAGGCCGCCGTTGTTGTGTGCTCCGATTCCGTTTATAAGAAAGAAAAGGCAGACGAAGCCGGAAAAGCCGTAACGGAACTACTGAAAGGATGGGATGTATCAATTGAAACCTACACCGTAGTTCCGGATGAGAAGGAACATATTCAGAAGGAAGCAGAGATCGCCGCAGGGAAACAGTTGTCCATGATCTTGTTTATTGGCGGAACCGGATTATCGCCACGGGATATCACTCCCGAGGCTTTGGACCCTCTGCTCGACAGGACCATTCCCGGCATAGAGGAGGCCATACGTTCGTACGGGCAACAACGCACACCTTTTGCCATGCTCTCCCGCAGCAGAGCAGGGATGATCGATAAGACACTGGTTCTGGCCCTTCCCGGTTCGACCAAAGGGGCTACAGAAGGGGTCCAGGCTATCTTTCCTGCAGTCCTTCACCTGTTTGATATTGTAAAAGGAGGAGGCCATTGATGGAGGAACATAAGGACATATTGACGGATACCTTCGGAAGGAAACACACTTACCTCCGTATTTCACTTACGGAACAATGCAACCTGCGTTGCACCTATTGTATGCCGCAGGAAGGATTACCGCAATTGCCGAAATCTCATCTTATGCAGGCCGATGAGATCTTTGGGATATCTAAGATATTTGTGGAAGAGGGAGTTACTCGAGTCCGACTTACAGGCGGGGAACCATTGGTTCGAAAAGACTTTCCTCAAATACTGGAAAAACTGGCTACACTTCCTGTTACACTTTCGATTACCACAAACGGGATCGCGATCCACCGCCATTTTGATTTGCTGAAGACACATGGGGTTCACACCATCAACCTGAGCCTGGATACCCTGGATTCTGATAAATTCAAGAAGATTACCTTCAGGAATTATTTCCAGGAAGTTTACGAAAATATCTTCCGTTTACTCGACGATGGATTCCGAGTGAAGATCAATGTGGTGCTTATGAAAGGTGTGAACGACAACGAGATCGTTCCATTCATCGACCTTACCAGGAAATACCCCTTGATCGTACGCTTTATCGAATTCATGCCCTTTGACGGTAACCGTTGGAATCGTGAAAAAACGGTGACCTACCAGGAGATACTTTCGAAGGTCCACGAAGAATTCGGAACCGATAAGACGGTTAGGTTAGAAGACGCGCCTCACGACACCACACGAAACTTCAAGATCGATGGTTATGAAGGGCAGTTCGGAATCATCGGTACGGTTACCAACCCGTTCTGCGACACTTGCAACAGGATTCGACTTACAGCGAACGGAAAATTAAAGAACTGCTTATTTTCAGATGGAGAAAGTGACTTACTCACATTATATCGTAAAGGCGAGGATATCCGACAGCTGATCAAGGCAACCATCACTAAGAAAAAGGCTATGCGTGCCGGGCTTTCAACTCCAGAGCAATTCAACGATCCCGAGATGCATGTAAAGAACCGCAGTATGATCAGGATCGGTGGTTAAACCGGGCGAGTATTCGTTTATAATCCTCCGTATCGTCAATGTCCTCGAGGTTCGAGCAATTCACCAACTTCACCTTTTCACTATGCGAACGGATGATCCCCATGGCACCTTTATCACCGTCCAGTGATTGCAATTCCTCCAGATAAGAGGCATCGAACAATACAGGAACACTCCATATCCCTTCCGAAGACCTGGAAACGATGATCATTCCCTTTCCGGGTTGAAAGCTATCGATCAGGTTCCCGTAGTCCTGCTCTTCAAGCAGTGGCTGATCCACAAGGGTTACCATGAAACCATCGGTTTCAGGATAGTTTCTTAGCAGAGATTGTACCCCAAGGGCAATTGAGGTTCCTATTCCATTATGCCAATCTGGGTTGTGTAGTATAGTTGCATTAATGCTCGTTCGTTGGGTGATACTGTCGGCATGGGACCCAAGCACTACAGAGACCGGATGGCCCAGGTTCTTCAGGGTATCGACTTGATGCTCCAGGAGGGTTTTGCCACCCCATTCAAGCAATTGTTTGGGCGATCCCATGCGGCTGGAAGCACCCGCCGCCAATAGCAAAATATGAAGTTTACTCATGAATGCTTCCCGTCTTTTCACGTAGTGGCAGGATCTCCGTATTTCTAATCACACTGAGGATCTCAGCCACAATGGAAACAGCGATCTCCGAAGCGCTTTCAGCACCGATATGGATCCCCGCAGGACCATGGATCCTTTCGAAGAATTCGGGAGAAGTCTCTGGATAATGCTCCAGGAACTCACTGAAAACCCGTTCCCTGCGCCGAGCGGGACCCAGTATACCTAGATAGGCAGGTTTAGATTCCTTTAGGCCAAAAAGATAACGCAGGTCCTTCTGAAAACTATGAGACATCAGGATCACCGCAGTATTATCATCAATCCCTGAAACATCTGCCGATTCTGGCGCCAACGGGTTGTGTAACTTCCTAGCGCCATGGAAATAAGATAGATCCTTCTCTTCATCCGCTGCAGCCACAATATGCACATCCCAGCCCAGGGAGGACGCCGTACTGCTTAATTGTACAGCATCGTGTTCGGCACCAAAGATATAAAGTTGAAATACGGGGGGAAACTCTTGTTCGAAACATGACAGGTTTTCGGACCTAGGCTGTGAAATCTTTGGATCAATTGTGAATTGCAGATCTCCCAGTTGAACGATCGTTCCCATACCGGGATCATCTCCCTCCGAACTGAAATACGATCGGGCGCTGAAGGAACTTCTTTTGTTCAATTGCTGCTGAAGTGAATTGTAAAGTACTTCGGAAATAGTGACCGGTTCGATCAGGATATACAACAATCCCTCACACCCTAACCGGAAACGACCGTCGTATGTCATCATTTTCGGTTTATCAGTTTCAAAAACCGATTTCGCCTGGCGAAGCACTTCCTTCTCTACACAGCCGCCGCTCACTGCTCCTTTCATCTTTCCGGTATCACAGATTAACATTCGTACCCCGGGCCTTCGGTAAGAAGAGCCTTCAAGCCGAACCACAGAGGCCATAACAACCTTATGCCCGGCATTGCGCCAGGCATAAGCTTGATCTATGAGATCCCTGAACTCATGAGTCATATCTATTGGTGTTGTGCTACTATCCCAGCAAAGGTTTATTCGACATGAAAGGTTGGTGATAATATCGTTTACCGTTGGCCTTGTATAATGCGTTAGCCAATGCACCCATCACCGGTGGCAATGGTGGTTCACCCAGTCCTGTAGGATCTATGTCGTTCTTCACAAAATGAACTTCCTGCCCTCGAGGAGCCTCTCCGTGACGGATCAGCCTGTATTTATCAAAATTACTGGCCTGTGGGGCTCCATCCTTGAAGGTGATCGCACTGTACATGGCATGACCAATACCATCCACTACACCACCTTCAATCATATTGGTTGCAGCATCGGGATTAACCACAATTCCACAATCCACAGCACTATACACTTTGTCAACTCTAGGTTGTCCATTTACCATGGCAATGTCGAGTACCTGGGCAACATAGGAGTTATGGCAATAGTAGGCTGCCACGCCCCTGTGTTTTCCGTTTTGTTGGGAATTCCATCCGGACTTCTCCCGCACCAACTTCAACACCCCAGCATAACGTTCGGCTTCATAGTCGTTATTCTCGCCAACCGGGTTGTTAATTGCTTTATCGAAAAGCTCCAGTCTGAAATCGATCGGGTCTTTTCCTGCCATTTCAGCCAGTTCGTCGAGAAAGGACTGTTCGGCTCCGGCGATGAAATTAGAACGCGGTGCCCTCCAGGCCCCCACACTAACATTCGATTTGATCGTAAATTCTTCCGCCTGGTAATTTTCAACGGCACCTGCCGGGAAACGATTTGCAAAAAGCGGACTCTCGGGAATACCGCCTGCCCGAACGAGGAAAGCGGTCATTTCATTATTTTCATCCAGTGCCGCTTTGTACGTCACGTAATATGCGGGTCGGTAATTTCCAAAGGTCATATCATCCTCACGGGTGTAGACCAGTTTAACAGGTCGCTTCACTGTTTGGGAGATAACCGCTGCTTCCGTTAGGAAATGGCCATAGAGCCTTCTTCCGAAACCACCTCCCATACGAGTCATCTGTATGTCGACCTGTTCGAGTGTCAGGCCCAAACGTGCTGCAACACTCTTCTCCATGAATTCAGGTGTCTGGATCGGGCCGATCAGCTCGGCATGATCCTCCGTTACATTGGCGTAAAAATTCATGGGTTCCAACGTATTGTGAGCGAGGAACGGGCAGGAATAACTACGTTCCAGTACCTTGGCAGCCTTTTTAAAAGCAGCATCTACATTTCCGTCCTTTCTTACCACGTTCCCTTTCCTGGTGGCCGTTTCGGCCATTCCAAGTGAATGAGAATCAGAATTCTCTTTACCCGAAGGGTATTCAGTTGTAAGTATCCTTCCGAACAGATCGATATCGTATGCTTCATCCGGTGCCTCTTCCCATTCCACATTAAGGGCTTTTTTAGCCTGCATCACCTGCCAGGTGGACTCACCCACAATGGCAACTTTAGTGTTGAAGGTAGCAATGTCGGCAAAGCTCATACGGGTTCCTTCCGTGTAAGTGTCGAATGTGAATACATCGCTAATACCCGGCATACTCTTAACAGAAGCTGCATCCATAGACTTAAACCGCATCCCGAAAGCCGGAGGATGTACCAGCATGGCAACCAGCATTCCTTCCCTGTAAGTATCCAGCCCGAAAAGTGGCTTTCCGGTAACGATCTTTTTACCGTCGACATTTTTTCTAGACGTTCCAATGATGGAAAAATCCTTATTCTCTTTCATCTCAACTTCTTCCGGAACTTCCAGTTGAGCCGCTGCGGAGGCCATTTCTCCATAGTGGGCAGAATTCCCACTAGCCTCATGGCTGATAACTCCGGCTGCAGTTGTGATCTCGGCCATGGGAACCTGCCATGAATTGGCGGCTGCCTGTTTCAGCATATGTTTGGCTGTTGCTCCCGCCATACGTAAGCTTTCCCAGCCCTGTCTGATCGACTGACTTCCACCTGCCAGCTGGCGAGTGTAAAGATCTGTGTTCAATGGAGCCTGTTCCACAAAAACCTTTTCCCAATCGGCATCCAGTTCTTCGGCAACGATCATAGGCATAGATGTCTTTACATTCTGCCCGATCTCGGGGTTTGGCGACATGATAGTTACCATACCATTATCCCCTATTTTCAGGAAACCGTTGATTTCGAACCACTCATCAGGCATCATTACCACTTCTTCCGGAGTTGCATCTTTACAGGCTGCAAGCCAACTGAAACCTATAACAAGCCCGCCGCCTGCAAGTCCGACACGCTTAATAAATGCACGTCTTCCAAATGTTGTTCTTACTAGAGTCATAATATCTTAGTTTACGGTCGCCTTAGGATAGCGAGCCAGAATTAGCGGCCGTTTTGATGGCGGCCTTGATGCGTGTATAGGTACCACAGCGACAAATATTACCGCTCATGGTCGCTTCGATGTCCTCGTCGGTGGGACTTGGATTGGAGTTCAAAAGGGCTGCAGCCGTCATGATCTGACCTGCCTGGCAGTATCCGCATTGCGGCACATCGTGTTCCAGCCATGCCTGCTGAACGGGGTGGTCACCTTTTTCTGAAAGTCCTTCGATGGTAGTGATCTTGTTATTCCCAATCGAAGAAACAGGTATCTGGCAGGATCTCGTTGCACTACCTTCAATGTGAATGGTACATGCTCCGCATTGGGCAATTCCGCAACCAAATTTTGTCCCTACAAGGCCCAGGTGGTCCCTTAATACCCAAAGAATAGGCGTGGAAGGATCCACATCTACCGAAAGGGATTGTCCATTGATGTTTAAGTTGTATGTTGCCATGGAATGATTTTTATACAAGATAATGAATTTTTGTTTTTACTGAAGGAATAATTCATTACAGTTTGCGGAGGCTTAACAAGGAAAACCAACCGGAAGAAGGCCGGATTCATTTCACATTCCTTCGGAATGCAAAATGGGCCAGAGTAGAGGGAGCTTTACAAAGTAATCCATTCCGAAGAAAGCTGGATTCATTTCACATTCCTTCGGAATGCAAAATGGGCCAGAATAGGAGGTGCTTCATAAAGTAATCCATTCCAAAGAAAGCTGGATTCATTTCACATTCCTTCGGAATGCAAAATGGGCCAGAATAGGGGTGCTTTACAAGAAAATCCTCGTTGCTTCACAACGCTGGATTTTTTATTTCAGCAAATTCCTGAAATACATTCCAAATTTCCTGAAATAAAAAATCCGGTTTCTGTCGAAACCGGATTTCCTTGTAGCGGGGGCTGGACTCGAACCAGCGTCCGCCTCCGGCGGATAAGAGCCTGCCGTTTATCTTTTAAGAAGATCGCCATAAATCCATGATCGCCCTACTCCGGACTTCAAATACTTCTCCTTTTTCATGGCTTCTTTTTTAACAACAAAAAACTCTACATAAATTACTCTCCATGGTCGAAATCGAATTGTCCAGCCTTTATTTGACAACTCGTTATGAGATTTGAATCGTGCAATTAGGTTTGAAGTATATCCTGTATAGATTTTGTCATACTTCTCAGAATGTAGAATGTATACAACAAACTCAGACATAAAAAAACTCCCCAGTTTATCTGGGGAGTTATCCTTGTAGCGGGGGCTGGACTCGAACCAGCGACCTTCGGGTTATGAGCCCGACGAGCTACCTACTGCTCTACCCCGCGATGTGGACGGCAAATATACAACAGAAATGTTGACTGCACAAAGTGATTGCTGCTTTTATTGCTCGATACTCACGGCTTCAAACCCAACAAGTGTACCTTTTTCAAATTCTACCCTCAATTCTATAGGGCTGCAACATACCTCACAATCCTCTACATATACCTGGGACACAGATGGATCGAGCAACATTGAGATCGGCTCCCAGCAATACGGACATTGAAAATGATGCTCTTCCACGGCTGCTTATAAAGGAACGTTCAGAAGCTGCCCAACAAGCTGAAGCAATCGCGCTTCGGCTGCTTTTGCATTATATTTAGCGGCGTTACGGGTAGTTTGCGCATTGAGAAGGTTTACCTGGGCCTGCCTGAATTCAAGGCTGGTGATCTGTCCCAGCTTCAGTTGCTCCCGAGACCGTTCGAAGTTGTCATTGTTGGTAATCACATTCTGCTCCTGCAATCGGTAAATATACAGAGCATTGGTATAGTCGCCACGGGCATTGGCTATATCGCGGTACACCTGCTGCTGAAACTGCGATTTCGCGAATTCCTGATTCTCAATAGAGATGCGGGAATTCCTGATAGCCGTGTAGGCATTTCCGCCGTCAAATAGGTTCCAGCGTAGGTTGAGTCCGACGTTCAAGGCAGTTGAAGTACCCGTTGTCCCAGGGAAGAAGGCAGATGCCGGATTCTCGGTACGGTTCCAGCCATAACTTCCGGACAGGCCCACCATAGGAAGCAATAGCCCCTTATTACGCTTCAAACTGAATTCGGATATCTCCAGGTTCTTCTCCGCCTGTAACAAACTTACGTTGTTCCCTTCCACCGCGCGAACATATTCTTCCAATTCGAGTTCATTGATAAAAGTAACGGTCGTATCAACCCGGAAGGTGGTTTCAAGGTCGCGATTCAGGAGCAGGTTAAGGTCTCGCTTGGCATTTATCAACAACTGCCTGGCATTAAGGAGATTTATGCTATCGGTATTCACATCAACCTTTGCGTTCAGTACATCGAGCTTGCGCACCTGCCCGTAATCGAACTGGTATTGGGCCCTCACCTCCCTTTGCTTACTGATCTCCAATGCTGTTTCAAGCACATTCACATTTTCCGACAAACGCGCCACGTCATAATAAACAACCAGCATCTGCACAGCGGTCTCCTCTATGGTCTGACGAGCCTGTAGTTCGGATAGCTGGTACTGCTCTTTCAACGATTTGTAGTTGTAATACCTGCCCAGACCATCAAAGAGGGTATAATCCAGGTTAATGCTGGCGTTGAGCCTTCGTGTTTCCGCGTCTTCAATGGTAATATCGGGCCTTGGATTGCCCTCGTTGTCCAGTGCACCGTTGAAATCGGTTGTAGACGTGGTATTGTCGTAACTACCACCAGCCAATCCAAAAACTGTCGGCAAGTATCCTGAATTCAGTATCCCGGCATTGTTCTCTGCAATAGACACATTATTCCTGGCGATCTTTACGGAAAAGTTGTTCTCCAGCATCATGGACACTGCATCGTCCTTGTTTAGCAATTCGGAGAACTGATCCTGCGATAGAGCCTTTCCACTTACCAGGGTAACTACAATGATAAAAATTAGAAGTCTTACTTTCATGATGCAGCCTTCGATTTAGTTTGAACGGGTTCATCATCCACACTTCCGTAGATATCTTCTTCCTTCTGCTCCAAAATAGCCCGTTCTACTTCTTCCTTACTCACTTTCTTACCGGTCATCAACCATTTGGTCCCCACTTTTAGTTTATTGTTTACTGAAAGGAACAACGGCAGCATCAGTAAGGTTAGCAAGGTGGCAAAACCAATACCATAGGCAATAGAGATGGCCATGGGCTTCAGGAATTGCGCCTGTCTGCTCCTTTCAAAGATCAGTGGCGTAAGTCCGGCGATCGTTGTGAGGGATGTCAGGAATATAGCCCTAAACCTTGATTTTCCAGCTTTGTAAATGGCCACATCGAAGCTCATCCCCTCTCTAAGGTTACTATTGAACTTCCCTATCAGTACTAGTCCGTCATTTACCATGATACCGATAAGTGCAATGATCCCAAGCATTGAAAGTATATTGATCGGGAATCCGTGGAACCAGTGACCCCAGGCTACCGCTGTCAGACTGAATGGCACCAGCAGTATCAGCAATAGTGGTTGTGTATAGCTTCGGAAAGTGAAGGCGATGACGATATAGATCAGTAATAAGGCTGTAAGACCAACTGGTCTGAGGCTCCCCATCAATTTCCCGAATTCCCTGTTCTGTCCTTCATAGGAAGGACTCACGGTTGGGTATTTCGAAATGATCTCGGGCATGATCACGGTCCTGATATCGTTCATGATATCCGTAGGGCTATCATTCTGCGGATCTTTCAGGTCTGCTGAAATCTGGATCTCCCTGCGTCCGTCCAGGTGGTTAATGGCAACATCTCCTCGCTCGATGGAGTAATTTGCGATTTCGTTCAGCGGAATACGCGTTCCGGCAGGAGTGGTGATCCTCATATTGTCCAGGCTCTTGATGGACGAACGGTTTGGCCTGTCGTAGCGCACCCACACCCTGATCTCATCCTGGCCACGCTGGAAACGCTGCGCCTGCACTCCGAAGAAGGCAGCACGTACTTCGGACATCACATCCCGAAGGTTCATTCCCAACAGGTAGGCATTCTCTTTCAGTTCGAGCTTGATCTCCTTGATCCCGGCGGGATCATTATCGGTTACGTCCTTCAATTGGGGATTACTCTCCAATTCTCGTTTAAGTTCCTCCTTTGCTGCCTTTAATTCAGCAATATTATTTCCCAGGAGTGAAACCGAAACAGGGCGACCCCCAAAATTCCCTCCACTACCGAAGATCAGGCTTTCCGTTCCAAACACGGGTCCAACCTTGTCACGCAAACGCGATGAGACTAAAGTTGATGTGATCTCATCCGGACGCTCTTCTCCGGGCAGTAAATTGATATTGAGGTTGGCGCTCGAGGATCCGGGGCCCAAGTTCTTGATGATGTTCTCCATCAGCACCTTATCCTCACCGGCAAGGTATTCTTCGGAAAGTTCCTGGTTCACTTCCCAGGCTTTTTGCTCGATGAAGGAGATAATACTATCCGTAACTTTTTCATTGGTACCATTTGGCATGGCGAGGGTTACCGAAACCCTGTCGCTGGCGATCTGTGGAAAAAAGGCCGTCCTGACGATCCCTCCACCAATACTTCCGAAGGTGAGCACCAGGGCCATGACGAACAGTGAAAAGGTAAGCAGTTTATACTTCAGGGTGAATTTTAGCGCCGGACCATACCATTTATCACGCATATAGCGCATGATGCGATCTCCGAAGGCGTTGATCTGCCTCAACTTACCAAACATCCTGCCGATTCGTGTTTTTGCCTCGGTTTGTTTGTGAAGTGCTTTCGAATGTGCAAGGTGGGCGGGCAATATGATCAATGCCTCGATCAGGGAAACGACCAGGGTAAGGATCACAATAATTGAAACTTCACTGAAGAATTCACCTATTCTTCCGTCCAGAAACAGGAAGATCCCGAATGCTATGATGGTAGTTATGATCGCAGAGACGATTGGTGGAAGTACCTCCATAGTCCCGTCTATGGCTGCACGAACAGGTGTCTTGCCCTTTTCGTAATGCTGATAGATATTTTCAGAAATAACAATTCCGTCATCCACCAGTATACCTATAACAATGATCATCCCAAACAACGACAGCACGTTGATGGTAACATTGAAGTAAGGGGCGAATATGAACATCCCCAGGAAGGCGATCGGCAGCCCGAAGGCCACCCAGAATGCCAGGCGGGTATTCAGAAATAATGACAGGAACAACAGTACCAGGATTATCCCGGCAACTGCATTCTCCGCAAGGAGTCGTGTACGTTGGGTAAGTGTTTTGGAGTTATCACTTACCACATTCAGCTGAACATTGTTATACTTGGCGTTGAAATCCTCGATATACTCCTTGGCACTTTCGGCAGAAGTGATAAGATCCTCGTTGTTCGTACTCGTAATCACAATACTTACCGAAAGTTCACCATTGAAAAAATTGGCATTTGGTGTTTCTGAAAAACGGTCCCGGATTATCGCAACATCTTTCAGCCGAACTACTTGTCCGCTATTCGTGGCACGAACCACGAGGTTCGAAAGCTCATCCCCGTAATACGAACGGTTATTTGCCCGTATAAGGTATTCTTCCTCGGTGGTTTTTATGGTTCCTCCAGTTGTAAGTATATTGGCCCGGCTCACGGCCTGTGACACTTCGTTAAAGGTAAGATCGTACGCCAGGAGGCTGTTCTCGTTCACGGCGATCTCGATCTCTTCATCGGGATAACCGTTGATCCCGATCTGACTGATACCCTGGATGGCACGAAGATCGTTCTCAACCTGTCTTCCGATCTGCTTCAGGGTCGTCAACGGAATGTTCTCACCGCTGATGGTAAACTCAATCGTCTGCCGTATCGCTTCCTGCTTAGCCACCACCAGTGGTTCCATTCCTGTTGGAAAGGTCGGGACCCTGTCCACGGCATTCTTCACCTCCAGGAGCATAAAATCAATATCCTCTCCTTTTTCAATTTCAACGTTGATCGTACCGCTGTTCTCCCTGGAAACCGAAGTAACCCTGTCAATACCTTTCAGGCCCTTCAGGTTGTCCTCGATCTTGAGAACGATTCCCTCCTCGATCTCCTGTGGAGAAGCACCGGGATATACAATATTGATGTTGATGTTCTTAGACTCGACAAGTGGAAAGAAGGACGATCTCAGGGAAAGGGCTCCCGCAATACCAAGAATGAAGAAGGCGATAACGATCACATTGACCGCTACATGGTACTTAATGAAATATGAAATTAATTTCCTCATTCCTGTTCGTTGGGGATAGTTGATTCTTCTTCGGAATAGACCTTCACAAGCATTCCTTCGTAGGCACCGGGAACCGCACGATTGAGGATTATGGTTCCATCCGGGATATCTTTCAGAACAACAGTTTCTTCAGAAAAATAAACAGGCCGGACCTTCAATCTGCCAAGCAGTGAATCCTTCACTACAAATACATGATCCTCTTCCTGGAGCAAGCTTCTGTTCATAGAGAAAGCATTGGGTTCTTCCCTGGCCTGTAACACGGCTTCCAGGTACATTCCTTCGCGCAAGGCGGGATCGCTTACTTCGATAAAGGCATCTATCGTCTGAGATGTGAGATCCACATTCCCGTTGATCCGGCTAACTACTCCCGTATATTGATTTTGCCCGTCTATACTGCTTAAGCTAACTTCTTTACCAACCTCCAACAGGTTTGCGTATGTCTTACTCACAGCCACAGCCACTTCGTACAGGTCCGTATCGATGAATTCGCCCAGTTTCTGACCGGAACGAACCAGGGAACCTTCGGTAACCAGGGCTTCAGTGACAATCCCATCGAAGGGCGCAGTAATCCTGAATTTCACCAATCTTTGTTCGAGGTTCTTAATGTTGTAATAGGAGGTGACGATATTTCGGCCATTGATGAAGAATTTCTCTCTTTCAGAAGCAAATTCGGGTAGCGGAGGTAATGTCTTATTCACATCGAAGGCATTCAGGTAACGCTCCCAATGTCCAAATCCTTCCGGGTAATCCAGCTTCAGGTCTGGCATTACAGCGGCTATCTGGTTGTACAACGCACTACGTTGTGATACAACGGAAGCATAGAATTCGGCACTATTCATCCTCAATAACGCCTCACCTTTCCTGTATTTTTGGCCCGCACGGAACAGTTTTGATCCCTGCAGTAATACCCCCTGGACTTCAGAATACAATTCCACACGGCGCTTGGCCACAAGGTTCCCGTTCGCTTTAATAGTAATTGGAACCGTGCTGTTCACCACCGTATCGACGAACACCGTTTTTACGATCTTCTGTGGAGCAGGACGGCTACGTTGATTGCTGTTTATAATCGACCTTGCGCCGAAGAAAGACGCTAATATGATCAATACACCCAGTATTGATAGAATAATTTTACGCATATGCCGAACGGTTAGTAGGAATTACTTAACAAAACTAAAGTTATGCCTCGGGTGGTCGAGTTAAAGAACTCTTAAATTCATGATCATCCTTCGATCTCCTCGCTCAGCTGTTCCCACTCGGCCATTAATTGTCCCAGTTGCTCTTTGCGTTGCTGGTAGCGATCGAAGAACCCTTCTTCCGAGATGGTCGCATCGTAATTGATCTGCAATTCCACATCGATCTCCTTTAGTTCCTTTTCAAGTGCGCTTATCTGACCTTCTATCTTGCTCAATTTATTCTGAAGTGATTTCAGGCGTTTTTGTTGTTCGTAATCGTCCTTCCCTCCAGATTTCTTTTCTTTCTTCTGAACTTTTTCAACCGAACGCTTTTCAGCTTCGCGTAGATTCTGAAGGTTCCGTTGCTCGAGGAAATAATCGATATCCCCGAGGTATTCCTTGATCTTTCTGTCCTTGAACTCGTAAACCTTGTTGCTCAATCCCTGGAGAAAATCACGATCGTGGGAAACAACAATTAGGGTACCCTCAAACTTCTTCAGTGCGTCCTTGAGCACATTCTTCGACTTCATGTCGAGGTGGTTGGTAGGTTCATCCATTACCAGCACATTGAACGGCTGAAGCAATAGTTTTGCCAGTGCCAAACGATTGCGCTCACCTCCCGATAATACCCGAACGTACTTGTGAACATCATCACCCCTGAATAGGAATGCTCCCAGGA
>JAUIIU010000067.1 GCA_030431695.1 Bacteroidia bacterium | reverse complement strand
ATAGGTCAGGGTCACATTGACCAAGATGTTCAATATCTCCGCATCCTTCGACGTCAAATCAAAAATCTCAATGCCGTCCTGGTCGTTGTCGCAAATGAAATAATCCGAAATAGGATCCGTGATGGCGGGGGCGTCGTTGACCAATAGATTCAGGGGGACAACATCATAACATCCAAAGTTTGTCTCTTCCAGCCTGGCCCAGACCGTTTGAAATCCTGGTACTGTATTCGTAAATGCATTTGGTGTCAGAATAGGGAAGAATCCACCTTCTGCGGCCGCTTCAGTAAGATGATATGAAACGAAAGTATCCGGCTGACCGTTAATGATCTGCATATCACGAGAAGTCAGGTCGAATTCGGCCATACCATCGTTCGGAACCTCATCACATAGCACTAGATCATCGGGCACTACCGCAACGGGCTGTGGTGCAAATTCAACCAGAACGTCATCAAAGGCAGAACACCCCGCGGCACCCAAAGTAACTTCTACTCCATAGGTACCCGGCTGAGTAACGATAAGTGAATTATTTGTTTCACCGGGAAGCGGGTCAAAGACCAATGTAACCGTATTCCATATGAACCACTGGTAAGTAGTCATCCCGGTCTGATCGGTCTCCAATTCAAGAAGCAGCTCTTCACCTTCGCAGGGAGCGTTCCCAGCCGCGATCGTAAAGTCATCCGGCAAAGTCAGTCCCAGATTAAAGGAACCCGCTTCAAGGAAAACCGCCATATCAAGTGCAGTATCCTGCTCGTCCGCAACCACCATTTTAATAGTATAAGTGTTGCCTACGATCACATCTCCCTGTGCCGACAATTGTACGATCTGCCCGTTGTAGTCAATTGCTGCATTTGCTGCTATATTGAAGGGTTCGAAGTTGTACTTGTCAAAATACTCCTCATTGACCGCCGCACACTGCCCTACCACTTCAGGATGAATATTTGTTACCTCAATAGGTATTGTCGTTCCGGGAAGTACCGCCAGGTTCTGAACAATTCCTGTATCCTGGTCGGTTAGAATAAATGCAAAGGCATCCGAGAAGGTACATTCGAAATTCTGATCGTACTCTTCCGACGCCATAATGAAATCGAAGCTTATCTGAGATATCTGAGGCACAAAGTCGAAAGATATCCAGGAGGCGTTATTCGTGTTAGTAGCAGTGGTCACAGCCTCCAGGTCGGGGTCCCCGGGCCATCCAAGGCCTCCGTCACTGTGAACCGTGAGGTTCGGTCCGGGGGCGTTCTGTACATTTCCGGAGCAAAGTATTATTCCGGATTGAAAGGGAAAATCGGAACCATTTGCTTCGAAATAAGCAATCCCGTTGTCATCGCCAAAATTCGTCCCTGTGCTTTGCTGAAAGTTACTAACATCGGCACAGGTACTGTTGACGAGAATATCCTCCACTAATTGTTGGGTAGTATATGATTCATCCACAGTGATCTGTGAATAACCCAATACAGAGAAGACCAGTAGAATGGGGAGTAAAAATCTCTTCATACGTAGGTTGTTATCGCATCAAATATATTGATTACAATGGTTTTCTTTTGTTATTTTTGCAAAAAAAAGGTGCAAATGGGACATTTTAGTGTTGATATTCAACCAACTAACAACGAAAACATCGTTAAATTTATTGCGAATTCCTTCCTAACACAGGCTAAAAGTTTCGAATTCAAGAACATAGACGAAGCCCAGCCCAGTCCTATTGCGCAACAATTATTCTACCTGCCCTTTGTAAAAACCGTCTATATTTCGCAGAATTTCATCGCTATTGAAAAATACAACATAGTTTCATGGGAAGACGTGCAGGACGAGGTGTCTGCTTCCATTACAGAGTATTTGAATAGTGGTAAACCTGTGGTGATCGAGTCTGAAACTACTTCCAAGATCCCGGTAACTGTTTATGCTGAAAGCACTCCCAACCCTGGGGTTATGAAATTCGTAGCCAACAAACCATTGGCCGAGGGTACGTTCGAGTTTAAGAACATCGACGAGGCAGCTTCGGCACCTTTGGCAAAGGAACTGTTCACTTTTCCGTTTGTGAAAGAGGTATTTATCAGTGCCAACTATGTTTCGGTGATGAAGTACAATATGGCCGACTGGAACGAAGTAACCATGGAACTCAGGGAATTCGTTCGGAATTATATCGAGCATGGAAAACCCATACTGGACGATGATATCCTAACTCAAAGCAAGAAGTCCCAGGCTAATTCCGAAGTAAAGAACACGGAGCTGTCCGATATCGATAAGGAGATCATTTCCATCCTGGACGAATATGTGAAACCTGCAGTAGCCAGTGATGGAGGTCATATAGCATTCGACTCCTTCGATGAAGATACCAAAACGGTTCGCGTGGTTCTGCAAGGAGCCTGCAGCGGTTGTCCTTCAGCGACCGTCACCTTGAAAAACGGTATTGAGAATATGCTCCGCGAAATGCTACACGGGAAAGTAGCCTATGTCGAGGCGATCAATGGATAGTCCTTTTAAAAAGGGGGAGTTTCTCAAGGAATTCTGAAGCATTTTTCGTATCTTATTGGTTTCCGATTTTTATAACCAAAATATACGATTATGTCAGTTTTAAAAGTAATAGAAGTACTATCCAATTCCAATGAAAGCTGGGAAGATGCAGCTCGAAACGCTGTAAAACAAGCCTCTAAGAGCGTAAAGAACATTCGTTCGGTCTATGTTCAGGACCAGAGTGCGATCGTTTCAAATGACAACATAACTGAATTCCGTGTGAACGTTAAGATCACCTTTGAAGTTCAGTAAATAATCCAAATTGATGATAAAATACGCTTTTGATGGGTCAAAAGCGTATTTTTGTTTCTCATTGTTACGAAATGCGGTATCTCCTTGCTTCCATCCTCCTGATTATAGCCTTCTGTTCCTGTAACTCACCGAAGAAAGACATGTCTGAAATTCCAAAATACACCAACGAACTGATCGATGAAACCAGTCCTTACTTGCTGCAACATGCCCATAACCCTGTTAATTGGAAAGCCTGGAACAGCAAAACGCTCGAGCAGGCCAAAACAGAAGGGAAATTAATGATCGTTAGCATCGGCTATGCCGCCTGCCACTGGTGTCATGTAATGGAAAAGGAAAGCTTCGAAGATTCGCTGGTAGCCTCAGTAATGAACGACAACTTCATAAATGTGAAGGTAGACCGGGAGGAACGCCCGGATGTAGACCAGATCTATATTAGCGCTGTTGAACTAATGACAGGTCGTGCGGGATGGCCTTTGAACGTGATTACCTTACCCGATGGCCGGCCGGTCTGGGGTGGTACATACTTCAGGAAAGAGGATTGGATAAAGAGCATTGAAAAGATCCGGGAGATCTACGAAGATGAGCCCGGGAAACTGATCGAATACGCCGACAGGCTTGAGGAAGGGATCAAGTCCATAGACCTCGTTAGCTTCAACAAAGGTGATGTGGAATTCGGGAGCTACGACACCTCAATGCTATTGGAAAACTGGGGCAGAAATTTCGATCACAGGAACGGCGGGATGAACCGGGCACCCAAATTCATGATGCCGGCGAATTACCATTACCTGTTGCGAAACGCCATGACCAATGGCGATAAGGAACTGCTGGATTATGTTTTCCTCACTTTGGACAAGATCGCCTATGGTGGGGTTTACGATCATATCGGCGGGGGTTTTGCCAGGTATAGTACTGATGAACGCTGGCACGTACCTCATTTTGAAAAAATGCTGTACGACAACGCCCAGCTGGTAAGCTTGTACAGCGAGGCCTACGCGATAATCAAAAAACCACTGTACAGAGATGTGGTTTCGGAAACGCTTGAATTTGTAAAGAACGAACTCACCGATGAAAGCGGGGCCTTCTATTCGTCGCTGGATGCAGATAGTGAAAATGAGCAGGGAGAACTGGAAGAAGGAACGTATTATATTTATTCCGAAGAAGAACTGCGAACCTTACTGAAAGACGATTTCGAACTTTTCAAGGTGTACTACAACATCAACAGTTTCGGGAAGTGGGAGAATGATCATTACGTACTCATCAGAACTAAGAGTGACGAGGAGATCCTGAACGAATTCGACCTTACAGCCGAATCCCTTCAGAATAAAAAGAACAATTGGAGAAAGTCGCTGTCTGCCTACCGTGACAAGCGACCACGACCTAGACTGGACGATAAATCACTAACCTCCTGGAACGGGTTAATGCTGAAAGGCTACCTGGATGCTTACAAAGTGTTCGGAAACGAGGAGCATCTGCGAACAGCCTTAAAAAATGCCGAATTCATCGTAGAGAAGCAATTCAAGGGTTCGGGTTCGCTATATCATAGTTACAAGGAGGGAAAAAGTACTATAAACGGCTACCTGGAGGACTATGCGGCCGTAATAGAAGCTTTTATTACCCTATACGAGGTAACTTTGGACGAAAAGTGGCTTGAACATAGCCTCAGACTGAAAGATCATGCTTTTGAAAAATTCTGGGATGAGGAAAAACATATGTTCTATTTTACTTCGGAAGACGATCCGAAACTTGTAACCCGTAACTTCGAATACAGGGACAATGTGATCCCTGCTTCCAATTCCATCATGGCAAAGAACCTGTTTCGTTTATCGCATTATTACGACCTGCCTGAATTAGGAGATGCTTCCCGGCAAATGCTCAAGAACGTTTTACCCGAATTGGAACAATACCCCGGTAGTTTTTCAAACTGGCTGGATCTACTGGCCAATTACCAGGATGAATTCTTCGAGATCGTGGTGGTTGGCGACAATGCGCCATCCATTATTCGTGAAATAAATGCAGAGTACATCCCGAACAAATTGGTGGCTGGCAGTACGAAGGCCAGTGATGCCTACTTGCTGGAAGGCCGTTTTATGGAAGGTGAAACCCTCATCTATGTATGCGTGAACAATACCTGTAAGCTTCCCATGCGGGAAACATCGGATGCTCTAAAATCGATCCGCCGGAAATAGCCCGGAATGCGAACTTTAACATTCCGAATTAATACTGCTTTAACAAAAATTTCGTGTTGAATTATTTATCTTCGCCTGCTTTAGACGGGGAGTGAAGGAAAAAAGCCACTTGTCAACAGGTAACAGTCTGATTTTATAAATGAAGACTTCCATTTGTTTTTAACGACCATCAAAGTTTTCTGTTCTTCGCTCTTCCTATTAGTTTTGAAACCGAATTCTGAAAATATAGCACACATCACAGTATGAAAAGAACAGTATTTGTAATTACCCTGGCGATCACCACTTTTATTTCCTCAACCATCAACGCCCAGGGAGTATTCAACGACCCGGAAACTGATACCTACATTTCCCAAAGATCGATCACTCAGCCGGATCATGGATATAAATACACAGGATCTCCATATGCCGATAAAGCCTTCCAGGAAGGCTTTGTATTCCGCGACGGAGTGATCCTGGCAAGTAATGTAGGCCTGAGATATAATGCTGCCAGGGATGAGTTCGAAATAAAAAAATCATTGAACACTTCAAACTATGCGGCCAAAGTTCTGCGCCAGTCTGAAGATATCTACGTTAAGATCATGAACAACACCTTCGTGTATCTTGATAAAAATGAAGAGAAAGAGACCGGTGGATACTACGAAGTGTTATACGAAGGTGAACGTCTCAGCCTCTATAAGAAAGTATCCAAGGACTTCATCGAAGGAAAGAAATCGATCAACTCCATAGCGGCGGATATCCTGCCTATGTACAAGGAAAAGGAAGAACTCTTCCTTTTTACGGAAAACAAGGAATTGGTTGAACTTCCCGGATCCAGGAATGGAAAGATCAATAGCTTCAGCAACAAAAAGAAGGAGATAAAGCAACATATCCGGGACAAGAAGCTCAATATCAATAAAGATTACGACCTGATTAAACTATTGCGCTACTACGATAGTCTATAGGGTAGTACAAGTTCGACATGAAAAAGATCACCGCATACCTGCTATTTGCCATAATGCTAGTCAGTTTTACGGCGGAAGCCCAGCGTTGGGACAGGGAATTCGTTAGCGGTCTGAACCAGATCGATCAGAATAATAAACTACAGCGGCGCTTCGACAAGTACACATTGAAAGAGAACAGTATCGGCACTCCATACAATCACCCGGACTATCTACTGGGGAACGTTTACAAGGGCAATGCGCTGTTTGCAACAAACGTTGCCCTGCGCTACAATGCGGTTGCCGATGAGCTCGAGGTGAAGGAATCGCTGGACACCCCCGATGAGGATGCGCGAATACTGCCTAAAGACCCCGAGTACTTTGCGAAGATTGGTCACGATATCTACGTTTTTGTACCCTTCCAGGGGAAGGTGGAAGACGGTGGCTATTTCCACGTGATGTTCGAAGGTAAAAAGCTGGATCTTTACAAGAAACTTATCAAAAGGGTGATCCCCGGCAAAAAGGCCTCCTCTTCGTTCACCCATGATGTTCCAACAGAATTCAGGGACGAGTCCCAGTACTTCCTGGTTACAAAGAGCGGCAGGTTCTTTCAGCTTCCGGATGACAAGAATAAGAAATTCGACATTTTTGGAGCAAATAAGGAAGTGGTTCTGAAGTATGCTGAAGAGAACGGCCTTAACTCGGAACAGGAAGCCGACCTGCTGAAGATCGTTCAGCACTACGACAGCATGTAATTATTCCCGGGAGTATTCCCAGCTTGTTTTCAATATCAGAGGTTCTGTTGCTGGAGTTGCTTGAGGTAATAGGACGGATAGATCCCATGCTTCTTGTAAAAGCTTTTCGAAAACGACTCGGCACTTTTAAACCCACATTCATTAGCAATTGCCTTTATTGTATATTTCCTGAACGTGCTGTTGTCCTTTAACTCTTCTACGGCATAATCTATTCTCAGGTCGTTGATGTATTGAGAGAAATTCTTGCCTTTCTTCAGATTGATCACTTTGGACAGATAGGTGGAATTGGTTTCGAATTGCTTTGCCATTTCATTCAGGGAGATCTGCTGCGAAAGGTATTCTTTCTTTGTTTCAAATTTCTTAAGCCTGCCGAGAATGGAGGCTATAATCTCTTCGGAAATCCCAGAATCTTCCAAACCGTTGGTCTCTTCCTCGGGTTCAGGTATTTTGTTGCTGATAAGGTTCTCAAATCGGCGCTTGTACTGCTTTTGTCTTCTGAAATAATAGAAAAGCAACCCGAAACTAACAGCCAGGAATCCTAATGCCCAGATCAAATTGTTGGTCGAGCGTTCATTCTTCTTCTCAAGCTCTGAAATGAGTTGCTCCTTTTCTTCCACCAGGTTTGGGATCTCGAAATCGTTTACCGTCTTTTCATTAATATTCCTCTTCTTATTCTCGATCAGGCGCAGTACAACCACTAATTTATATAGGTAAGACAGCTGGAGATCATCCTGGCCCTGTTCCTTGTGGTAGCTGATTAGTTTATCGTAGACTTCGGGTAATTCGGGATATAGAATGCCGCGTTCATCGTACAGTGAGTCAATTTTTCTGAAAAAAGACATCCCTGTTTCCAGTTCCCCTTTCGTATTGTAGATACTGCCCATATAATAGAAGTAGTACGGCAGGTAGTAATTGTTGAATTCCTTTCGATAGGTGTCTGCCTTATTGAGACTGTCCAGGGCACGATCCAACTCTCCCTTCACATATAACGCCGTCCCCGAACGGGATACGAATGCATAATACGTGGCAGAATCGGCTGTTTTTAATGATTCCTCTATTCCTTTGTTGAAATAGAACAGGGCAGAATCTGGTTGCTTTAGATTTACGTAGGAACGTCCAAGACCTTCCAGGGAAGAGATATAGTTCTCATCGAATTGTTCGCTTTCACGATTCTCAAGCAGTAATTTATACGTGAGAAGGTGTGCGTCATGGGCCTTCTCGTAATCGCCCCACAATTCATTGATGTCGTTTATTTGGTGCAGGGCCGTGATCTGGTGTCCGATCTGGCTCTTCTCATTAGCCGACTGATAGGCTAGCAGTGCACTTTGAAGGCTACGCTCATATTCTTCGTTCTCATAGAGGTAGTGCGACTTAAATAGGTAGCCTACCGTTGGGAAATTCTTATGTGTACTATTCAAGGAAATGCTGATAGCCGTATCCAGGTACTTTACTGCAGCTCTCCTATCGGAAATGAACGACAAACGCGTATAACCCCTGGCTATTCTGGTACTGTCATTTAATTCCCTGGCTCGTTCAATATACTTAAGTGCGATCCTCCGAGCGGTTAATGTATCCTCTACGTGTAGATCGTATAACGGAATAAGCGAATCTATAGGCTGGGTGTTGAGATCGGAATCACTCAATTCCTGAGCTGTGATGCAGAAAGAAAAGAGCATAAAAAAGACGAGTAAATTCAATCTCATAGCCGGGTAGTTCGCAGGTGGTTAATTAGTATTTTTTACTTTGATAAATTTACTTGAATAATGTCAACAACTGCAATATTTTAGGGGTTCGGGCAATTTAAAATCCTGAAAGCCCCTGATTTGTTGGGCATTAAGGCTGTTTTAGTGGGTCTGCATTTATAAATTTCGACAGTGAATTAATAAATAACGCTTCTATAAACTTGCAAATAGTGCGCCTTGTGATTAGTTTAGCATAACAAATATTCGAATAGACCATTTAGACTTTAAATACCATATAATGAGAAAGAAAATTGTAATACTATTGGTTCTGCTTTCATGCGGTCTTTTCCAGGCCGCAGCGCAGAATTTCGGTGGAGACCCTTCACAACTTAGAGCGTTCACCAACAGTCTTCACCAGGTGGACGAATTTATTAAAAGGCAGAATATGGGTATCGATTTCGCCGATACCGACAGCTAT
Organism: Bacteroidia bacterium; assembly: GCA_030431695.1. GTDB lineage: Bacteria > Bacteroidota > Bacteroidia > Flavobacteriales > Flavobacteriaceae > Pukyongia. The sequence continues at coordinate 6,595 of JAUIIU010000067.1, read as the reverse complement.
ACGGGTACACCGTATAACCATCCCTCATACCTGCCCGGAAATGTCTATAAAGGAAAAGACCTTTTGGCAACTAATGTAGCTTTGCGTTATAACGCGATCGCGGATGAGATGGAGGTTAAAGAATCCATCGATACGCCAGATAAAGACGCCAAGGCACTAACTAAATCACCCGATATCTATGTGAAGATCGGTAACAAGGATATCTTTGTTTTCGTACCATACGATGGCGGAATCGAAGGGGGTGGTTATTTCCAGGTTCTTATGGAAGGAAATAAGATCGATCTTTTCAAAAAGGTAAAGAAAGAATTTACCGCGGCGAAAAAGGCCACCACTTCCATTACCAGGGATATTCCTGCAAAATTCTCAGACAAACCAGTATACTACATAGTGAATAAAGAAGGTAAATTCTACGAGTTGCCCTCTTCAAAAAAGAAAAAACTGAAGGTCTTCGCTGAAAACGAGAAGATGATGAAGAACTATGTGAATTCGAACAGGCTTGACCTGAACGATGAGAACGACCTCATCCGTGCAGTTCGTCATTACGACGGTGTCTAACCCGAAATAAAATCTTTTAAATAATACGGCTCAAAATAAGCGACATCCTCGGTGTCGCTTTTTTTGTACCTTGCTTCTGCCATCTCAGCCATATCAGAAGCCGAGGGCATAGCATCAGGATAGAACTCCACATTTGCCGCATTGAGTATCTCCCTGAACTTGGCAACGCCATTCCCCAGGAATGATACATGACCCTTTTCAAGGTATTCACTGAATGAATCTTCCGTGAGGACCTCGGCTTTGGTCTCACGCAGCTGTGTTCCTTCCGAATCGAATACAGCAGAATACACTTCCATACGTCTTGCATCGATCATGGGAACTATAAACCCGGACCTTCCCATTAGCTGGGACGCCATGGACCCCAGGGTCGAGACAGAGATCAAAGGAATATCGAGTGCAAAACAAAGACCTTTCGCGGCAGACACTCCAATTCGCAATCCGGTATAGGAACCGGGGCCTTTACTCACCGCAATTGCATCGAGCTCCGATAGTTCCATTTGAGCCTCCTTCATAACCTCTTCGATAAAGGGATGCAGTTTCTCGGCATGACTGTATTGCGCACTCCTGTCTTCCTTTAAAGCAATAACGCTCCCGTCTACCGAAAGCGCTACTGAACAATTGGTTGTTGCTGTTTCCAGGCAAAGTATTTTAGCCATTAGTCTTCAGCTTTATCTTCATCCTCCGAGCCTTTGCTTTCTGAAACCTTGTCGCCACAATCAAGGGTCTTGGTCACTGTATTATACGGGCCAGTGATAACAACATCTCCTTCGGCAAGGCCTGAAGTGATCTCAATATTTGAATCGTCCTGAATTCCCGTGGTCACTACGCGTAACTTCGCTTCCTCTCCATCCTTTACAAATACGCATTCGTATTTCTCCTGTTCGCCTTCGGTCTTTTCCCTATCTTTCCTGGCTTTGAATCCCTTCACACAACTTGTATCCGTTTTGATCACGATCGCACTGATGGGCACACCGGTAACGTTGGTTTTCTTATCGGTTATAACATCAACCGTAGCCGTCATACCGGGACGGAAGGGCGAGTAATTCTCTGGTTTTCCTTCGGTGAGATCTGAATAAGATTCAGGAAGTATACGCACCTTTACCTTGAAGTTGGTCACCTGGTCCACCGAGATAGCATTTTCGGCTGAATTCGCGATCTCCGTAACGATCCCTTTGAATTCACGTTTCAGGTATGCATCGACTTCAACGATGGTGGAATCCGACAAAGACACTTTTACAATATCGTTCTCGTTTACATCCACTTCCACCTCCATATTGTTCAGGTTGGCTACCCGGAGGATCTCCGTACCTGCCATCTGGGCCGTCCCAACCACACGTTCCCCCAGTTCCACGGAAAGCTTCGATATAGTTCCGTCCATAGGGGCATAGATAGTTGTACGCTCCAGGTTGTCCCTGGATTGTTTCAGGTTAGCCGCGGCACTTTGCACATTGTAGTACGCAGATTGCTTGCTCGCCTGAGCGGATTCGTATTCGTTAACCGAACGATCCCATTCGGCCTTGGATATCACACCCTTTTCAAAAAGTTCTTTATTCCTGTTGAAGTTCAGTTGTGCATTCTTCAGGTTCGCCTCGGCCTGCGACAACTGGGCCCTTACATTCTGCAAGCCTGCTTGCGACTGACTTACAGCTGCCTGGATCAGATCAGGGTTGATCTTTACCAGCAAATCACCTTTCTTCACCTGCTGCCCTTCTTTCACCGGTAATTCGATGATCTCACCCGATACTTCGGACGAAAGTGCAACTTCCACTTCCGGCTGGATCTTACCCGTAGCTGCAACGGTTTCAACAATTTCCATCGGGGCGATCTCCTTCACCTGTACCTCGGTCGAGTCGCCATCGGACCCGATCCAACCCTGTTTTTTTGCGACCACAAGGAGAAGCAAAATAACTACGATGGCAGAAATAATGATGATTAGTGTTTTTCTTTTCATAACTAAAACTTTAACTCGGTTGCCGGAATACCAAAATACAATTCTAAAACTTTTAATTTAAAAATATAGTCGTATTTGGAACGGTTTAGTTCGATTCGCGCATTGTCATATCTCAGTTTCGACTGGCTGAAATCGAAGGCATTGGTAAGCCCAACATCATATCTGTCCTTTGCGTACTGATACGCCAGTTCCTGTGATTCGAGGGCCACCTGTGCCGATTCGTATGCTTTCAAAGCTCCTTTTGCATCCACGTACGCCTGGTACACATTCGATTCAAGATCCAGCTTCGCCTGTTCCAGGAGGAATTCCTGTCTTTTCAGGTTCACTTTATTTCTTTTCACGTTATTCCTGACGCCAAAACCATTGAATATTGGCACCTGCAATTGGAATCCATAGGAAATACCGTCATTCAGGTATAGTTGTTCAATGAATGGAAGCGGTGGTACTTCAGAAATAATAAGATTAGGCGAAATTCCGAATACATTCTCACCTGTACTACCAACTATACCTATGGGTTCATCGCTAATTGAAAACGGATCGTTCTCGTTCAGTGTCTGCGTAAAGCCACTCGGTAGATCCGATTCACGGGTATTGTAATTGATAAAGGCACTCAGGGAAGGATAATAAGCCGATCTCGCGATCTGAAGATCCTTTTCGGCAAGGGCAACATTCTGTTCCGCTATTTTTATTTCTGAACGGTTCTCCTTTGCCGAATTCAGAATTTCAGCGATAGCCTTACTGGCAATTCCTTCATCGATGATAGTGAAATCCTCCTCAGCAATATCAAAGTTCTCATAATCCTCGATCTGAAGCAGTTGTGCAAGACTGATAAGTGAGATCTGAACTGCGTTCTCTGAAATTATTATGTTTTGTTTTTCGCTGGCATCGGTGGCTTTGATCTCCAGCAGGTCACCTCTTGGCAAAACACCGGCATCCACAAGGTCATTCGTACGCTGAAGTTGTTCCAGGGTCACCTGGTTCTGCGCCTTGATCACTTCTAAGTTCGCCTTGTTAAGCAGCACCTGCAGGTATGCATTGGCGACGAACAAAGAGATGTCGTCCTTCATTTTATCAAGGCTGTACTGGGCCGCCAGTTTATTTATCTTGGCTCTTTGATTTCTTCGGATATTCTCAAGTCCTTTGAACAAGTCTACTCCAAGCCCCACAAAGTAAGAAGAGTTCCTTGCCGTTTGTGTTTCCAGCACCCCGGTCACGACATTCTGAGTTAGACCTGTGTTCCAGGAATTGGAAGCCTGTCCGTTCAGGGAGGGCAGGAAATTACCTATGGCGTCCAATTTACCAATATCAGCCAGTTCCACATCAAGCTCACTTTGCTTGATCGATATATTATTCTCCATAGCGTGGACCACACATTCTCTCAGGGTCCATTGCTTCTGAGCAAAACTTGGTGCTGCGGCTAGTAGCAGCAAAAGGATTAATACTAGTTTCTTCATAGAATTGATAGTTGCCGGATTTGTCTGTTTAAATGTTAAAGTGTTACAGAAAAACTCATGATTTCAACGTGCTAGTTCCTGCCGAATTCCTGTGCCGGTTTGATCTGGTTCCACACTTTTATCTTGTCGTCCTTCGAAATGCCGCTTTTCACCTCGACGTTTATTCCGTCGCTGATACCAAGCTCGATATCCCTTCGTTCGAATTGCTGTTCGCCAGTGGCTATCTCCACAAAGGGATCCTGAGTTTTCGGATCGTATTGTACAAGTGCTTCCTTCAAAGTTAGCACACTGTCCGCCCTGGCTAGAATGATAGATGCATTCGCACTGAGTCCGGCGCGGATAAAGGTACTGTCTTTTTTCGTTAAAGTTCCCTTTATTTCAAACTGAATGGCCCCGTTCTCACTCACACCTTTGGGTGCTATATAGTCGAGTATGGCATCGAAGGTTGCATTTTCGATAGCCCCTACTGTGATCTCCAGTGGCAGCTCCTCCTTGATCTTCCCTACTTCACTTTCATCCACTTTCCCTTCGAAGATCATTTTACCTACATCAGCCAGGGTTGCAATTGTGGTTCCGTCGTTAAAATTATTGGCTTCGATCACCTGGTTCCCCACCTTTACTGGTACATCGAGTACCATACCCGAAACGGTCGCTCTGATCTCGGTAGTAGCGGCCGATCCGAGTCCGCTGGTAGTTCCTGTCTTTACGATATCATAATTCTGTTGAGCTCCCGAGAGATTCACTTTTTCCTGGTTGAATCGCTGCTTGGCCTGGTTATAGGCAAGCTGGGCATTGTCGAATTCATTAGCAGAGATCACACCCCTTTCGAACAGGCCCTTTTGGCGGTTGAATATATTTTCTTCATTCTGCAATGCCAGTCGTGCGGTTTCCAACTGCGTCCTGGAGCTGTTTATACTGTTCTTTGCGCTGGTAAGGGCCGAAACATTGGGAACAACCTTAACTTTGGCCAGCAGGTCACCTGCCTCCACATGCTCACCGGCCTCCACGAAGATCTCGTCGATGATCCCGGAGATGTTCGGTTTGATCAGCACTTCCTCCTTGGGAACTATACTGCCGGTCGCTACGGTCTTTTTGATAATATTGCCAACCTCGGCCTGTTCTGTCTCATACACAACAGGATCTTCCTGGTTCTTGGCATAGAGATAGTAAAGTGACACTGTGAATGTCACGACTATGGCAACTAGAATGATAATGGTAACCGTTTTCTTCATTTTTGATTTTTGTTATTTATTCGGTGCGCAATGCATCTACCGGTTTAACTTTAATAGCGTTTTGGGCTGGGATGAATCCCGCCAGCAGTCCTGAAACGACCAATATGATCAAAGCAGTGATCACTACGGAAATATCCACACTCGGATTCGAGAACATATCCACAGGGCCATTGGCTTCAAGGATCTTGTTTATTGCATAAATGACCAGTGCTCCAAGGGAGATACCAACCATTCCCGAGATTATCGTTAGGAATATGGATTCCATCAATACCTGTCCTCTTATCGACCAGGGGGTTGCTCCCAGGGCCCTTCTGATACCGATCTCCTTAGTCCTTTCCTTAACCACGATCAACATGATATTACTAATTCCAATAATTCCTGAAAGCAGAACCAGGGTTCCCACGAAATACGCGACGATCTTCAGTGCGAAGAACAGGCTTTCAACACGGCTGTACTGCTCGAATAGATCGAAATTACCTATCGCCCTGTCGTCTTCGGGATGTATACTATGTCGTTGTTTGATCACATCGAAGATCTGTTCTTTGAGCATTGTAATTGACGATCCGTCTTCGGCGGTTATAGCCATCCAGCCCACGCGATCACCGCGGTTAAAGGCCTGGGAAAATGCGGAAAAAGGAACATAAATCTCTTTTTGGTCTTCTTCGGAATCACCCCCCTGCGATTTCTTTTTATAAGTACCAACAACGATGAAATTCACTCCACTGATCTTTATATAAGTACCAAGTGGGTCCTCGTCACCTGAATACAGGGCAGATTTCACTCCTTCCCCTATCACGGCGATCTTTCGTTTCTCATCGATATCACCGTAGTTGATGAAGCGGCCACTGGTGATATCCATAGGCTGTTGTTCAATGATCTCCGGATAATCCCCATAGACGTTAAAGGCACCCGTTTGCAGGCCGCGAACCACATTATTACTACCTCCGAAGCCTCCCAGTTGATTCCTGGGTGAAACGAATCGAAGGTTTGGCACATTGTCCCAAAGCGCCTCAACATCTCCCATCCGGTAGGTGAACCTTCTACCTTTGGGAAGGCCCTTGTACGGTTTTGATATGGTTTGGGTCCACATGAACATCGTATTGGTAGCAATATCCCCGAAATCGGCTTTCACACCATTCTCGAGTCCTTTTCCCGCAGCAAGCAGGATGACCAGGATGAAGATACCCCACAGTACACCAAAGGCAGTGAGGACCGTCCTGAACCAGTTACTGCTCAGCGCTTCCAATATTTCGCTCCAACTGTCCCTGTTAAACATTTTATTCGTCTCTGAGTGCTACAATAGGTTTAATTCGTGCGGCGCGCCAGGCTGGAAAGAAACCTGCCAGTGCCCCGGCTATGATCAATATGAAAACGGTGGTTATGGCAACGTTGAAATTCACCGA
>JAUIIU010000066.1 GCA_030431695.1 Bacteroidia bacterium | reverse complement strand
CTATGCACTGCTGGTTTTACCATCACTTTATGCGCTAGCGGTGTGGTTCAATCAAAAAGCATCGGCGTTCATATTTTCCATCGCGTGTTTACTGTTGGCTGGTAACTACCTTTTGGAAGTCGGTGATGCCGCGGGGTTTGGACTAAAAGGTATTGCGTTGGGTGCGCTGTTCTCATTTGGTATCAGCTTTACGGTATCAAGCCAAAAAACTGCATACCGTTGATTTCATCACCACAATCAAAAAGGGGCGCAATGCCCTTTTGTGTTGTCAACCTATGACAGTGTGTATTCTTTCTCTTCACGGTTCTCTCCCTTGCGAATCTTATGCCTGGTTTCTCCTCTCTTGTGATCATAGGCGACCACGATTGATTTATTATCCAGCAGTACTCCTTGCAGCCTTCCGTAAGGACAGGCAATAATACATACCTGTTCCCGGAACCACGCAAACACGAAATAAAACACTGCTGTGAAGATAAGCAGTGAGATTAGCGTATTCATGTTTTCCAACGGACCTTCACTGATGTACTCTATAAGTTTATCGCTTCCGATAAGGTAAGCCAGGAATACATTAGCGATCAGGAATGAGATGACAAAGAACACAAACCATTTCAAGCTACGCTTTCGGATCTTTTCGCCGTCCCATTTCTGCTTATCGAGTCGTATCTGCTTCCCTCGGTCGCCTTCGATCCAGTACTCAATTCTGCGGAATACCATTTCCATAAAGATGGTCTGCGGACAAAGCCACCCGCAGAATATCCTTCCGAAGGCAACAGTGAAGAAGATCACGAAAACCACACCTATGATCATCATGATCACGAAGAGGTGAAAATCCTGTGGCCAGAACGGAAATCCAAAAATGTTGAATCGTCGTTCGAGCACATTGATCAAAATAAACTGGTTTCCGCCAATTTTGATGAAAGGTGCCGCGAATAATATGGCAAGCAGTAAATAACTTAACAGCTTGCGTTTCTCATAGTATTTGCCCGATGGTTTTTTCGGGTAGACCCAGGCGCGTTTCCCTTCCTTATTTACAGTAGCAATACTATCCCTGAATTTTTCATCTTCCGGTGTTTCCAATTCTCTGATTTTAGGTTATTTCTCGGTTAATGACCAGGGTTTTTATGTGTTAGGTGTTAATTGCCGGCCATGGTTATTTCGGCTTCAGCGGCGGTGGAATCCACAACGGTTTCCATAACCTCTTCAGCAGGTGAAGGTGCATCGGGATCCACCCAGATATCTCCTTCGGGAGCCTTTGGCTCGGCAGGCGTGGTTCCTTGTAACGAAAGTATATAGCTTCCTACCTGAGCCATTTCGGCCGGTTTAAGCTCGGATTTCCATGAAACCATTCCTTTTCCGTCACGGCCTCCTTCAGAAATTGTATTAAACACATTCTTAATACCTCCTCCCAGGATCCAGTATTTATCGGTGAGGTTCGGGCCAATTCCTCCACCACCGTCATTCTTGTGACAAACGGCACATTTTCCATCGAAGATGACCTTACCGGCGGCCAGATCGGCTTCTTCGGTCAGCAATTCAACCGTATTGACATCCACCAGGTCCTTGGCAGTTCTCTTATACTCTTCTACCGCAAGACGGGCCTCTTCCATTTCTATTTCATATTCTTCCGAAGAGGTCACACCATCGAAGATGTGGTAACGGGCCAGGTAGATCACTGCAAATACAATGGTAACATAAAAACCATATACCCACCATGGTGGGAGTTTGTTATCCAGTTCCTTGATCCCGTCGTAGTTGTGATCCAGAACGATCTCACCTTCATCCTCTATAGGTTTACTGCCTTTCAGTTTACCGTATAATCTTTTCAATCCTGCAAACTGGTTCTCTTTGCGAACCTCCTCATTGGCCAGGTACCTGTCCTGGGCTTCAGGGCTAAGCCCGCGGAACATGATCGATTTCAGTGATTCGGAAACGACCTCGATAGCTATGGCGAACAACAGTAGCATAGCCAGAACTCCCCAAATGATGGGAAACTTCTCTATTGCCATTTGATCGCCGGAATCGACGGTGAGTTCCAGCAATGCAAAGGCGATCACCATGAATGCGATTACTCGTATATATGACGCGACTGTTTTCATAATTGAATGGTATTGTTGGTGTTAGTATCTTCTTCTAATGGAATATTGCTTACTTCCTCGATATATTTTTTCTTAATGGTGAAGATCCATACAAAGACCCCAACAAAGAAGAAAAAGAATATCAGTAATGAAATGATCGGATAGATCTCCACCCCATCAATATTTTCGAGACTTCCTTTTACAAATTTCAGCATGACTCTATTGATTTAAGGTTACTTCTTCACTATCCTTGACCTTGATATCCGTACCAAGGCGTTGCAGATAAGCAATCATGGCCACTACTTCCCTGTTTCTCATGTCGACGAACTCCTCACCTCTTTCACCAGCGGCTTGTTTATCGGCTTCATAGGTCTTCACGAAATCGGGATCGGCAAACAGACTCTCCTCAATGGCAGTACCCTGCTCCAGCATCCATTCCTGGGCCCTGGCGATGTCTTCTTCGGAATACGGTACCCCAAGGGTGACCATGGCCTCCATTTTCTTTTCGGTGTTCGACTTATCAAGCTCATTCTTTATCAGCCAGGTGTACCTTGGCATGATAGATCCCGGTGAAGTGGTTTGAGGATCCCAGAAGTGGTTGAAGTGCCAGTTATCCGAGTATTTACCACCTACCCTGAACAGGTCGGGACCCGTACGCTTACTACCCCAGAGGAACGGGTGATCGTACACATACTCCCCGGATTTCGAGTATTCGCCATATCGTTCCACTTCGCTTCGGAACGGACGGACCATCTGTGAGTGACAGGCATTACAACTTTCGCGTATGTAAATATCACGACCCTCAAGTTCCAGGGGCGTGTATGGTTTTACACTGGTAATCTTCGGAACATAGTCATCAACCATAAGTGATGGAATGATCTGAACCATACCACCGATAAGAATTGCGATGGTAGCATAAATAGTCAGTTTAACAGGTCTTCTTTCCAACCAGGTGTGGTATCCCTCCTTGGCAGTACGGCGCTTGGTCACCCTTTTTAGTGGTGCAGCTTCTGCCAGTTCATCGGTTACTTTGCTTCCGGCACGGACGGTCTTCACGATATTCACTAGCAACATCAGGAAACCTAGGATGTACAAACTACCTCCAATGGCACGCATCCAGTACATGGGGATGATCTCGCTCACGGTTTCAAGGAAGTTACCGTAAACAAGTGTTCCATCCGGGTTGAATTGTTTCCACATAAATGCCTGTACAAATCCGGCAACATACAATGGAAGTGCATAAAGGATAATACCGAGTGTACCTATCCAGAAGTGGGCATTTGCCCATCCTCTCGACCAGAGTGGTGTTTTGAATAACTTCGGAACCAGCCAGTAGATCATACCAAAGGTCAGGAACCCGTTCCACGCAAGTGCCCCTACGTGCACGTGAGCAATGATCCAGTCTGTAAAGTGAGCGATGGCGTTAACGTTCTTAAGTGAAAGCATTGGCCCTTCGAAGGTTGCCATACCATAACCCGTAATTGCAACAACCATAAACTTGAGTACCGGGTTTGTCCTCACCTTATCCCAGGCTCCTCTTAAGGTTAGCAGACCGTTGATCATACCTCCCCAGGACGGTGCGATGAGCATTACGGAGAAAGCAACACCCAGGTTCTGCGCCCAGTCGGGAAGAGCCGAATAAAGCAAGTGGTGCGGTCCGGCCCAGATATAGATGAAAATCAGCGACCAGAAGTGTACTATGGATAATTTATAAGAGTAAACGGGACGATTAGCCGCTTTCGGAACAAAATAGTACATCAATCCTAAGAACGGGGTTGTGAGGAAGAATGCCACAGCGTTATGCCCGTACCACCATTGTACCAGTGCGTCCTGTACCCCTGCGTAAACTGAATAACTCTTCAGGGCGGTTACGGGTATTTCAAGACTGTTGAAAATGTGAAGAACTGCTACGGTTACAAAGGTTGCGATATAAAACCAGATCGCCACGTAAAGGTGTCTTTGTCTTCGCTTGAGGATTGTTCCTATCATATTCACACCGAAGGCAACCCAAACCAGTGCAATAGCAATGTCTATGGGCCATTCCAGTTCGGCGTATTCTTTAGAGGTGCTGAATCCAAGTGGAAGTGTGATGGCTGCAGAAACAATGATCAACTGCCAACCCCAGAAATTCACTTTACTAAGGAAATTACTCCACATTCTCGCTTTCAGAAGACGCTGCAGGGAATAATATACCCCGGCAAATATTGCATTCCCAACAAATGCGAAGATAACCGCATTGGTGTGAAGCGGACGCAGGCGACCGAAACTTAACCAGGAGATCCCCTCTGTAAGGTTAGGGAATAAAAACATAAACGCCAGTAACAAACCGACGCTCGTACCTATGATACCCCAAAATATGGTGGCATACAGGAAACTTTTAACGATCTTATTATCGTAATAAAACTTCTCTACTTCCATAATTAGTGCTTGTCGTTATTTTCTATTGGTTGATCTTCTTTTGTGTCTTTCACCAGTTCATCCTCAAAAAGCATCCTCACCGAAGGAGTGTAAGTATCGTCGTACTGGCCATTTCTCACTGAAACAATAAAGGCCACAAAGAAACCTAGGGCCACAACAATGCTGATGGTTAATAAAACGTAGATAATACTCATACCCGGATGAAATAAAGTCGTAAAATTAGCCTGAGTACAAACCTCAAAAAATGACATTTATCAGGTTCATTAAATATATTCTAATTTATTCGGCTACCAAAATATCGAGTGGCAATAGTCGTAAATACAACAATGCTGATCGAGCTTAGCGGCATCAGGATCGCAGCCACCACCGGAGCCAAATGACCAGTTACGGCAAACCCCAATCCTATGAGGTTGTAAATAAGGGACAAAACAAAACTCCACCGGATAATCCGCATCCCTGTTTTAGACAACTGAAAGAAATCGGCCAGCCTTCCGAACATGGATGCATCAAGTATGGCATCGCAGGCCGGAGAGAATATGTTTACATTCTCTGCAATAGCAACACCAATGTCGCTTTGCTTTAAAGCTCCCGCATCATTTAAGCCATCACCTACCATCATCACCCGGTTCCCGTTCTCCTGCATCTTGTGTATAAAATTTAGTTTATCCTCCGGTTTCTGGTTGAAATACATGGCGGTTCCTGCCGGGACTAGCTGCATCAGCCTGTCGCGTTCACCATCATTGTCTCCGGACAACACCACCAGTTTCTTTTCCTTAGAGAGTTTTGAAAGTAAAGCAGTCAAGCCTTCACGGTACCTGTTCTGGAAGACATAACATCCCTTGTACAAGTTGTTACTGCTGATATGCACTGCGGTCCTGTTGTCTATATCGGAGATTTTGTCATTGCCCTTTTTTCCTTCGGAAACAAACTGGTAAGACCCTACTTTTATCAACTGTTCATCCGCCGATGCTGTAATCCCCTTTCCAGCCAATTCCTCGAATGAATCCAGTGTTTTGATATCGTGATCCTTCAGCATATCATACAAAGACCTACTCAAGGGGTGATTCGATGCGCGAAGCGTGCTGGTGAGCAATTCCTCCTCATCTTTCGTAAGTGCAACACCCTCGTAGGTCATATTCGAACCCGTCCCGGTTGTAAGCGTACCGGTTTTATCGAAGACAACGGCGTCCACAGCCGCCATCCTTTCGATCACCTGTGCCTCTTTTACATAGAACCTCATCCTACCGAATATCCTCAGGATGTTTCCAAGAGTAAAGGGCGCAGATAGCGCAATTGCACAGGGACAGGCAACAATAAGTACTGCTGTGAAGACATTGAATGCCTTGGTGGGATCGTACAGCATCCAGAACAATGTAGCTATGATTGCGATCGCAAGGATGGCAATTGTGAACCGTTTTGAAATGCTGTCTGTGAACGACTGGAATGCGCTCTGCCTGTCCACATCAAATATCTCATTGCTCCACAACTGGGTGAGATAGCTTTGTTCTACGGGTTTCAGGACCTCAACCTCAAGTATCCCGGCCTGTTGTTTACCTCCTGCAAAAAGTTTGTCTCCACTGTTTCTCGACACCAGTTCCGATTCGCCTGTGACAAAACTGTAATCGATAAGGGCATTTCCACGTATGAGAATGGCATCTACCGGCAGGAGTTCGTTGTTGCGAATCAGGATACGGTCGCCTTTCTGTATTTCATATACCTCCACCTGTTCTTCAGTTTGATCTCCCTCCTCGTTTTTAAAAAGACGAGTAACAGCTATGGGGAAGTAGGATTTATAATCTCGTTCAAAAGAAAGATAACTGTATGTTTTCTGCTGAAAGAATTTACCAACCAACAGGAAAAAAACCAGCCCTGTCAGGCTATCGAAAAAACCTGTTCCCCAGTCGAAGACAATATCAATAGTACTTCGCACAAAGAGGACCAGGATCCCCAGGGCGATAGGAACGTCGATGTTCAATATTTTAGATCGCAAGCCTTTAAAGGCAGAGATAAAATAATCCTGGGCCGCATAGAAAACCACGGGCACCGAGTAGGCGAACATCAGCCAGCGAAACATAGGAGCAAACCTGTCCAGCCAGAATTCTTTAACATCAAAATACTCCGGAAATGACAGGAACATCACATTCCCGAATGCAAATCCGGCAACGCCTAGTTTATAGATCAGGCTTCTGTTGATCCTTCTTTCTTTCTTATCCGAATCTTCCAGGGAAATATAAGGTTCATAACCGATCCTGCTGAGCAGTTTCACCAGGTTCTTCAAACTCACCCTTTCAGAATTAAAAGTTATGCGAATGGTTTTTTCCGGGAAATTGACCTGTGAAGCTTGTACGGCGGGCTGCAGTTTGTTCAGGTTTTCCAACACCCAGATACAGGAAGAACAGTGGATGGAAGGGATCAGGAAGGAGACCACACTGGTATGGCCATCCTTGAATTCAAGTAATTTATCGACTATGGATTCATTATCGAGGAAATCAAACTTATGTTCGAACTCCCTGGGAGAAACACCCGGGGTTCGCTCCATTTCATAATAGTAGCTGAGGTCATTTTCATGTAACAATTCGTATACAGTCTTACAACCGTTGCAACAAAATGAAAGATCGTCGTGATAGACCGTTTCCTCACTACATAAATCCCCACAGTGGGCACAATGCTCCATAAACTATTCCTTACTCCTTTACCGTTTGCAAATATTACAAGACCCTTAAGTTAAAAATATGATAATTATCAGCAAAGCTAAGGTCTCATAATTGTAGATTTGGTAAATTGAAAAATACTATGAAGACAACCAGATACGTGCAAAATCTCAAATGTGGCGGATGTTCCAATACCATCCGAAAGAATCTCGAGGGAATCGATGGGATTTCGGGAGTGAATGTAAACGCGGAAGATTCTTCGGTTACCTTCGAACACAATTCTGAAGAAGCATTCGAAACTGTACATAAAAAACTGATCTCACTAGGATATCCGCTGGTTGAGGATGAGAATACCTTCCTTTCCAAGGCGAAATCGTACGTGAGCTGTGCGGTTGGACGGATGAGTTCTTCAGAATAAATAATAGCCACAATACTAAAAGATCCGTAGCACACACCAAACCGACTTTTTTGATTTGGTGACATTCCTCATTGTATACGGCGGAATAATTGAAGACATTTACTTGAATACTAATACCCTGATATCATGAAAAAAAATGAAAATTCTCATTTAATGGACAAAGTCGCCAAGGCCCTACGAAAAGCTGCTGTTGAAATTGAGGAATTTCAGGTACAGTCGGCATTGGGTAAGGCCGAAGCGCAGGACAAGTACGAAGAGGTGAAAAAGAGATTCAATAATTTCATCCACGAAAACAAATCCAGGATACAAACAGGCAAGGACAAACTCGAAGATCTCCAGGCTAAACTTGACGAACTTAGAGTTCAACTTGCATTGGGTAAGGCCGAGTCCAGGGATGCGTTCAACGCTCAAAAACGGAAACTACTATCGCTGTTACACCAGGTGGAGGTGAAGATCAAATCCAACGAAAAGCTACAGCGAATGTATGCTATACTGCTGATCGAAATAGAGATCTTTAAAGTGCAACTGGAAATCCTCGAAGAGAAATTCGAAGAAGGCAGGGATAGTGCAAAAACCGCCTTTGAAAAAGGGAAGGCCGAATTCAACAAATTCATCGACGGCCTGGATTCGAAAAAAGAAGAGGAAGAAGAGACTCGCAGGGAGCATTTCCAGGGAGAGATCTCAGAAGCTTTCGGTCATTTTAAAAAGGCCTTTCAGAAAGTATAGTATCCGTTAATTCATCTTCCGAAGAATATACAACTAGCGGTCGTAATCACCTTTACTGATATCCCGCAGCATTCCTATGGCCAGGATCACCGCTACCAAGGCACAGATGATCCCGAATATTGAATAATCAGACCATAACGGACCTATCTTAAAGGTTATGAGTAGAGCCGCACCTATGATCAAAGCCACCATGATAAAAGCACTCACCAGTTGTTTGGCCACCCTGTTTATGGTATGAACCATGGGGTCTATGCCTTTATGCGTGAGATCCACTTTTACCTGTCCGCTGTTAATCCTGCGGATAGCATTCCGAAGGTCCCTCGGAAACTCTTCCATATAACTCGTGAGTTCGTAGATCGAATTATAAGCCTTTTCACCCAGGCGAATTGGATCGAAGCCTTTGCTCACAGCATGAGACAGGTACGGCTTGACCAAATCGAACTGATCCAGTTTAGGATCGAGTTTCTGAACTACTCCCTCAATAGTAACCAATGATCTCGCAAACAGGAAGAAATGTGAAGGAACCACAAGACCGTTCTTGATAATGATATCCTTCAATTCCAGGAGGACAGTACTCATCTCGTTCTTGTGGACATCACGGGTGTAATATTTTTCTATGAATTCGCTGATGTCGAATTCCAGGCTCCGCATATCATCCACAACCATTTCATTGGACAATCGCTGGAGTGCCTTGATCACCTTATTTACGTCTTTTCTCGAAATGGCAAGGAATAGTTTTCCGAAGACCTCGATATCCCTTGGCAGGATGCTTCCCATCATTCCAAAATCCAGGTAACATATCTTACCGTTAGGCAGCACCAGCAAGTTCCCAGGATGCGGATCGGCATGGAAGAAGCCGTATTCAAATATCTGCTTGAAGAAACTCTTTGTGAGCCGCCGGGCTATTACCTTGGTGTCAAACCCCTTCTCTTCCAGTCTCTGGATCCTTCCGATCTTGGTACCATTCATGAATTCGAGTGCCAGCACCTTTCCCGTGGTGAATTCCTGGTAGACCTTTGGCGAACAGGCATACTGGTCGCGACCGTGATCAAGGTACCAGTTGTTGTAAAAACGCTGAACATTGATGGATTCGTTGATGAAATCCAGTTCCTTCAGGATAGCGTCCTCAAAATTCCGAACCAGGCCAACCGGATCGAAACATTACCTTGACGTCCTCCTCTATTATCTCCCGGATGCCCGGACGCTGTATCTTCAGGGCAACCCTCCTACCCGTATGCAGGGTTACCTTGTGGACCTGGGCCATGGAAGCCGAGGCAAAGGATTTGGGTTCGAACCACGCAAATAATTCTTCAACCGTAGCGTTCAGTTCCTCTTCAACCACTTGCTTTGCAACTTCTTCGGGCATGGGCGGAACATTGTCCTGTAATTTCTCCAGTTCAAGTACCAGTTCAAGAGGTATGAGGTCCGGACGGTTACTCAGTATCTGTCCGAATTTTACAAAGGTAGGACCCAGTTCCTCGCAAACCAGCCGCATCTTCTCCCACTTGGTATAGATCACGGCATGTTTTCGTGATTTTTTGGGTATGATCTTACGTAGAAAGGTATACTGATCTTTTTCTTCCAGGTGTTGTACAAGGTCTTCAAATCCATACTTTACCAGCACCCGTAAGATCTGGTTATATCGGGATACCGATTTGAATTTGCGTCCTATACCCGTTATTATACCCATGTCATGAGCTTAATTCCAGCTTGTTCAGCCTGGCCTCCAACAAGGCAATCGTCCGATCTGCCTTATCCTGCTTCTCATTCAGCGCCTTGATCTCATCAAGGTGAGCGACGTTGATCTTTTTATAGAAAGCTGCTACCAACTCCTCTATCTTGAGTTCAAGTTCCTCTTTCATCTCTCCCGCCTTATGAAGGATCTTGTCCATGAGTTCCAGTTCGTTACCGTCTTCATCCAGCAAGGGTTCCGAGGCTACCTGGTTGATACTCGCCTTACTTTTTTCTGAATATTCCTGAATCCGCTCCATTAAATGCGTATCCTTAGCTAAGTGATACAGGCTTGCCGATAGAGTTACCAATTCTATTATCGTTCTTGTTTTCATAGTACGGCAATTTGAGAAAGTATTACTAACAAAGTTATCGCTTCAAACAAGTCATAACTATGACTTTCATCAGTTGAAATCTGCGCTTTTCACCTTTAATTTAACCTTGTATTCCCTAAATTCAGAAGTTATGAAACCTATGTCCGTTGCTGCAATCATGACCAGGGAGGTGACCTGTGTTTCCCCGGAACAGAAGATCATTGATGTCAAGCATATTTACGAAAAGTCAAACTTTCATCACCACATTCCGGTAGTCATAGATAAAAAACTAGTGGGCATGATAAGCCTGATCGATTTTATGTATCGAATCAAAGGTGCGGGAATGGACGATAACAACGAAATCTACCACACTTTAAGTGTGAAGGACATCATGACTCCCAACCCATACAAGGTGAGCCCAACGGCTTCCATCACAGAAGTTGCAGAAGAACTGGGTAAAGGAAGGTTTAGGGCCATCCCCGTTACCGAAAATGACAGAATTGTTGGAATAGTCACTACTGCCGATGTGATACGATTCTACCTCGCAGAACAGGAAAAATAATGTGACCTGAGAAACCAGAATCCCTATAACTCCCGGTTTGCAATACTATTTCAGGTTTTTCAGGGAATCTCTTACGGCTTTCTTTCGCTGTCGCTCCAATTTCTTAAAATATCCCCTGAACAGGAAATTATGTTTTAATGCTTCCATATTCGTGTTGAGCCTGTCGGTAGCTTCCTTAAGGTTCACTAGTGTTGTATCCAGGTTCCCGGCGAAAGCCTCATCCCTTATGAGTTTATTCATCGTTCCCTGGCTTTCCCTGATCTCGGTAAGATATTCATCAAGGGAAATGCTCACCTCTTGGATATTCTGTCCGGTCGATTCGAGACCCGTTATGATCTCCCGCATCTTTTCACCTGAGACGGAATCATTCAGTAACACACCGGCTACACTTTCATCGAAATCGATACCGGCAATGATTCCATTCAACTGTTGAATGGCATGGTTGGCGCCGGAGCTTGCCTTTCGAAGTTCGATCACGCTTTCCTTCAGGTTATCGGCCATTATGGTATCATTAATCAACATCCCGATCGTTCCCTTTCCATCGATGATCTTGGTGGTGATCTTCAAAAGGTCGGCCGTTAGTATGGCCGCGTTCTCATTGGTCACACTCAGGGTGCTCAAAATATCATTGGCACCGATCTTAGTATAGGAACGGATCGTATCCCCGGAAACAATAGGGCGGGTTTCTCCCTCCTGCGGAAGGATATTGATCAGCATACTACCAACCAGTCCGTCCGAACCTATAGTGGCGACGGCATTCTTATTGATTCGCTCGGCTATCTTTTCCTCAATCAGCATGGAAACCACTATCCTCGACTGACCGATCATTTCGATACCTTTCACCGTTCCCGCATTTATGCCTGAATAACGCACATTATTTCCCAGTTGTAAACCATTCACATTGGTGAATTCGGCATGCAGTTCCAGGTTGGTTCCGAAGAGATTCTGCCGGTTACCAATAAAATATAGCGCACTAACCAGCAAGGCTGTGCCTAAAATCACGAAAATGCCTAAACGTACTTTCTGTGCTACTGTCTTTTGCATGGTCCTAGGTTTTAAAGAAAGCTTTTACTTTTGGGTCTTCCGAACGTACCAGTTCTTGATAAGTTCCTTCAATATAGTTCACTCCATCCACTAGAAGAATGATCCTGTCCGAGATCACCCTCGCACAATCCACGTCATGGGTGATAATAAGGGCAGAGGTCTTGTATTTCTTCTGAATGGTCCGCATCAGGTTGATGATCTCCTTGGAGGTGATCGGGTCCAGTCCTGTAGTGGGCTCATCGTATAAGATGATATTCGGCTTGAGGATCAACGCCCTTGCCAAAGCAACCCTGCGCTGCATTCCTCCGGATAGCTCGGCAGGCATAAGGTCGATAGCATCGGCCAGGCCAACATTCTCGAGAGCTTCCAAGACCAGTTCTTCATTGGACTCCGTTATATTCAGTTTTTCTTTATGTCGTCGAAGAGGGAACTCCAGGTTTTCCCGAACGGTCATGGAATCGTACAATGCACTTCCCTGGAACAGGAATCCGATCTCTGTTCGCAGGATATCAAGTTCGGTCTGCCCCAGTTCCGTGATGTTGTGGCCCTTTATCCTGATCACGCCGCCATCCGCCTGCATAAGCCCGACAAGGCATTTTATCATCACTGACTTCCCGCTACCCGATTTTCCCATCACAACCAGTATCTCTCCCTCGTGTAGTTCCAGGTTGAAACCACGCAAAACTTCGTTATCACCAAAGCTTTTTTTGAGTGCTTTTAGTTCAAGAACTGGTGCTATGGATCGATCTTCTTTCATTATACTTCAAAAAAGATATCAGTTACGAATACAGCGATAAAGTCGATGATAAATAATAGCATCGACGTATATACCACTGCAGAATTGGAGGCTTCACCCACACCGACAGTTCCCTTCTTACAGAAATAGCCCTTATAGCAACCCACAAGGCCAATGGCAAAACCAAAGAAAAACGACTTGACGGTTGCCGGGACTATATCCGAATATTTCAGCGCATCAAAAACCTCGTTGAAATACAATTGAAGTGATACTTCGCCTTTGAGGTTTTCTACCAATGCCGATCCGAAGAGTGCAATCGTATCGCCAAAAACGATAAGAAGCGGTAACATCAGTGTAGTTGCCATGATCCTGGTCACTACGAGGTACTTGAAAGGATTGGTTCCCGATACTTCCATGGCGTCGATCTGTTCGGTGACCCTCATAGAGCCAAGTTCGGCCCCAATACCAGATCCGATCCTACCCGCGCAGATCAGGGCTATCATCACCGGTCCTATTTCACGGACAATGGAAATGCTCACCATGGACGGCATCCACGATTCTGCACCGAATTCCATAAGCGTGGGTCTAGATTGCAAGGTAAACACCAGTCCGAGAATAAAACCTGTAACCCCAACCAGCAATAGGGAACGGTTCCCGATATTATAACATTGCCGGAGCAATTCGCGGAATTCAAAGGGTCGACTAAACGCCTCCCTGAAGAAACGCAGTGCAAAGTAAGTGATATCTCCGATTTCGGTAAAAAAGGAGACCGCCCTGGATCGTATGGTTTCCGGACCTTTCATGTCTCAATACTATTGCCTCTTATCAAAGGTATTCGTAAGGTGTTCGAATAACTATGATATTGGTCAGATACGCCATAGCATAGCAATGGACTCACAAAGCTCCGTTGAGGATTCCCTTCGGGCATCCTCCTTAACTCCGCTTTGAATATAGTTAACCAATACTTTTGCATTGTATTTCGATGGATTGCACCCTGATCCTCTCAAAGCTCCGTTGAGGATTCCCTGCGGGCATCCCCTTTAACTCGGCTTTGAAAATAGTAAACCAATACTTTCGCATTGTGTTTCAATGGATTTCACCCTGATCCTCTCAAAGCTCCGTTGAGGATTCCCTGCGGGCATCCTCTTTAACTCCGCTTTAGAAATAGTAAACCATTACTTTCGCATTGTGTTTCAATGGATTTCACCCTGATCCTCTCAAAGCTCCGTTGAGGATTCCCTGCGGGCATCCTCTTTAACTCCGCTTTGAAAGCCGAAAAAAGAAAGCCTCGCTCATTCCAAAAAAGAAAGCGAGCTTCCTTTTTGGAAACTCGCTCATTTTCACTTTTTTTTTCGGCTTATTCGTGACCCCGGGAGGATTCGAACCCCCAACCCTCAGAGCCGAAATCTGATATTCTATCCAGTTGAACTACGGGGCCAGAATTCCTGTTCATGAAGGAATCTGTATATTTTAATTCTTAAGACAACCGAGCCTTTACAATGGTCGATATGGTCTTACCATCAGCCTGGCCAGCCAATGCCTTATTTGCCATTCCCATCACCATACCCATGTCCTTCATCGAACTGGCTCCTGTTTGGGAAATTATATCATCAACAACTTCTGTAACTTCTTCCTCGCTCAATTGTGCAGGCAGGAATTGTTCGATCACTTTAGCCTCAGCAATCTCAGGAGCTGCAAGGTCATCTCTTCCCTGTTCGGAATAGATGGCCGCGCTGTCCTTTCGTTGCTTCACCAGTTTCTGCAATAATTTGAGTTCCTGGTCTTCGGAAAGTTCGCCGGAAGCACCTGCTTCGGTCTGGGCTAAAAGAATAGCCGACTTCACCGCTCGCAGAGACTGCAAAGCCACCGTATCCTTCTGCTTCATCGCAACTTTCATCGCGTCCATGACCTTATTCTGTAAACTCATAATTGTACTCAAATCAGACCGCGAAGATACATAATAATTCAGTTCCTGAAAAGAAATAGCCCGCGGCAAATCAATTTTACCACGGGCGTTCTGCAACGATTTAATTCAAACAATTAATCTACATTATCATGGAGGAATGAGTTGTTGGATCGCAATTCGATATCGTCATCGTCTGTATTCACCGAAGTTCTGGAAATATTAGTGTCATCAGAGTTTTCGGTTTCATCCAGGTCGATCCCCATACGCTTGTACGCAGGCTGTTTTTCTATGTCGTCGATCTTCGAGGCGCTGTTTCGGAATTTATAATTAAATTCCTTCATCTTCTTTTTACGCTCTTCAGTTCGGTCCTTCAGCAATTTAGAGATAGGTGTGTTCAACGGGTCGGCAGGTTCGTTGTCGTCCTTCTCATCCGTTTCCGGCTCTTCCACTGTCCTGGTCGTAAACTCAACCTCTTCATCAACATTCTTACCGGGTTTGGCTTCATTCAGCATGGACTCCATTTCCTGGTAGTCGTCCAGGCTATAGCGTTTTACACCTTCACCTGTGACCTCGGTTACCGGAACCACCTCGATGGCATCCCTGACCTCCATCTCTTCCACAGTGCTTGTGGCCACTTCCACGTCAACCTCCCTTAACTCTGGCTTTTCAGTGGTCTCTTCGGAAGAAACAACAGGCAGGTCAAACATCAGCATTTGGTCTTCCTGTTCCAGCTCAGGACTCGCCGTTTCTTTCACTTCAGGCACAACCTCTTCGGATTGCTCGTGATCCACTATCACAAAATCATTGACATCGATCTCGTTAATGATCACTTGCTCGAACTCCATCAGGTGATGAATATCGATCTCAGAATAGGTCACATCTATATTTTTAATCAGTTCGGAAGTTTCAATGTATCCTTCGAATGTCACGTCTTTTTGCGGCGTCTCCTCTTTCCGTTCGGCAGTCTCCACAATGATCTCC
>JAUIIU010000065.1 GCA_030431695.1 Bacteroidia bacterium | reverse complement strand
AATCCGATTCTACCTCAGCCTGGTTACCGCGACAGGATCACTACAAAAACCGGAAGGGATTTATTATTTACGACGGAAAGGGCGGAATGGGAGTGCATCACGTGACCGAGAACTATAAAAACTATTCCTTCGAAGGAAAAGGTGGGCTCGATAGCCTAACTGCTAACGACCTGCGGCATTTAGCCGATAATTTTGTTTACTTCGGGAAGTACCGGGTGGTTGATTCGCTTGGTATTATTGAACACCATATCGAATCTGCAAACTTTCAAACCATGTGGGGTAGCACGGCAAAACGTAAATACATATTCTCGGGAGATACGCTGATCCTCAATCCGCTTACCGAAAAGTACCCAAAGATCCGCCTGAAATGGCTACGACTGAACGATAGGGAATAGAACATTTTATTTCTGAATTCATTGTAGATTGAACAATTTAAATCCGAATTCACTATCTTTCCTACAAAGGTTGTGTTCATAAAATTCAATACATGGAAAAGATTTGGCTAGTTCTTATTGTGATTGCGGTATTCTCCGTTTCAGGTTTTATCTTTTACAAAAGCATGAGGAGTTATGTCCGGGAAGAATTCGGTAAAAAGTGGTTGAAGATATGGGGTAACAAGATCTATTTCTGGCAAAGTTTAGTATTTGCAAGCGGCGCAACCACCGTATTGGTTCTTTTTCTTCTGAAATGGGCACAGATCGTAACTTTCTGACGCAGAATTTCAAACGGACCATAAAAGTTGGCCCAATTGCTAAACATCGACTTTATATTCCTGAATTTCTTATCTTGATCTTTAATTCAATCTTAAAATGATGACAAAATATTCCCTAAGAATATCACTTATGCTACTCGTGGCAGTTACGGTGATAGTAACGAGTTGCAAACAGGAAAACGAAGAGCCAATGGCCAAAAATATAGACAACGCATTATTGAAGGAGTGGACAGGTCCCTATGGCGGTGTTCCGGCATTCGACCAGATGAGGGTTGAAGATGTGAAAGACGCAATGTTACTGGGGATGGAACTGAACCTGAAGGAGATCGATGCAATAGCCGAAAATGAAGAGGAGCCTACCTTCGAAAATACAATTGAAGCAATGGAACGTGCCGGGCAAGAACTCGACAGGGGATTTGCTTACTACGGTATCCTTCGATCCAATATGTCAACCCCCGAATTCAGGGCTATTCAGACAGAACTGGCTCCTTTGTTCTCCGAATTCAATTCCAAGATCACACAAAATGAGAAGTTGTTTCAACGTGTCAAATCCGTTTACGAGGCGTCTTTGAAAGATCCACTGCCCGCAGACCAGCAGCGTGTAGTACATCTCAGGTACCAGGGTTTCGCAATGAATGGTGCCGAACTAGATGCTGAAAAGAAAGAACGCTATGCTGCCATCAACAAGGAATTATCCAGCCTGTACACTCAGTTCTCCAACAACGTCCTTCACGATGAAGAGAATTATGTAACCTACCTTACGGAAGACCAGTTAGGGGGTTTGTCCGAAGGCTATATCAAGTCGGCCGCAAAGATCGCCGCAGACAAGGGCCAGGAAGGTAAATACGCCGTGACCAATACCCGCTCTTCCATGGATCCCTTCCTCACCTACTCCACCGAAAGGGAATTGCGCAAACAGGTGTGGACGAACTACTATTCGCGTGGGGACAATGGTGATGAATACGACAATAACGAATTGATCGCTCAGATACTGAAACTGCGTCGTGAGCGAGTGGAACTCCTCGGACATAAGAATTATGCCGAATGGCGTTTACAGGACCGTATGGCAAAGACCCCGGAGAACGCCATGGAATTGATGGAAGCCGTATGGCCCGCTGCTATCGGACGTGTTGCTGAAGAAGTTGCCGATATGCAGGCGGTTGCGGATGCCAATGGTGATAATATCACCATCGAACCCTGGGACTATCGTTTTTATGCCGAAAAAGTTCGGAAACAAAAATACGACCTCGACTCCGACGAGGTGAAGCAATATCTTCAGCTGGACAAACTTACCGAGGCCATGCATTACGTCGCGGGAAGGCTGTTCAATTACCAGTTCACTCCGGTGCCCGAAGGTTCGGTACCCGTCTACCAGGAAGATGTCAAGGTTTGGGAAGTAACCGACAAGACCTCGGGGGAGAATATCGGACTCTGGTACCTGGATCCCTACGCCAGGGAAGGAAAACGATCCGGGGCATGGGCGAATACGTTCAGGGGGCATTCAACCTTTGATGGAAAAAAGAACGTGTTGGCCACCAACAATTCGAATTTCGTAAAACCTGCTCCCGGGGAAGCCCTTTTGGTATCCTGGGACGATGCAACGACCTTCTTTCATGAATTCGGTCATGCGCTGCATTATTTCTCCTCCACTGTAAAATACCCTACTTTGAACGGAGGCGTCAGGGACTATACCGAGTTTCAGTCGCAGTTACTGGAAAGATGGTTATCTACAGACGAAGTGATCAACACCTACCTCGTGCATCACCAAACAGGCGAACCAATGCCCGCGGAATTAGTAACCAAGATCAAGAATGCCGCTACTTTCAACCAGGGATTCTCTACAACCGAGTACCTGGCTTCGGCGCTGATGGACATGAAACTACACCTGGCCGATCCTGAAAATATAGATGTGGATGCCTTCGAACGTGAAACACTTGCGGAGTTGAACATGCCGAAGGAACTACCTATGCGTCACAGGACACCTCATTTCGGACATGTTTTTTCGGGTGAAGGCTACGCCACTGCATACTACGGTTATATGTGGGCAGATGTACTTACCGCCGATGCAGCTGAAGCATTTGCCGAGGCACCCGGTGGATTCTACGACGAAGCCATGGCCGAAAAACTGGTGGAGTATTTATTCGCTCCGAGAAATTCAATGGATCCGGCCGAAGCATATCGCCTCTTCCGGGGACGAGATGCCAGGATCGAGGCCCTGATGAGGGACCGTGGGTTTCCAGTGACGTCGGAATAGGTATAGCTAACGAACTTCTAATTTATTCGGAACGATTCCCTTCGTCCCCTATATTTTATTGAATCAACCCGACTCAATATTCGCCCGAAATCAATCGATCGTAATTGTGAAAACTAAGCTGATATGCACCATTGGTTTATCACAACTTGACCCTATTGATCTGATGCTTTTCCCATAAAATTTGTTTTGTTAGGATTCCTTACTATATTTGCTATGGCAATAGTGCCGTAATTGTTAAATCTTATCGAAATGAAAAAATCAATTTTCTATCATGCGGGGTGTCCTGTATGTATCAACGCAGAACATGAGATCGTTGACCTGATCGGGGCAGACAATATTGAACTGGTTCACATTGGTGAGGATCGCAGTAGGATCCCCGAAGCAGAAAGTGCCGGTGTCAATTCAGTACCCGCACTACTCACTCCCAATGGAAATGTACTTCACATCAATTTTGGCGCTTCCATGGCCGATGTTAAAGGCTAAATTTTTTACCCCATAAAATTAGGATTCCTAATTTTATGGGGTTATTTTTATTCAATTATTGCAGGTTTTCACGGGAGTTAGTCAATTAAAAAAATACCGATGAAGAAAGACATAGAGAATCGCAAGGACATAGAGGAACTGGTCAATACTTTCTACTATAAAGTAAGGGCCAATAAGGTGTTGGGCTATATCTTCGATGATGTCGCCAAAGTGAACTGGGAAGCACATCTTCCGAAGATGTACTCGTTCTGGTCGACCATATTGCTGGGAGACCACAGTTTTTCCGGTAACCCAATGCGGAAACATATTGAATTGAGCAAGCTAACAGAGATATCGAGAAAAGAATTCTCCGAGTGGCTAGAACTCTTTCATACCACCGTAGACGAGTTGTTTGAAGGTGAAAAAGCACTTGAGGCGAAAATGAGGGCAGAGAACATAGCCGTCATCATGTTGCATAAAATTGAGACGGTATGAAGCATTCATCATTTAACGTCACCGAACAAAACCAAAGGATCGAGAGTCGTATTGTGGTAGCTCTCGAAAGGATATCCGAAGCTTTCAGGGTGTTGCTCTGGAATGAAAGCAAGGAGCGTTCTCTTAGTCCGATACAGATCCAAATATTGATCTTCATCCAGTTTCATTCGACGGAGAAATGTAAGATAAGCTACCTGGCCGATGAATTCAATATGACGAAGGCTACCATTAGTGATAGTGTGAGGGTCCTTCTGGCAAAGGAAATGCTCAGTAAGGAAACCGACCCTTCCGACTCCAGGAGCTACACCCTCTCTCTCACCAACCAGGGAAGGATAGTGGCAAAAGAAGTATCTTTTTTCGCTTCGGCTTTGGAAAAACCGATCGATAAACTTTCCGCCGAAGAAAAATCCACCATGCTGAATGGCTTACTGAACCTTATCCATGACCTTAATAGATCCGGGGTAATCAGCATACAGCGCATGTGCTATAGTTGCTCCAATTACAGTAAAGAAAACGGGGAGCATTACTGTAATCTATTGAAAAGTGTTCTGGCCGATAACGAACTGCGTGTCGATTGCCCTGAACATCAATTACCAGCTGGAAATTGACCATTATTTGAGTACCTTGTGTACCCAATTGTAAAGACATCAAAAATGTTCAAAAGTTAATCATCAACGTGAAGAATGGAATATTTCACTCTGGCCCGGGTAATACACATAATTGCCGTCATTATTTGGATAGGAGGCGTCGGCATGGTAACTACGGTTCTCATTCCAGCAATTAAAAATCTAAAAACGAAAGAAGAACGCATAGATACATTTGAAAAAATTGAGGGCAGATTCGCAATTCAGGCTAAGATCACAACCCTGTTGACGGGCTTATCCGGATTTTATATGATGTTTGAACTCAATGCCTGGAACAGGTACCTGGATTACAAATTCTGGTGGATTCATGCCATGACGTTGATCTGGATAGTCTTTTCCCTAATCCTTTATGTGCTGGAACCTTTCGTTCTTCACAGATTGTTTCGCAAACACGCAGATCTCAGTCCTGAGACGACATTTAATATTATACATAAAGCACATTGGGTGCTGTTAATACTCAGTTTAATTACCACTGCCGGAGCTGTTGCGGGCAGCCACGGCTGGTTCTGGATAAAATAAACACATCATGGATTTTAGTAAAGTTTATAATTTAAAAGACAGTATTGAATATTCACAAGGAGCCACAGTTAGCAAGATAATTGCTAAAAACAAGAACGGCTCCACCACATTGTTCTCTTTCGACAAAGATCAAAACCTGAGTGAGCACACGGCACCTTTCGATGCCATTGTATTCGTAATAGACGGTAGTTGTAAAATTACGATTGATGGTGTGCCAAATCATTTAACCGAAGGAGAAATGATCGTCATGCCAGCGAACATACCTCATGCGCTGGAAGCGACCGAGGCATTCAAGATGGTGCTGATCATGATCAAAGCAAAGGACTAAAAAAACACTTAAAGATGCGTATATCAACATATTCAATAAAAAATCTACTTATCCTTGTTATCGCTTCCCTCCTTCTCTCGGGATGTGATGAAGAAATAACAAGAAGCGGTGTAGTGATAGATAGTCAAACCGGTAA
Source organism: Bacteroidia bacterium (assembly GCA_030431695.1). GTDB lineage: Bacteria > Bacteroidota > Bacteroidia > Flavobacteriales > Flavobacteriaceae > Pukyongia. The sequence goes on along the minus strand of JAUIIU010000065.1, from coordinate 10,139 downwards.
ACCTGTTGAAGGTGTCTCCATAGACGTCTACCTGAAATATCAAAAGAGAGATTCCCTGTTGAACAAAGTTCTTACCGATCAGAACGGAAAATTCTTCATTTCGGAAAAGAAAAGCGAAGGACTGTTATTCCTGCTGGATAAGGAGGGATATACAGGCTTTGTCAGCTCCCTGTCAAAAGCGAACGATACCATACGTCTCGAACCTTCGGAAGACTAAACTTCAGTCGAAGGAAATCGTGTTTTAAATACTTTTTTGAAACAGTAAGCTTAGGTGTCGGTAATAATTGAACCTGTGAATGATTTTCGTATAGGCTACTGCTTACCTGTGCAGGGCAATTATCGGTGTGCCGGGAATGGGGCCGATATTAGTGATCTTCGAATGCTTTATACCACACTTTCTCCAAAAATCCGGCTTGCGGTCCATGAGGCAAATTATATAATCTTCGTGATCCGCGGCGTAGTCCTTGAGGCTGGTCAGATTCTCAATGAATTTGAATTCCACCGAGTTGCCGGAAAGTGACTTCAATTGCGATTTAAGCCTGTCTAGATTGGTGATTTGTGATCCTGACAGCTCGCCTACTTCTTCAAAACAAACAACTTTGGCAGTTCCATTTGCAATTCTGACCAGCTCATACCATTTCCCTATTTCCGCTTCCGGCAAGTATTGTTCAAAATTTGAAACCAACAGGAATTCTGGCTTTTTATGCAACTTAGTCGCAGCAGGAATGATCATCACCGGGCATTCGCGTATATTATCAAGAATTCGCTTTGTATCTCTGCTGTACTTTTCGCTGCTCTCCCCGTTATTTTTCTTTTCTCCGGCCAGGACCACCATGTCTATTTCAATATCCTTTACCGTCTTTTTTATACCGTCCACAAGGATCGCCCGTTCGGAGATCGCACTGAAAGAATGATTATTCCCTCCGCTTTTCGACACGAAATTCTCGACCACCCTGCCCAGGCAGAATTCGGAATCACTTTTAGGTTTTTCGAAATAGTCGTCATCGGCCTGCAGAAGATGAATGGCGTTGAGTCCGTCGACATCATAATTGTAGGTGTTGAGAAAATAGAATTCGCATTTTTCGTATCTAAAGAACTCAACCGTGTACTCAATGGCTTCATAACAATGGATCGTAAGATCAACAGGAATTAGTATTCTCTTCATATCTAGCTGATTTTCTGGTGAAAATGACCGGACAAGGTTAGGTAGATCTCCTTTTTTACTCCTCTGAATTCCTCGAAGAATGTCTCCAGGCCTAATCGCTTTAACTCGTGTACTTTTGCACGCGCGAGGTCGTATTTCCTTTTACCATATTCGTATTCTGATTTAAGTTCTTTTTCATATTTACACAAACCTCCCAGCAGCAAGGTGTTCTTTCTTCTGAGCTGAGTAAGCCGGATCTCATATGGTTTGTTTTTGATAAACCTTTGTTCAATCAATTTTAAACAACTTAATTCCTCATCTACATAAGACAAACCATCGATCCAGCCATTCAGCTCCATCAGGTCTTTTTTTAAACAAAGCCTGCGATATTCATCGGTTATATTTGAAAGTTCAATATCCAATTGACAGGCGTTTAAGATGACCTTTTTGACAAAGCGAGTTTTCCACGAACACTAGTGAAGAACTCATCCTTCAGGCCTCTGTATTTCTCCAGGTGATCCAGGTAATTCCTTCTGAAAGCTTCGTGCTTTCTCACATAGACCATGTCGCACTGGGTGTCTTCACACTCTGCGATCTCACTCCTCGCATGCAAGTAATTGTTCAGCAGGGCTATTAGTTCATCATTCTCTGCTTCTTTCTTCTGAAACTCCTTAAACACCTTGTCACCTTCGGTACGTTCCTTGAAGCCCTCACCACAAAGAGCTAAAAAGCTGTCTACCTCCCGCCTGATATACTCCAAGTGATCGATCCAATTGTGCAACTCAATGGAATTTAACTTATGAGTTATGTCCACGTCGGTATCATGCTCGTATATTTCTGTCTGCAATCTTTCCATTCCTAAATACTTGAGATCCGTGTGTCGAATTTCTGCTGCTTAAAACCCTGCGTTACTGCAACAATTTTTATCTGTTGAGTTCCTGAAGGAAAATCCCACTCGATCGTATCACCTTCGGAATAACCCATTAAGGCTGCTCCCATAGGAGTGAGAATCGATATTTTATCCTTCTTTGCATCTTTTTCGGAAGGTATCACCAGTTGGACCAAGTTCTCCCAACCATTTTCTGAATATACCATGATCTTACTGTTGAATCGGATGATATCCATCGGCATCTCATCTTCATCCACGATCTGGGCACTTTTCAGCTCTTCACTTAAACGCTGAAGTGATTTCTGAACCTCGAAGTCTTCGGCGTAACCCGATATATTCAGAATACGTTTCAAGTACACATACTCCTTCTTTTCCAACACTAAACTTCCGTACTTCATCTTTTTATATAATAGTTAAGTATCAAGGGAAAATACCTCTTTGAATGTAGGCTTTTTCTATTCTCTTTATTGCAAGACAATAGGCTGCCGTTCTAAGGTCCAGTCCTTCTTTCTCGGAATAATCAAAAACCTTTATGAACGATTCCCGCATCTTTTTATCGAGTTTCTGCATAACTTCATCCAGCTGCCAAAGTTCGCCGTTCCTGTTTTGCAACCATTCGAAATAGCTACCCACAACACCTCCCGAATTACACAGGATATCAGGGATGATCATCACTCCTTTCTCAAGTAGGATCTTCTCACCTTCAACATTCGTAGGGCCATTGGCACCTTCGGCAATCAATTTCGCCTTTATGGAGGAGGCATTTTCTTTTGTGATTTGATTTCCAAGTGCGGCCGGAATACAGATGTCACATTCTGTGGAATAGAATTTTTCATTATCCAGTTCAAATGCTTCCGGAAAACCGGAAATACTACCATTATTAAGAATTGAATAATTGAACAGGTCTTCAACATTGATACCGTTGGGGTTCCTGATACTTCCAAACGCATCCTGTACAGCCACTAGCCTGGCACCTTCCATTTCCATGAAATAAGACGCCCAATACCCTACATTACCAAAACCCTGTACGATAAAGCGCTTACCTTCCAGGGATTCATTATTTTTCTCGGCCCAAAATTTAATATTTAGGAATACACCATATCCTGTTGCACGATCGCGCCCTTCAAGACCACCACTACCAGTTGGTTTTCCCGTAACCACGTGCTGATTCGCGGTACGTTCGGCTGGCGGACGTGTGCTCATATAAGTATCCGCAATCCATGCCATTGTCTGGCTATTTGTATTCACATCCGGTGCGGGAATATCATGCTCGGGGCCGATGTTATCTGCCAATGCGAATGTGAATCGACGCGTTATGCGTTCCAGTTCGCCTTGTGAGTATTTCGACGGATCAAGTTGAATTCCTCCTTTACCTCCTCCGTATGGAAGTCCGGCCAGGGAGGTTTTCCATGTCATCCACATCGCAAGGGCCCTTGCCGCATCGATATCAACGGTAGGATGGTAACGCAACCCTCCTTTGTAAGGCCCCAGGGCATTGTTGTGCTGCACTCGGTACCCGGTGAATATCTTAACCTCGCCATTGTCCATTTTTACAGGGAAATTAACAATGATCTCATTGTTCGTTATGTTCAGGATCTTTCGAATATTCGGGTGTAGGTCGATGTGGTTTGCTGCACTATTAAATTGCTCTAATACATTGTCCATCATTCCTTTTACAGGAACTTTCTTTCTATCGGACTTGATTTCCTTTGTTATTGTAGTCATGATTTGGTCTTCTATTTGGTATTTTGATTATTGAATAGGCGATTTACGATACTTCTCTCTTGATATCTGGAGACGACAAAACTGTATCTTCTTCTGTGTTCAACCGTATTTCTTCTGTTGAAAGCAGCGGTAATTAAATTTAGGATCATCTTGAATACATTCTAGATTAGGCCAATGTCAATTCAGGTTGTTTTTCACTACCGATTTCCGGATTGGTGTCTTTGTTATCTGATATCGCAAGATCTTCTTCCTCGTATTCACTACACGACCAAACAAGCTCCTTTTGATCTGTAATGACACAGGTTGTCCGGTTAGAACAACCCGGGCAAATATTGAATGGGTTTGGCTTCATTGTACCATTTTTAGATTTTGTGTACCAGAAAACAATAGCCATGCCAGCATAGGGAAATTAAAGCTCGATCAGCTATCACATAACTGTATACCAACGGTTTACGAGTTGTTTATTTTTATTTCAGAAGAAAAGTAAGTGGGGTAAAAACACCCAGGTGGGGTAGAATGACCCACATGAGAATGTTATTTATCGGAAAGTTTTTGACGGATAGTCTTTCGGTCGATGCCAAGGATCTCTGCTGCTTTTGATTTATTATTGTTAGTCGCGTTAAGCACCTTCCTTATATATCTCTTTTCCATTTCTTTGAGAGAAACCATATCCTCTTGAGGAAAATCTATGGTAAATTTCAGTGATTCCGGGAGATCCTGAACGGTCACAGTCTTGTCACACATAATCACGGCACGCTGGATTACATTCTCAAGTTCGCGAATATTCCCGGGCCAGTCATACCGCTGCAAAACGGCCATCGCATCGGGGCTGATCTTCAGAAAACGATCCTTAAATTCAATACCGTACCTGAACAGGAATTTCTCCGTAAGCAAGGGTATATCTTCTCTCCGTTCTCGTAAGGGTGCAAGGTTTATCTCAACCACGGTAAGGCGGTAGTACAGATCTTCCCTGAAGGCTTCCCTTTTGATCATCTCCTTAAGATCGGCATTTGTAGCAGCTATCACGCGGATATCGATTTTTTCCGCAACCTGAGCTCCTACCTTGACAACCTCCTTTTCCTGTAACACTCTCAACAATCGTGATTGAACGGCAGCCGAAGCATTGCCTATCTCATCCAGGAAGATGGTCCCTCCCCTAGCCGCCTGAAAAAAACCATCTCTATCCTTCTCCGCTCCTGTAAAAGCTCCTTTTTTATATCCGAAAAGTTCAGATTCCAGCAAGTTTTCAGGTATTCCGCCACAGTTCACTGCGATAAAAGGGGCTCTGGCAAATTTACCCTCGTAATGAATCGCCCTTGCAACAAGTTCTTTTCCTGTACCGCTTTCACCCTGGATCAAAATTGTGGCCTTATTGTCCTTCACGCGCTCGATTAGTTGAATCACTTCACCAATCTTTTCTGAATTGCCAATAATCCCTCCAAATGATCCGTCGCTTGCAGGACCTGTCGAACCGGACTGTTTAACGGGCTTATCTTCGTATGGAAGTGAGATATCAATTGCCGACTTTAGCTCAGCTTTGGTGAAGGGTTTGGTGAGGTAATCGATAACTCCCGACTTGATAGCGACCAGGGAATCCTGGACGGATGGATATCCTGTTATGACTAACTTCGGCAGTTGCGGATAATGTTCAGAAACAAATTTGATGAGCTCTGTTCCGTCTATTTCCGGCATCTTCAGGTCGGTGATGAGCAAATCTATCTTCGTATCCCTGAGGATCTGCACGGCATCTTTTACTGAAATGGCCTTGAAGACATGATAATTCCAGGAGTGAAGATGTCGTTGTAACAACTCCAGGATACTAGCATCATCATCAACTATCAATATGTTTTCTTTTCTCAGTTGCATCGAGTATATTTAGTTTAAGTCTTTGGCAATTTAATGGTAAATGCTGCGCCTTTGCCCGAATTGTTCTCGGCGGTTATGATGCCCTTATGGCTCGCCACGATCCCGTGAACAACACTAAGGCCTAAGCCCGAACCTTCTCCTGTTGGTTTGGTCGTGTAAAAAGGCTGAAATACCTTCTCCAGGGAATCCACTGGGATCCCTGGCCCCTGGTCGGATATTTTTAGAAAAATATGGGAGGGAGTTTGCCAGGCTTCAATAGTTACCAATCCGTTCTCGGGAGAAAAATAGATCGCATTGATGATGAGATTGAAAATGATTTGAGTAAGTTGAATTTCATCGGCTTTTAATCTTAGCTCTTCATCCTCAATCTTTACAACATATTTTACATTCGCCTTTTTAAAGCTGGCATCCAGCAGAGTCAGCGCACTGCCAATACTGGAAACCATGTTTATCTCGTTTTTAGTGTGCGGCATTTCACAGGCAAAGAACATGAGTTTCTTAACCACTTCTCGTGAATATATGGCGTTGTCTATTATCTTGTTCAAATCTGAAGTGATATTGTTGTCGTTTTCCAGGTCATCTTTCAACAATTCGGCAAAACCCAGAATGTTCGCTAATGGAGTATTCAGCTCATGGGCAATGCCAGCAGTTATCTCCCCAAGTATTGAACGTCTATCGGCCCGCTCCATCTGCCTTTTGAGAGAGGTTTCATTCTGCTGGATCTCGATCCTCTCCAGGAGGTTTCCAATTTTCAAAGCCACACTGTCAAGCAGTTGTTTTTCCTCTATCAGAAATGAGCTGTTTTCATCATTCAATGACGCAACAACGGCTCCTTCAGGTTTATTGAATACCCTGATTTCCGATTCCAGGTTCAATTTGTTAAGGAACTCTCCGGTATTAACCGAATCATGCGCGGTACTGATAGCGATTTCTGTCATTTCCGGGAATTGAAACCCTCTTTTAAGGCTGTGAGCTATAGCTATCAACGTTTCACGCATCTGGGAGATGTCTGTGTTCACGATAATCGAAGAGATCTCGTAAAGACAGGTGAGTTCCTTGATGCGTTCTTTAAGTTTATCTTCAGTATTAATCATTGTTCTATAGGACTCTACGGTCGTAAATCAACCGTAAAAACCAACCGATGTGAAACTGTCTGTAAAGATAAGATATAGAAATTTTATATTGCGAAGCAGTATTACACATAGATGGATATTCCATTCTCAGCTGAACAATACAAAGCGAGTTGTAAACCTTCATATCCCGGACCGCTGAAAGGAATTTCCATGCCTGAAGATTTGGTGAAGATCTCAAACTGAACTACCTTTAAGTACTTCAATAGCAACAAATTAGTATACGCAATGACAAAGGATAAAAACGACAGGAGTACCTGGGCGATCGGAGGTGGGATCCTCTTAGGACTGGGTGTGGGTTTCTTCTTCCTTGAGTCCGCGGGTGCATTGGCATTTGTGGGATCCTTGCTCGCAGGTTTGGGTATTGGTCTTATCATTACTTCAATACTTTCCAAATGCAGGAGCTGAAGATCTCAAGATGAAAGAGAAAATTCAATTTCAGAATGTAGACGAATATATTAGAACATTCCCGGAGAATATTCAGCAGCTACTATCTGAAATTCGCAAACTTATCCTGAAATTAGCACCTGAAGCCGGCGAGACCATCGCATATGGAATGCCGGCATACAAAACTTATGGAAAACCACTGGTCTATTTCGCAGGCCATAAAAACCATATCGGTTTCTATGCCACCCCATCGGGCCATTCAGCATTTGAAAAAGATCTCTCCGTCTACAGGGGTGGAAAAGGCTCTGTAAAGTTTCCGATCGATCAACCAATTCCTTACGAACTGATCGGCAGAATTATCCAATTCAGGGTAAATGAGAATGCCAAAAACGCAAAGAAGTGATGGTCTTTTCGTAACCGAATCTGAATCTGACGACGCAGATCTATACTACCCAATTCAATTAAAATCATACCTTTAGACAAACTAACCTCACATGATCAAATTCTTCCGTCGGATCCGACAGCGCCTTCTGTCCGAAAACCCGCCTGCCGGACGGGCAGGTAAATTCAGTAAATACCTGCTGTACGCCATTGGTGAGATCATACTTGTTGTTATCGGTATACTGATCGCTCTGCAATTCAACAACTGGAACATCGACAAGGCCGAGAGAGACCGGGAAGTGAAATACCTGAAGAACATTGTCCTGGACCTGGAGAAGGATATAGCCAGCCTGGAATACCTCATCGAATTCCGCAAAGGCAGGATCATTGGCGACCAGGAACTGATCGATCATATGAATGGTAAAAGTATTGACGACATAGGAAGGTTAACGAATAATGTCGTCAATTCGCTAATGGAAGAACGTTTCACACCGAACAACAGTACCTTTTCCGAACTCGCCAATTCGGGGAATCTAAGCTTGATCTCCAACGATTCTATCAAGATATTACTGCTCGATCTGAACGAGGTGTACAAAATAAATGAGTTCGGCGTTGCACATGAAGAATTTGACTACCGGGAATATATTTCGAAACCAATTGTGAATCTCACTAACACCAATCGCCTATACCCCGTATTTTCGGGAGAAACAACAGTCGAGGAACAGCAGATAACGATAGACGATTTCGGACAGCTTTTCGACAGCAGAACCTATCAGAACGGCTTGTATATTATGGTAACTATGTCCCGGGCTTTTATTCCGTCCTATGAGGAAATCAAAGAAAAATCACAGCGTGTGATCGAAATGATATGCGAAGACCTGAAGGATCACAAATGAGTCAATTCATCATAATCCCATGATACACGATGGAACAACGGTGTTTTATAAGGAAATTGCCAAATTCAAACATAAAAAAAGAAGTCATGAAAAAGATCCTTTATGTGATTATCGGTTTGTGTTGTACAACCATGCTGAATGCCCAAAGCGTCATCGGGGCCTGGGAGGCTATAACCACTTCCGAAAACGGTGAATCAATGCGTAATGTGGTCATCTTTGCACAGGGTTACCAGGTATTGAGCACTTATGAAGCCAAATCGGGGAAATTCGTCCATACCAACGGCGGAACCTGGGAAATGAAAGGAGACACTATGACGGAAACCGTAGAATTTCATACGGATGATCCCCAAAAGGTGGGCAGCAGTGTTAGTTTCAAAGTGAAAATCACCGAAAACACCTTCGAAATCCCTGAGTCCGGGTTGAAATTCAGCAGGATCGACGACGGCTCACCTGGGAAACTTCAGGGCCCCTGGCTTATGTCGGGAAGGGTACGGGAAGGAAAAATCCAAACCCGCGATACGAACAGGCCCAGGAAGACCATGAAAATACTATCGGGGACACGATTTCAATGGATCGCCTATAACACCGAAACCAAACAGTTCATGGGAACAGGCGGCGGGACCTATACCACCGAAAACGGCAAGTATACCGAGAACATCGAATTCTTTTCCAGGGACGATACCAAGGCAGGTATGAGCCTGGAATTCAACTACGAGATCGTCGACGGAAACTGGCATCATTCAGGATTCTCCAGTAAAGGGGATCCTATGCACGAGATCTGGAGTATGAGGGAATGATCGCTCGATCTTCATAGCTACCGGCCAAAAATTTTCGACTACAATAATCCCGGATTTGATTACAGCATCTTTTTCTGTATGCTTCAACTTTGCATTGTACAAATCAAAACAAAGAAGTCATGTCAAAGATCTTAATTACCGGAGCCAGTGGTGGTTTTGGTGCCTTAACAGTAAAAAAGCTACTTAACCAGGGACATAGTGTTGTAGCTACAATGCGAAATACAACCTCAAAGAACAAATCCATTGCAAACGAACTCTCTACACTGGGAGCCAAGATCGTTGAGCTCGATGTTACCGATGATGAAAGTGTGAACCACGGTGTTCAACGGTCGATCGAAATATTAAACGGCCTGGATGTCGTGATCAATAATGCCGGTGTTGGCGTGTTGGGAATCCAGGAACAATATGATATCGATGATTTCAAACGGTTGTTCGACATAAATGTATTTGGTGTGCAACGGGTGAACCGGGCTGCACTCCCCTTCCTAAGAAAGCAGGGATCGGGATTGCTGATTCATGTTTCAAGTCTGTTGGGAAGAATAACTCTTCCTTTTTATGGCCCATACAATGCATCCAAATGGGCATTGGAAGCCATGGCCGAGAATTACAGGGTGGAACTATCGGGATTCGGGGTGGATTCTTGTATAATCGAACCGGGTGGATATCCCACTTCCTTCATGCACAGCCTTATGACCCCTTCGGATAGGTCCCGTGATGAAAGCTATGGTGATATGATCCATGCACCAAAGCAGACTTTCGATAATTTCGAAGGAGCATTAGCCGCCAATCCTACGCAGGACCCGCAAAACGTAGCTGATGCCATAGCCGATCTCATAGCCATCCCAGCCGGACAACGCCCGATGCGAACCGTGGTCGACAATATGGGGATGGGAACACATATCGAACCCTACAATGAACAGCTCG
>JAUIIU010000064.1 GCA_030431695.1 Bacteroidia bacterium | reverse complement strand
TGTGTCCGGCCTCGTTCTGTATGTGATCACTGATCTCCCCTATCTCGTCTATAGTGATCTCTTCGGAACCGGATACTATCAGCAGCAATACATTCTTGGCACCGGTGATTTTATTGTCATTCAGCAATGGTGAATCCAGAGCCTTAGCTATAGCCTCACCTGCCCTGTTGGCGCCACTTGCACTTGCACTACCCATGATAGCCGTTCCACTGTTGGACAGAACGGTCTTTGCATCCCTGAGGTCAATGTTTTGGGTGTAGTGATGGGTAATAACTTCGGCGATACCGCGAGCCGCTGTGGCAAGCACTTCGTCTGCCTTTGAAAACCCTGCCTTGAAACCGAGGTTTCCATACACTTCACGCAATTTGTTATTGTTGATAACGATAAGCGAATCCACATTCTGCCGTAGATTCTCAACACCTATCTGCGCCTGCTCATTTCGAAGTTTTCCTTCGAACTGGAATGGAATGGTAACGATCCCCACGGTTAGCACATCCATCTCCTTGGCCATCTTAGCAATTATAGGCGCGGCACCTGTTCCTGTTCCACCGCCCATTCCGGCTGTGATAAAGATCATTTTGGTATTGGTCATCAGCATGTTCTTGATCTCTTCCATGCTCTCCACGGCAGCCTGCTCCCCGATCCTGGGGTTCGCCCCGGCCCCAAGGCCTTCGGTTAGGCTGACACCCAGCTGGATCTTGATAGGTACCGGACTGTTCTCAAGGGCCTGTGAATCGGTGTTGCAGATCACGAAATCCACACCTTTGATCCCCTGGCTGAACATATGGTTGATGGCATTACTACCACCACCACCTACGCCAATTACCTTGATGACGTTCGATTGATTTTTCGGCAGATCGAATGAAATGTTATCAAATTCTGTGTTACTGCTCATGTCGTTTTCTTTGTGAGGTTGTATATAGTATTCTTTTATTCTGAATTTTATTCGGCGTTGTCCAGGAATTCCTTGAACTTCTCCGCCCATTTGTCAAAAAAGCGCTTTCGCTCTTTGGGTGTTGAATTATCCACAGCTTCAACTTCATCACCTTCAGGCATTGCAGTTTCCATGGAAGAAGCCTCTTCCGCAGTAGCAGCTGTACTCAACTGCGCGGTACGCTCCCTGTTGTTCAGGCTGTCCAGCACAAGGCCTACCGCCGTTGCGAACATCGGACTGGTGGTCTCTGCATCGCTGTCGCCTGCAAGATGCTCGTTAGGGTAGCCAATACGAGTATCCATGCCCGAAATGTATTCCACAAGTTGCTTCAAATGCTTCAACTGAGCTCCACCACCGGTAAGCACGATACCGGCGATCAGCTTTTTCTTCTGTTCTTCATGACCGTAATTCTTGATCTCCAGGTACACCTGCTCGATGATCTCAACTACCCTGGCGTGAATGATCTTCGAAAGGTTCTTCAGGGTGATCTCCTTGGGCTCCCTTCCTCTCAATCCCGGGATGGAAACGATCTCGTTGTCCTTATTCTCACCCGGCCAGGCCGAACCAAATTTTATCTTCAATAATTCTGCCTGCTTCTCAATGATGCTGCAGCCTTCCTTGATGTCTTCAGTAATAACATTACCGCCAAATGGGATCACAGCCGTATGCCTGATTATCCCGTCCTTGAAGATCGCCAGGTCCGTGGTTCCACCCCCTATGTCGATCAGCGCCACACCGGCCTCCTTCTCCTCCTGGCTCAGAACAGCATTCGCCGATGCCAGTGGTTCCAGGGTGATCCCTGAGAGTTCTAGGCCCGCGCTCTTCACGCATCGACCGATATTTCGGATAGATGACACCTGTCCTACGACCACATGGAAGTTAGCTTCCAGACGCCCCCCATACATCCCAATGGGTTCTTTTACCTCAGCTTGCCCATCCACTTTGAAATCCTGCGGAAGGACATGTATGATCTCTTCTCCGGGTAACATCACAAGTTTATGTACCTGGTTGCAAAGCCGGTCGATATCCGCTTCGTCTATGACCTCGTCACTGTTGGTTCGGGTGATGTAATCGCTGTGTTGCAGACTGCGGATGTGCTGCCCGGCGATCCCCACCACTACATCCGATATCTTCATGTCGGAGGAAGCCTCCGCATCCTGGACCGCCTGCTGGATGGACTGGATGGTCTGGGTGATGTTGTTTACCACACCCCTGTGAACACCAAGGCTCTTGGACTTACCAATACCTAGGATCTCCATTTTGCCATATTCGTTCTTCCTGCCGATCATAGCAACGATCTTCGTCGTTCCGATGTCTAATCCTACAGCAATATTTTCGTGTTCCATGGCTTTACTTTTTTGTTGCTACCACCTGGTCGCCGAATTGCAGATCGACCAGGCTGTAATTGTTAATCAGATTATCTTGTTTGGTTTTCGCATAAAACGCCTTGAAATTCCTGAACTTCCTGGCGATATCCGTTGGTTTTCCAAAGTGAACCAGTAATTGACTTTTTCGCAATCTCAGGACTACATCTCCACTTCTTTCAATATGCAATCCAATTACACTGCTTTTCATAAAATCATCTTCTTCTATTTCTAGCAGTAATCGTGTTACTTCGGTTAAATCTGATTGAGATCTTCCTGTGACCAGAGGAACCCTTGCCGTGTAAACCTGGGAGAGTGGCATTTTCCTGCCGTCTTCATCCAGGTAATAGTCCGGATCTGAGGCCACTCTGGCAATTGGATTTCGCTGCTCGATACTCGCCCCGAGAGCTCCGTCCACGGTCACAAAAACTTCGGCATCCCTTATCATAGGGTTCTCCAGCAGCCTCTGCTCCATCTCATTCAAAACTAAAGTTTCTTTGACTATACTCGTAACACTGTCTGTATTTTGTATTAACAATTTATTAACCGCGTCAAGCGTGATAAACGGCTCGTTTTCATCGGTAAATTCGATCTGAATTCGCTCCAGATTCCGACGATTATTTCGCTGTCTTGAGAAGCCCAGGAGAAAGACCACAAGGACCACCAAAACACTTAGTTTTATCACCCATCTATTTACCTTCATCGTTCAAATATTTAGTGATTCCATCCACTTCGGCACCAATATCACCGGCACCTACTATAAGTTTTATACGGCTGGTAGATTTTTTTATTGCCGCTGGTAGATCTTTTTTAGACCTAACAACTACTCGCTCAGCATTCATCTTATCCATTAACCATGAGGAAGTTACCCCTTCAATGGGCTTTTCCCGGGCGGGATAGATATCCAGCAATATGACCTCGTCGAATCGCTCCAGGCTTCTTGCAAATCCATCGGCAAAATCCCTTGTCCTGGAGTACAAATGCGGCTGAAAGACGATCAGTTTGCGATCGTTCGGGTATAGTTCGTCCACCGCCTGATGGAGAGCATCGATCTCGGTTGGATGATGGGCGTAATCATCGATCAACACAAGGTCGTCCCTTTTTATGCGATACGAGAACCTTCGCTGAACTCCACGGAAGTTACTTAAAGCTTTGGGCAGGCAATCGGTTGGGGAACCGGCTAAAATTGCCATGCCCAAAGCTGTAACAGCATTCTGTAGGTTATGATGTCCGGGCAGCGAAAATTGCAAGTCTTTGATCAACTCCTTCGGAGTCTTTAGGTCGAATATGTAATGGCCGTCCGAAATTCGAAGGTTGAGAGCTTCAAAATCGGCATTCGAATTCACCGAAACTGTCCTGCCGTTCAATGGCAGACCTTTCTGATGCAATAGATTTTCGGGCGAAGGCAATAATTCCGCAAAATCCCGGAACGCAGCCTCGATCGTCACCTTATCTTCATAGATGTCCAGGTGGTCGGCGTCCATGGAGGTCACACAGGCGATATCCGGTCGTAGCGTAAGGAATGACCTGTCGAATTCATCTGCCTCCACTACCGTGATCTCGGTTCCCTTGCTGATGAAGTTCGAATTGTAATTCTCGGCAATGCCTCCTAAAAAAGCGGTGACCGGCATGTCACAGTCTGCCAACAAATGACCTAAAATAGCCGAAGTTGTTGTCTTTCCATGCGTGCCAGCCACAGCCAAACATAAAGTGTTTCGTGTCACCTCTCCCAGGAACCTGGCGCGCTTAACCACAGTGTAATCCTCTGTTTGAAACCAGTTAAGCAAGGTGTTATCTTTTGGTATTGCCGGAGTGTAGACCACCAGCACATTATTTCTGTTATTTCTGATCGAACCGGGTATTTCCACGACCGCATCAACATAAGTAACCGGAATCCCCTCTTTGACCAACTCACGTGTAAGTTCGGTTTCGGTCTTATCGTAGCCACAGACCTCCTTGCCCTGCAAATTTGCAAAACGGGCCAGGGCACTCATACCGATTCCTCCAATTCCTATGAAGTACAACGCCTGTATGTTGTTGAGGTTGATCACGGCTTCTTCAGGATTTTCTCAATTTCATTTACAATTGCTCTGGTCGCTTCAGGGCGGGCGAGTTTTCGGATATTCTCCGAGAGCGTTCTTTGTTTTTCTTCGGAATGCAACACTTCCCTGAATACGTTTTCAAATTTTTCTGCGGCTTCAGCTTCCCGGAGCAAAACGGCCGCATTCTTGTCGGCAATGGCCCTGGCGTTCTTCGTCTGGTGGTCTTCTGCCACGTTCGGGGACGGAATGAAGATCACCGGTTTTCCAACCAGGCAAAGTTCAGAAACCGACAGAGCCCCTGCCCTGGAAATTATGATATCGGCCGCTGCATAGGCCAGGTCCATCCGATTCAGGAAAGCGTGAACCTGCACAGCCCCCATGGATCGGTCTTTATACTCTTCGTGATAAAACTTCCCACACTGCCAGATCAGCTGAATACCTTCAGAAGTAAACATCTCCAGCGAGTTGTCTATCAGCTTATTGATATTCCTGGCACCCAGACTGCCTCCTAACACCAAAAGCGTTTTCTTACCTGGATCCAGGTCAAAAAAGGACAATGCTTCGTTGCGGTTCGCGGAGATATCCAGCAAATCGTCCCGAACGGGATTGCCGGTAAGTACCAGTTTTTCCGAAGGAAAGAATCTCTCCATTCCATCGTAGGCCACGCAGATCGTTCTCGCCTTGTCCTTCAGCCATTTATTGGTGATCCCGGCATAGCTGTTCTGCTCCTGGATGAGGCAGGGAATTCCCTTTGATGAGGCGGCACGAAGCAATGGTGCACTGGCATAACCACCTGTGCCAATTGCCACGTCGGGCTTGAACTTTTTGAGGATTGCCCTGGATTTCACCAGGCTGGAGATTAGTTTGAAAGGGAACTTGAGGTTGCGCATAGACAACTTCCTCTGAATGCCGGAGATCCACAGACCTTCTATCTCGTACCCCGCCTGTGGTACTTTCTCCATCTCCATTCGATCTTTCGCCCCTACAAATAGGAACTCAGCATTGGAGAACCTTCGCTTCAATTCGTTGGCGATAGCGATGGCCGGGTAGATATGTCCACCGGTTCCTCCTCCTGATATGATGAATCTATATGGTCTCACTCAATATTTCGAGAGGATTTTCCACCTCTTCCATTTCTTTTAATTTCGCTTCTCTTTTTGCGCTTACGCTCAGAACCATCCCCAACGCAAGACAGGTCATCCAAATGGAGGTTCCTCCACTGCTGATGAGTGGTAAGGTTTGCCCTGTCACCGGGAATAATTCCACGGCTACTGCCATATTGATCAGTGCCTGGAAAACAATTGGCAGGCCTACGCCCACCACGAGTAGTTTCCCAAAGGCCGAACTTGCTTTATGTGCTACAATCACCAACCTGAACAATAACAGCAGGTACAAGAACATAAGGACCATTGCGCCTACCATCCCGAATTCCTCCACGATAACAGCGTAGATGAAATCGGATGATGACTGCGGTAGGAAATTCTTCTGAATGCTCTTCCCGGGGCCCAGGCCGGTCACACCACCCGATGCGATAGCGATCTTCGCCTTCTCGATCTGGTAATCGGCTTCGGTATCGGTATTGTCTGCAAAACTTTCAATCCTGCTCATCCAGGTATCCACCCTGTTGTCGAACAAGCCAGGGAATGCCTTGGCTGTGAGCACGAATAGTGCTAGCATTATGATTCCCGCCCCCAGTACGATTCCGAGATATTTTAAAGGATATCCTCCAATGAATACCACGACAACCACCATGGCAAAGATTATGGCTGTAGTGGAGAAATTGGCAGGAAGGATCAACGCCAGCACAATAAAAACGGGTAACCAAAGCGGTAGTAAGGATTCCTTGAAAGTAATGGTCTTGTCCTTGATCTTCGAAAGGTATCTCGCAACATAGGTAAGCAGGACAACGGCTGCTAGAGTGGAAGTCTGAAAAGTAACACCCACAAAAGGAACTCGAATCCATCTACTGGCGTTGGCCCCTTCAATTGTGGTTCCCTGGGAAAGAGTGATCAGGAGTAACACGATAACAACCGGCAGGGCAATTATGGACAAACCACGGAAATAGTGATAAGGGATCTTATGCACCCCGTACAAAATCGCAAAACCTAGCAGCAGGTGAGCCAAATGTTTTAACAGGTACGGCAAAGTACTTCCATCGCCGTAGAGGTATGCGAGGTTACTACTCGCACTGTAAACAGGAAGGAATGAGAAGAGTGCCAGCAGGCCCGCAACTGCCCAGATGGCTTTATCTCCTTTTATATTTCTGAAAATTCCCTGCATCTTTCTTTAACCTATAGGTTCCTAACCGCTTCTTTGAACTGCCTGCCGCGATCCTCATAATTTGTGAACAGGTCGAAACTTGCACAAGCCGGCGACAACAATACCGTATCTCCTTTCGAAGCGAGTTTATAGGCGATCTCAACAGCTCCTTTCATGCTGTCGGTTTCAACAAGTATATCCACGCAACTCCCGAACTGACTGATGATCTTCTCGTTATCCACACCAAGACAGATGATTGCCTTTACCTTTTCGTTTACCAGTGGCAACAATTCAGCATAATCATTTCCCTTATCCACACCTCCCACGATCCACACGGTTGTGGATTCCATACTGTCAAGTGCGTAGAACGTAGCATTGACGTTAGTGGCTTTGGAATCATTGATATACATCACATTGTTGATCTTGAGTACTTTCTCCAGCCGGTGTTCCACCCCCTGGAAATTGGCCAGGGATTCCCTGATGGTATCCTTCCTGATCTTCAGCAGGGCCGCCACAGTGGAAGCCGCCATGGCGTTTTTAATGTTGTGTTGTCCTTGTAAACCTAAAGTTGCGATTGGCATAATTTCTATTTTGTTGTTTAGTTTTAGTATTAGTTTTTCGTCTTCTATGTATGCTCCTTTTTCCAGTGTTTTACTTACTGAAAAAGGTATTTTCTGAGATCTTATCTTATGTTCTGAAAGCCATTTTTCCATCACCTTGTCATCGTTGTCGTAGATGAAATAGTCTTCTTCTGTCTGATTCATCAGAATTCTGAATTTAGCCTCGATATACCTCCCGAAATCGTAGTCATATCGATCCAGGTGATCCGGGACTATGTTCAGCAGGACGGCGATATGATTCCTGTAATTCACAATTCCGTCCAGTTGGAAACTACTTAGCTCCAGGACATAGTTTTCGTGAGAATCCTCTGCTACCATCCCCGCGAAACTGCGTCCGATGTTACCTCCTAGTACGACATCCAGCCCCCCTTGCTTCAACACTTCGTAGGTAAGTGTCGCCGTAGTGGTCTTCCCATTCGAGCCTGTGATACCGATCAGGAGGGCTTCGGTATAACCGAAGGCAAACTCTATTTCAGAAACCACAGGAATACCCACTTCAATGAGTTTAACCACCAGGGGTGCCGAATCCGGTATACCCGGACTTTTCATCACCAGGTTGGCATTCAGGATCTTTTCTTCGGAATGGGAACCTTCTTCCCACTCGATCTCATGATGTTCAAGAACTTCCTTGTATCGTTGTTTTATCATTCCGAAGTCCGACACAAAAACTTCGAAACCTTCCTTCTTCCCCAGAATTGCGGTTCCCACTCCACTTTCACCTGCTCCCAGCACTACCAACCGCCGCATACTACCGTATTTTTAATGTCACTATCGTAAGGATGGCGAGGAAGATTCCCACGATCCAAAAGCGGGTCACGATCTTACTTTCGTGAAATCCCTTAACCTGATAATGATGATGTAAAGGCGACATTCGGAAGATCCTCCGTCCTTCGCCAAATTTTTTCTTAGTGTATTTGAACCAGCTTACCTGAAGCACAACCGACAGATTCTCCATCAGGAAAATGCCGCACAGTATGGGGATCAACAGTTCTTTTCGTATGGCTATGGCGATCACAGCGATCACTCCGCCAATGGTCAAACTCCCGGTGTCGCCCATAAAAACCTGTGCCGGGTAGGCGTTGTACCAAAGGAATCCGATCAACGCACCCACGAAGGCGGTGATGAAAATGGTCATCTCCCCAGTATTCGGGATGTACATGATGTTCAGGTAATCGGAAAAGACCAGGTTACCCGATACCCAGGCGAACAAGGCCAGGGTGATTGCGATTATGGCCGAGGTACCGGCCGCGAGCCCGT
Source organism: Bacteroidia bacterium (assembly GCA_030431695.1). GTDB lineage: Bacteria > Bacteroidota > Bacteroidia > Flavobacteriales > Flavobacteriaceae > Pukyongia. The sequence goes on along the minus strand of JAUIIU010000064.1, from coordinate 7,541 downwards.
CGATCCCATCGGTGAGGTTGGCACCATTGGAAACAGCCGTGATGATGAAGATCAGGATCGGGATGAAGATCAGCCAGATATAGTCCTTAGCATCTTCACCGGCCCAGCTGATCAGGCTCTCGTAATTGAACTCGTTCTTCTTTACGAAAGGAATGGTGGTAAGCAGGGTATTCTCCGCCGGATAGAACTCTCGTGTCGGAGCTTCGGTTTGTAGTGAGATCTCCGCAGCCGGTGTGTGTACTTTTTCCAGGCGAACGGTCACATCCGGATGCCAGTACATGATCGCTCCAACAAAGATCCCGAGGCCAACTTGCCCGATCACTTTGAACTTCCCCGGCAATCCTTTTTTATCATTCTTGAATTTCTTCAGGTAATCGTCAATAAAACCTATGGTACCCATCCAAAGGGTGGTCACGATCAGCATGATCACGTAGATGTTATCCAGTTTGGCCAACAGTAATACAGGCACCAGGGTCGCCAGGATGATGATCACACCTCCCATCGTAGGAGTGCCTGCTTTTTCATTCTGCCCATCCAGCCCCAGGTCGCGAATGGTCTCACCCATCTGTTTTCTCTGAAGGAACCTGATGATCTTCTTTCCGAAGAAAGTAGCGATCACTAGAGACAGGATCACCGCCAAGGCCGCGCGGAAAGTGATAAAGCCAAAGAGTCCCGCCCCAGGGATATCAAAGTTCTTTTCTAAATACTCGAACAGGTAATACAGCATGCTTTACTTTTTTAGGGCGTTTATTAACTCGTTTACAATCTTGAAATCATCAAAATCAAAGCGCTCTCCGTTGATCTCCTGGTAGGTTTCATGACCCTTCCCAGCGATCAGGATGATGTCGTTTCGGTTGGCCATCTGGCAGGCGGTTTTGATAGCCTGCCTGCGATCCGTAATGGAAAGTGTACGCTTGAAATGCTCCGGTGGCACCCCTGCTTCGATCTGTTCGATGATTGCTTCGGGGCTTTCACTCCTTGGATTGTCGCTGGTGAAGATCACCTTTGTGCTTAATGATGCAGCAATATTGCCCATCTTGGGGCGTTTTTCAGCATCCCGGTCACCACCACAACCTACTACTGTGATCAATTCCTCGTTCCCGGTTCGGATACTGTTAATGGTCTCCAGTACGTTTTTCAATGCGTCCGGGGTGTGGGCATAATCCACGATAGTGGTGATGTTGTTCTCTTCGGAAACCGTATACTGAAACCTCCCGGAAACACTCTCGAGATTACTCATGAGTTGCAGGATCTCTATGGTCTCCATCCCCAGCAGATCAGCAGTTCCGAATATGGCAAGCATATTATAGGCGTTAAAGGAACCGATCAGCTTCACCCACAATTCGTTGTTGTTGATCTTCAGCAATAAACCGTTGAACTGGTTCTCCAGTATCTGACCATGGTAATCGGCATAGGTCTTAAGGGCATAAGTGTATTTCTTCGCGGCAGTGTTCTGAAGCATTACCGGGCCGTTCTTATCATCTGAATTGGTAAGTGCAAAAGCCGACTTTGGCAACTGATCGAACAGGGATTTCTTCACATCGCGATATTCCTTGAACGACTTGTGATAATCCAGGTGATCATGCGAGAGGTTAGTGAATACAGCACCTGCGAAATTCAGTCCAGCTGTTCGCTTCTGGTGAATTCCATGGGAACTTACCTCCATAAAACAGTACTCCACACCCGCATCCACCATCTGCCTAAGGTAACCGTTGATCTTCAAGGGATCGGGAGTGGTATGGGTGGCCGGAAATTCATTCTTTCCCACCAGGATCCTTACCGTAGATAACAAACCGACCTCATATCCCGCCGACATGAACAGGTTGTACAATAAAGTAGTGATGGTGGTCTTTCCATTGGTCCCGGTAACACCTACCAGTTTGAGGGATTCCGAAGGATTATCATAGTAATTTGAAGCCATTAGCGCCAATGCCTGCTGACTGTCGCTTACCTGCACATAGGTGATCCCGTTGATGATCATTTCCGGCAGATCCTCGCAAATAATTGCTAATGCGCCCTTTTCGGCCGCCATTTTGATATAGTCATGTCCATCGGAGACGGTTCCGCGGATAGCCACAAAAACATCATTCAGGGATACCTTTCGGGAATCGAATTCGATCTTCCCAATTGGCACAGCGGTATTTCCCACCGTTTTATCGATGGAAACCTTGTACAGTATGTCTTTCAGTAAGATCATTTCAATGTCAGTTGTATAATCTGGCGTTTCCTGAAAGCCGAACCCGGCTCCATCGATTGTTCTGCCACTGTTCCATTTCCACGGATCTCGACCCGCATTCCCATATTCTCCAGCAGCGAAACTGCATCCATCCCGGCCATACCGCTTACGTCCGGCACAGTCGATTTGGTTTGCTGCACCTTGCTGTAATAATTTTCGAAATCACCTGAAAGCTCCTCATCCACTTCATTTACCTTGGCTATCCTGGAGATCCGTGGTGAATCCGTAAATATCTTCTGGGCGATACGCTTGAATACAGGCCCCGTAACATCGGCTCCGTAGTATCCTTTCTTCGTACTAGGCTTGTGGATCACGACGATACATGAGTACTTTGGGTTTTCCGCGGGGAAATATCCTGCGAAGGATGAGATGTACTTACGGTCCTCTTCCCACCCGGGAAGCCAGTACTCCGTTCTCGCGGTCCCGGTCTTCCCGGCCATGGAGAAGTATTCGGAATAGAGTCGTTCCCCGGTTCCCCGTTTTACGATATTCAACAGTATATCCTGTATTTCTCGGAGTGTTTTTTCTGAACAGATCCTATCGTTGAGTACCTCGGTCTCGAAGGTCTCAACTCCCTGGTTCCATTTACGGATCTCCCTGATGAACCTGGGCTTCACCATTACCCCGTCGTTTGCAATGGCATTGTAGAATGCCAGTGTCTGAAGAGGCGTCAGCTGAAGGTTATAACCATAGGCGATCGATGGCAGGGCATTCTTACTCCATTTCTTATGCCCCGGCCCGGGGATCATGGGAGTTCCTTCCCCAAGTATGGGGATCCCGATCTTCGAATTGAGATTCCAGCTATGAAGGCGATCTATGAATTTTTGTGGGGTTTTTGAATAAGCTTCATCAATAATTGTGGCCAGGCCAATGTTGGAAGACACCTCAAGTGCTTTGGCTGCAGATATCTTCCCGTAGCCTCCTCGCCTACTATCCGTGATATTCCTTCCGTAGAACCGCTTGGTCCCGTTTTGTGTATCTACCACAGTTGATGTGTCGATCACCTTATCTTCCAGGGCAGCCATCATAGCCATCACCTTGAACGTAGAACCGGGCTCATGACTCTCACCAACGGCGTAATTGAGTTTTTCGTAGTAGGTTCCTTCGGAAGTACGGCCAAGATTGGACACTGCCTTGATCTCACCGGTCTTTACTTCCATCACGATCACCGATCCGTGTTCGGCTTCGTAGTGCTCCATCTGCTTCAGCAAGGCATGGTGAGCAATATCCTGTATATTAACATTGATGGTGGTTACTACGTCGTATCCGTCCTGTGGCTCGATCTCGTTGTTATCGGAAACAGGCTTCCACTGACCTTTGGCGATCTTCTGCTTCAGCCTTCTGCCGTTCTTTCCACGTAAATATTTATTGAATGCTCCTTCGAAACCAACCTCATACACACCAGGCTCATTCTTTTTCTGACTACCCACCAATCGCTCTCCTATCTTCCCCATTGGGTGCTCGCGCACGGTGCGCTGATCCATAATAAATCCTCCTTTGTAAGGGCCTTTGTTGAATAATGGGAAACCTTTCACTTTGATATAGTCCGAATAACCCAGATTCTTTGCCACCAGCAGGTAGCGGTTCTTGTCGGCTCTTGCCTTCCTGAATCGCTGCTGATAATAGGATGCGGGTCTTCCGAACATCTTGCTGAGTTCTTTCGAAAGAGGCACGAGGTTTTCCTTGAAATCTTCGGAAGAGACCGTTACGGCATCGAAACGGATCTCGTACTTGGGCACCGAAGTTGCCAGCAGACTGCCATCATCGGCATAGACATTCCCGCGGTTTGCGTCGATCTCGAAGTTCCTGGTAGTATTGCGTTCGGCGAGATCGCGGTATTTTTCCCCTTCCACGAACTGGATATTGATCAGTTTGAATGCAACAGCCAACGCGAAGACGAACATACATCCGGCGATAATATAGAGGCGGTTCAGTATGTTTTTGTCTTCCGTAGCCACCTTGTCTATTCGTTTGTTGAGGTTAATCTGATTCGTTGCGGAGGGGTGACCGAGGGCTGAAGTCCCCTTGCGGCCATTGCCCTGATGATCCTGCTTTCCAGTTTGGTCTGCATGAGTTTCATGCGTACGTCCACGTACTCACTCTTTAATTCCTTCACCTCATCGTTCAGCTGAGCAATGCGGTGAACTTTTTTGTCGGCACTGTGGGAACTCGCGATCATGATCAGTGCCAGTATGGACAGGAAGATGATAAAACGCCAGTTCCTAAACGCATCGTCACTCACGAGGAACTTACCTTTCACCACATTGTAGAAACTCTTCTTCATTATAATTTCACTGCTATCCTTAGTTTGGCACTACGCGCCCTTGGATTCTCTTTAATTTCTTCTTCGGAAGGGAGTATGAACTTACCTACCGGTTTAAAGGGTACTTCCGCCCTGCCGAACACATCCTTTTCCGGTTCCCCTTCGAATAAACCATTACGCATAAAGCGCTTTACCAATCGATCTTCCAGGGAGTGATAGGAGATCAGGCTTAACCTTCCGCCCGGTTTCAATACCTCTGCGGTTTGCTGGAGGAATTCCTTCAAGGCCTCGAGCTCCTGGTTCACTTCGATCCTAATCGCCTGGTAGACCTGGGCAAGGATCTTATTCTCACGATGCTTGGGAAGAAACCTTCCCAGCGCCTTTTTCAACTGGTCACTGGTTCGGATGGGTTGCTCACTCCTGGCTTCAACGATCACTCGTGCCATCCCGGCGGCTGTTCGCAATTCTCCATAGTTAAAGAGCACATCCCTGAGTTGCTGCTGTTCGTAGGTATTGATCACATCATAGGCAGAGAAATCACTGCTGGTGTTCATGCGCATATCGAGGTCGGCTTCGAAGCGTGTAGAAAAACCGCGTTCGGCTACATCGAATTGGTGAGAGGAAACCCCAAAGTCTCCGAGGATACCATCTACCTGCGTATACCCATAAAAACGTAAGAAGCGCTTGAGAAATCTAAAGTTTTCGTTAATTAACAAAAACCGGGGATCGTCGATAGCATTCTCAAGCGCGTCAATATCCTGGTCGAAGGCAATTAATTTACCTCCCGGCCCCAATCTCTTCAGTATTTCTTTTGAATGACCCCCGCCGCCAAAGGTCACATCCACATAAACCCCTTCGGGCTGGATATGCAAGCCGTCTACCGTTTCATGAAGTAGTACCGGCCTATGATATTCCATGGTCTGCATTGCTAGCATCACCCATTACTTCTTCAGCCAGATCCGCAAAGTCGTTGGCAGCGTCGTCTATGGCTTGTTCATATTTCTGTTTGTCCCAGATCTCAACGATGTTGATGGCCGTAGAGATCACGATCTCTTTATCCATTCCCGCAAAGGCGGCCAGATCCTTGGGGATGTTCAGCCTGCCGGTTGCGTCCAGTTCCACGGTCCTGACACCTGCAGTGAATCTTCGGATAAAATCGTTGTTCTTCCTGTTAAACCTGTTCAAACCACCCATTTTCTGCATCAATGCCTGCCATTCGTCCATAGGATATAACTCCAGGCACGGCTGAAACACAGCCCGCTTGATCACAAACCCGTTAGGTGCGACCGGAGCCAGTTGTTTTTTCAGGGCAGAAGGAACCATCACACGACCTTTTACGTCGGCTTTGCATTCGTATGTTCCTATCAGATTGAGCATTAGGTTGTTTGAAATTCAGTAATAATAGTTTCAAATATATATAACTTTTACCACTTTTTACCACTTTTTACCACATTGTTGATAAGTTTTACCACCCTACACCACGGTTCTACCTAAATAGCTGTTTTATAATAGTTTAGGTAATTCCAAGCAATTTTATCCTGGTGTTTTCTTCGGAATATCTCGGGCATTAGCACCCGATCTGCGTCTTGGATTTACTAACTTGAAGAGCGTATACCGTTATACTATTTTTGTGTATTTTAGCGGTTGCTAACCTAGTTACTGAATGACAGACCAGTTTCGCGAAGAAGGCAAATTCAATTATCTTGAAGTTGGAGAAGGTACTCCCATTGTCGTACTACACGGTTTGATGGGAGGATTGAGTAATTTCGACGGTGTGACCGGCTTCTTTCCTTCCAAAGGCTACCAGGTCCTGATACCTGAACTACCCATCTACACCATGCCCATCCTGAAGACCAACGTGAAGCGATTTGCCGAATATGTGGCGGAATTCATCGATCACAAAGGATTTGAGAATGCTATCTTGCTTGGAAATTCACTGGGAGGCCATATCGGTCTGCTCTGTACCAAACTTTATCCTGAAAAGGTAAAGGCGCTTGTGATCACCGGAAGTTCCGGACTCTACGAAAGCGCCATGGGTGAGAGTTACCCCAAGCGAGGCGACAGGGACTACATTCAGAAAAAGGCCGAAAACGTATTCTACGACCCGAAAGTGGCCACCAAGGAGATCGTCGATGAGGTATATGCGTCCGTTAACGATCGTAATAAACTCATCCGGACCTTGTCCATAGCGAAAAGTGCTATCCGTCACAATATGTCCAAGGATCTACCGAAAATGCACACCCCAACCTGTATCATCTGGGGAAAACAAGACAACGTCACACCACCCGACGTAGCGAAGGAGTTTCACGACCTCCTTCCGGATTCCGACCTCTACTGGATCGATAAATGTGGCCATGCAGCCATGATGGAACATCCAGACGAATTTAACGACCTGCTGTACGCATGGTTGCAGGAAAGAGAATTTTAAGTGTAGTACCATGAAGATCGTATCGGCAGAATTTGTAGTGAGCAATAGCGACGTCGCTAAATGCCCCAGTGGCTCGTTGCCGGAATACGCCTTTATCGGCCGCAGCAATGTTGGCAAATCCTCGCTGATCAATATGCTGATGCAGCGCAAGAGCCTGGCGAAGACCTCGGGAAGACCGGGGAAGACACAGCTTATCAATCATTTCATAATAAACAAGGAATGGCACCTGGTGGACCTACCGGGTTATGGCTATGCGAGGGTCTCTAAAAAAGACAAGAAGACCTTTCAGAAATTCATCACCCAGTACTTCGAGAAACGCAAACAACTGGTCCTTGGGTTCGTACTTGTGGACTGCCGCCACGAACCTCAGCCTGTCGACCTGGAGTTCATGGAATGGCTTGGTGAGAAGAAGACCTTGCGCTTTGACGGCACCTTCGATGACGACATCTACACCCACCCGGGCAAAGTCAGGGAATGGGGGCAGCTCAAGCTTCCGTCCAACGTGGTGGATCAACGTCTGCTGAACGAAATGGTTGATGTGCCGGACGGAACCAGAACCTTCGTGTTCGTGATCCAAGCGGATGGCCGCGCGATGATCCCAGGCGACAAGCCGG
>JAUIIU010000063.1 GCA_030431695.1 Bacteroidia bacterium | reverse complement strand
CCAACCACTCGGCGATTTCTACCTCTGTAATGGATTCCCCTGGTGAGGGAACTTTCATTTCTAAAACCATTCTGTTATAGTTTATACTTGAATTATCTTATTAACATATTGTCCTTACTCTTATCGAACACATAGTCCAATACTTGGGCATGTCGTCTCTTGGAACGAACTGCACTACCTGCTGCCGGCGCACCGTAAAACCTACGTGATGCCACCCTAAATTGTTTGGCCTCGTCCAAATGCATTAACATATGGCTCCAGGCACCCATATTTCTTGGCTCCTCCTGGGCCCAGACAATATCTTTGGCATTCTTGTACTTCTTCAGTGTGGCTTCAATTTCTTTCTTCGGAAGCGGGAATAACTGTTCAATTCGTACCAATGCCACATCGTCGCGTTCGGTATTTTCCCTTCGATCCAGCAGGTCGTAATAAAACTTACCTGTCACGAAAACAAGTGTCTTGGTCTTGGCAACGGTCGCATCAGCATCATCGATCAACATTTGGAAACTACCGTTAGCCATTTCCTCTTTGGTTGAAACTACTTTTGGGTGGCGCAACAAGCTCTTGGGGGTAAATACGATAAGTGGTTTCCTGAAATCGGTAACCATTTGTCTTCGCAACAGATGGTAGAAATTCGCGGGTGTTGTACAATCGGCCACGAACATATTGTCGGTGGCACACAGTTGGAGATAACGTTCCATCCTGGCCGAAGAGTGTTCGGCTCCCTGTCCTTCATAACCATGAGGTAACAACATTACCAGCCCGTTCTGAAGCTTCCATTTATCTTCTGAAGCCGATATATACTGGTCGATCATGATCTGGGCCCCGTTGCTGAAATCGCCGAACTGTGCTTCCCAGATGGTCAGTGTACGCGGACTCGCCATGGCGTAACCATAGTCGAAACCAACTACACCGTACTCCGAAAGTAAAGAGTTGTAAATGTAGAATTCTCCCTGCTCTTCACCGAGATCATTCAATAGTACGATCTCCTCTTCACTGTCCTCTACTTTGATGACGGCGTGTCGGTGTGAGAAAGTTCCTCTTTCCACATCCTGACCGGTTATCCTAACATCGTAACCTTCTTTTAAGAGGGTTCCATAGGCAAGTAATTCGCCCATGGCCCAATCCAGTTTGTTATCTTCAAAGAACATCTTATGCCTGCCTTCCACCAGTTTCGAAATCTTCCTCAGGAACTTCCGGTCTTCCGGCAGATTGGTGATCGTAGCGGCAACTTCGGTCAACCGATCCATGGTTACAGAAGTATCGTAGGTCTGCACCATACTATCCTGCCTGGAATAATGGAAGCCTTCCCATTCGTCTTTCATGATGGCGGTGATCTCCGTCTTTTCCTCCTTGCGGGAATCTTCGAGCTTCTCTTCAAGTTTGGCCTTGTACTCCTCTTCGAGTTTCAAAGTATATCCTTCCTCGATCACTCCCTGAGCTATTAGCTTATCAGCATAGATATCTCTCGGGTTTTTCTGCTTTGCAATGGCCTTGTATAATTTTGGCTGTGTGAATCGCGGTTCGTCACCTTCATTATGACCATACTTTCGGTATCCGAGCAGGTCGATAAAAACATCACGTCCGAATTCCATCCTGAAATCCAGTGCGAATAGGGCTGCATGCACCACTGCTTCGGCATCGTCTGCATTGACGTGCATCACAAGTGACAAGGTAACCTTGCCAACATCGGTACAATATGTCGAAGATCGACCATCGAGGTAATTTGTGGTAAACCCAACCTGGTTATTCACAACGATGTGAATGGTTCCCCCGGTTCGGTAGGCGTCCAATTGAGCCATTTGAACCACTTCGTAAACAAGGCCCTGCCCCGCGATCGCAGCATCACCATGAACCACGATCGGCAGTACCTTGCCAATATTATTTTTGTGGTACCTGTCTTGTTTCGCCCTTGCTATTCCCTGGACGACCGCACCAACGGTTTCCAAGTGTGAAGGGTTAGGTGCGATATTGAGGTTGATCTTTTTTCCGCTATCGGTTTCCCGGTGCGAGGTCCAGCCAAGGTGATATTTCACATCACCGTCGAAGATCTCCTGTTCGTAATCCTTCCCGTCGAATTCACTGAAAATATCTTTTGCGCTTTTCCCAAAGATATTGGTGAGGGTATTCAAACGTCCCCTGTGCGCCATTCCCATCACAAATTCCTCAACTCCTTTATTGGCCGCACTTTCCACCAGCGCATCAAGTGCCGGGATAAGACTTTCGCCACCTTCCAGTGAAAAACGTTTTTGTCCGACGTATTTGGTGTGCAGAAAATTCTCAAAAGACACGGCCTCATTGAGCTTGTTCAGTATATGGAGTTTAAGTGCCTTGGAAAAGTTCGGTTGGTTATCGTTTATGTTCAGTTTTTTCTGAATCCATTCAATCTCCTCGGGCTTACGGATGTACATATACTCTACACCGATGCTGTCGCAATAGATACTTTCAAGATGTTCAATAATAACCTCTAAGGTAGCTTCCCCAATCCCCAGGATCTCTCCCGCGTGGAAAGTGATCTGCATGTCGTCTTCGGAAAGTCCGAAATTTTCTATTGCCAGGGTCGGACTGTATTTTCTTCGCTCACGAACCGGGTTGGTACGTGTGAATAAGTGACCCCTGCTCCTGTAACCATCAATAAGCCGGACTACCTGGAATTCTTTCAGAACGTTTTCCGGAACCGCACCGGCGGCAGTTTCAATACCCAATGCCTCGAGTGATCCGTTTTCAATTCCGAAATCGAATCCCTGGAAAAATGCGCGCCAGCTGGGTTCAACTGAATCCGGAAATTGCAAGTATTTATCGTAAAGTTCTGCGATATATGAAGGGTGTACCGCGTTTAGAAAAGAATATCGATCCATGATTTAGAAAATCGAGGCTATAAGTTTGATAAACGAGTACAAAAATACAACAAATCCAACAACTAAGACTTTTAATTATATATATTTATGAAGCCGTTAACCAAGACATTTCAGCATGAAAACAGGCATAAAACACTTCTCCATACTGCTTATATGTTCATTTTGCTTTGCGACAGTTAACGTTCGGGCGCAGGAGACAAAAGCCAGTTCTTTCTGGAACAATGTTCGTTTTGGAGGAGGTATCGGACTCAGCTTCGGAAATGGTTTCTTCAGTGGTACCCTTGCGCCTAGTGCTATCTATCAATTCGACGAACGGTTTGCCCTTGGTGTTGGTCTCAACGGTACGTATAACAGTCAGAAGGACACCTATTCCTCCACCATAATCGGTGGCTCCTTGATCTCCCTGTTCAACGTGATCCCGGAAATTCAGCTTTCGGCGGAGTTCGAAGAACTCAATGTAAACCGGATGTACGATTCGCGCCTTGCCCTTGAAGATGAGAATTACTGGTACCCGGCTCTTTTCCTCGGTGCGGGTTTCCGTTCGAACAATTTCACCGTTGGCATACGATACGATGTGTTATACGAAGATGAGAAGAGTATTTACGCCAATGCCTGGATGCCTTTTTTCAGAGTATATTTTTAGACCTTTCGATTCATCAGCCATTCTCCGAATGCCTTCAGGTTTGCTTTCCTGTCTTCGGGAATTTCGATCTTGTTCAAAACATCATTGGCCCTGTCCGTATAGCTGAGGATCAACTTTTGCGCGGCCTCAACCGCTCCAGAAGATTCAAAGAGACGTTTCACGATCGCGATCTTATCGGTAGGGTCTTTCGGCCTGATACTGTATAGGTGTTTGAGTTCTGCCGATTCGGATGCATCACAGAGATCCAGGGCTGTGAGGTAAAGATAGGTTTTCTTATTGGCGATGATATCTCCCCCTATCTGTTTTCCGAAGGTATCAGGATTCCCGAAAGCGTCGAGGTAATCATCCTGTAACTGAAATGCAATGCCCAGGTTTCGCCCGAATTCATAAATGTTCTCCTGACAACTCGAAGAAGCACCGGCAACAATGGCTCCCATTTTCATGGAGGCACCTATAAGTACGGCTGTTTTGAAGTCTATCATCCGTATGTACTCGTCTATGGAAACATCTTCCCTTTGTTCGAAGTCCACATCAAACTGTTGTCCTTCACAAACTTCAATAGCTGTTTTGCTGAACAAGCGGGCAAGGTCCCTGAATAGTTTTGGTTCATACGATTCGAACAACTGGTATGCCAGTATTAACATAGCATCACCAGAAAGTATCCCGGTATTCAGATCCCACTTCTCATGAACAGTTTCCTCTCCCCGTCTCAGCGGAGCATTGTCCATGATATCATCGTGAATGAGCGAGAAATTGTGGAAGAGTTCTACAGCCAGCGCAGCATTCATCGCTTCCATATGATCCTTACCAAAGAAATCACAACTCATAAGTGTAAGTATGGGACGCAATCTCTTTCCGCCAAGTTCCAGTATATACCTGATCGGTTCGTACAGCTGGGCGGGCTCTCGAGTGGTTACAACTCCCTCGAGCTGAAGTTCCAGTGAGTTCCCGTACTGCTTCAATAAATCCATTCCGGCAAAATTTCCTGCTAAAATACAGCTTGTAATTGTACTTCATGCGAAAAGTATCATAAAAACACTTGTTGAATACCCTACTTAACCTGTATGTTAAAAAAATGTAAAACTTTGGAAACTTTTATAGTTTTAAAAGTTTCCTTGACTACTTTTGCCCCTCATATGAAAGACAAGATTATTCAAAAGGCAACCGAAATGTTCATCACACTTGGATTCAAGAGCGTGACGATGGATGACATTGCAAGGGAACTGGGCATTTCGAAGAAAACGATCTATACTCATTTCAAGAATAAGACGGAGCTGGTGCATGAAACGACCATGAATATGTTCGAGCTGATCTCCCATGGAATTGATTGTATCTGCACACTTCAGAAAAACCCTATAGAGGAATTGTATGAGATAAAGAAACTGGTCATGGTACACCTGAAGAACGAAAAGGTGAGTCCGCAATACCAGTTACAGAAGTATTACCCCGAAATACACGAAGCCATGAAGGCGCAGCACTACCGTAAGATGAGCGAATGTACGCTGCGAAACCTGAAACGGGGAGTGGAAATGGGGCTGTACCGTGAGAACCTGGATATTGACTTTGTATCCCGAATCTATTTCATAGGTGTGAATGGGATCAAGGACGAAGCGCTATTCCCTTCACCAAGATTCTCTAAGGTGCAACTTATTGAAGATTACTTGGAATATCACCTTCGTGGGATTGTTACCAAAGAAGGACTTAAGACACTAAATAAATTCATCAAAACCACAGTGCACAATGCGTAAAAACCTAACATTACTCGTTTTGTTCATTGGGATGGCAGTATCCTACGGACAAAATCCCAAAACGTATGAGTTCACCCTTGAAGAAGCCATATCCTTCGCGCTGGACAGCAACTATACGGCTATCAATTCAAGGAGGGACATCGCGAAGGCTATTAAACAGAAATGGGAAACCACAGCCACAGGATTACCTCAGCTACGGGCCAACCTGAACTATCAGAACAACCTGAAGCAGCCGGTCAACCTGATTCCCGCGGAATTTGTTGGCGGCGAACCCGGTACCTTCACTCCAGTGGTCTTTGGAACCCAGCAGATCGCTTCGGCCACTGCCACCCTGGAACAACTAATCTTTGACGGAAGTTACCTGGTTGGCCTGCAGGCTGCAAAGACCTTCCTGGACTATACGGAAAACGCTGACGAGAAGGTACAACTGGAGATCCGAAAGGGAGTCATCAATTCTTATGGCAGTGTACTGCTTGCGGAAGAACTGGTTTCCATCTTTCAGAAAAACAAAGAAAACCTAGAAAAGAACCTGTTCGAAACTCGTAAGATATTCGAGAACGGACTTGCAGAGGAAGAAGATGTGGAACAACTGGAGATCACGCTGCTGGATGTTCAAACACAGCTCAACAATGCAGTCCGCACCGAGGACATCGCGCGACAGATGTTCAAGGTGGCGCTAGGTATAGAACTTGCTGAAACCGTTTCACTTTCAGAAAGCCTGGATGACCTCACCAGTCGCAATGTCAATTTAACATTTATGGATAGCGACCTCAATGTCGAGAATAACATCGATTACAAGATCGCTTTCAATTTAACCGAACAACGAAACCTGGAACTGAAACTTGAAAAAAGCAGGGCATTACCAACCCTGAATGCTTTCGTGAACTACGCCACCCAGGCTAACAGTGATGAGTTCACCTTCCTGGATGGTGACCAACGCTGGTTCCAATCTTCCATCCTCGGAGTGTCCATGAACATCCCGATCTTCAGCAGTGGTATGAGAGGGGCAAGAACCCAACAGGCTAAGATCGCCGTAAAACAGGCCGAAACCCAGCTGCAGGAGACCGTCCAGAATATCAGGTTGCAATTCGATTCTGCAAAGAGCAACTACCAGTTCACGGTTGAAAATTACCAGAATTCCAAGAAAAACCTATCGCTGGCAGAACGGATCGAAAACAAGAACCAGGTGAAGTTCACCGAAGGAATAGCGACCAGCTTCGAACTTCGCCAGGCTCAAACGCAGTTGTACACCGCACAACAGCAATATTTTCAGTCGATGCTTGACGTGATCAACGCCAAAACCGAACTGGAAACCGTATTGAATACACCTCAACTAAAAAACCCATAACACCACATCAAGAACATGAAAAAATTTGCATTCATCCTTATACTCACAACCCTGCTCAGCGCCTGCGGGGGTGGAGGAAACAATAAAAGCGTAGACCAACTGATAGAGGAAGGCAACCTGGAGAACATGTTAGCCCGAAAAGACGAGATCAGGAATGAGCAAACAGAGCTTCAGGATAAACTCACAAGGCTCGAGGCTGCCATAAAGAGACTAGATACTACAGACAACGCGCCACTGGTAACCACTGTGAAGCTCAAGGACACCCTGTTCCAGCACTTTGTGGAAATACAGGGGAATGTTGAAACCAACCAGAACGTTATCATTTATCCTGAATACCAGGGAATACTTACCAGGGTTCTGGTAAATGAAGGTGATAAAGTGCGGAAAGGACAGGTCCTTGCAAGGATAGATGATGGCGGACTAGGCAGTCAGCTGAGTCAATTGAAGGTTCAGGAAGAACTGGCTCGTACCACATTCGACAGGCAGGAAAGACTATGGCAACAGAAGATCGGTTCGGAGATACAGTACCTGCAGGCCAAGGCCAATTACGAGGCTACCAGCAATTCGGTAAAGCAACTCGAGAGTCAGTTGGCAAAGACCACTGTTAGAGCACCTTTCTCCGGCGTGATCGATGATGTGATCACGGACCAGGGTACGGTGGTGTCGCCGGGACAGGCAATTTTCCGCATCGTAAACCTTAGCGACATGTACATCAAGGCCGATGTTCCGGAACGTTACATCGGAACTATCGTTCCCGGGAAGGAAGTTTCGATCTCGTTACCGGTCCTCGGAGAGGATATTGTGTCTAAGGTGCGTCAGACCGGCAGCTATATCAACCCGAACAACCGTGCATTTACCGTAGAAGTTGGAGTTCCGAACAAGAATGGAACTATTAAACCAAATCTTACCGCCCGTCTAAGGATCAACGATTATACCAACGAAGCGGCCATCATGATCCCCCTCAGCGTGATCTCGGAAAATGCCGAGGGCGACCAGTACGTTTATGCCGCGATAGATGGGGACGGGACCAATGGCCATAAAAAGGCAGACAGGCGCATTATCACGACAGGTAAGGCACAGGGAGACTATATCGAAGTATTGTCCGGACTTGCAAAGGGTGACGCTATAATCGTGGAAGGTGCGAGATCGGTGAAAAACGGACAGGAAGTACAAATCATAAATCAATAGACCATGAGCGCGAAAAAGAAAAAGGTTAACAAGGAATTTTTCCTTTCGAGCTGGGCTATAGATAATCCAACTATCATCTACGTAATGATCGGTTTGTTCCTGCTCCTGGGACTAAGTGCATACAATAGTATGCCCCGCGAGAGTTTCCCGGAAGTGAATGAGACAAAGATCTATATCTCCATCCCTTATCCGGGGAATACTTCTGAAGACATAGAACGGCTGATCGTGGATCCGCTTGAAGACAAGCTCAGGAACATATCCAACGTAGTAGAGATCGTTTCCACCTCCCAGGAGGATTACGGGATAATCACTGTTGAGTTCGACGAAGATATTTCCGTGGACCAGGCGAAGCAAAAGGTAAAGGACGAGGTCGATACTGAAACCGCCAATGAAGACTGGCCCTTGTTCAACGGGGCAAAGGTGGAACCAAATGTGTTTGCCCTAAGTCTAAGTGAAGAGATGCCGATCCTGAATATAAACATCACTGGAAATTACCCGGTTGTAAAGCTGAAGGAATACGCCGAATATTTGGAGGACGAGATAGAAAAACTCCCCGAGATCAAAGGGGTTGACATTCGTGGGGCGCAGGAGCTGGAGGTCGAAGTAGCCGTGGACATCTACAAGATGATGGCGGCCAAAGTAAGTTTCGACGATGTGCTTAATACCATACGGAACGAGAATATGACGATGTCGGCAGGAAACCTGATCACCAGCGGGCAAAGGCGAACGATCCGTGTGTTAGGCGAGATCGAAAAACCCGAGGAACTGGAACATTTCGTTGTCAAGAACGAGAACGGTGCCGTTTATCTTCGCGATATAGCCGAAATTCGTTTTAAGGAAGAAGACAAGACCACTTACGCCCGTGATTTTGGACAAAATGTTGTAATGCTGGATGTAAAGAAGCGATCGGGTGAGAATATGATCGCAGCCGTGGAGAAGATCGACCTGATCCTTGAAGACGTCACCGAAAATGTGTTCCCATTGGACGTTTCCGTCACTAAGGCAAACGACCAAAGTGCAAAAACCGACAACCAGGTAAAAGACCTTGTGAACAATATCATATTCGGTATCATACTGGTAGTAACAGTACTGATGTTCTTCCTCGGATTCCGAAATGCACTGTTCGTTGGATTTGCCATACCCATGTCGATGTTCATGAGTTTCATGATCCTTTCATTGCTGGGTTATACTATGAATACAATGATCCTCTTTGGTTTGATCATGGGATTGGGGATGCTGGTGGATAACGGGATCGTGGTTGTTGAGAATGTCTACCGTCTCATGGATGAAGAGGGTATGTCCAGAATGGAGGCGGCCAAGAAAGGTATTGGGGAAATTGCATTTCCGATCATTATTTCTACCGCCACAACCGTAGCGGCATTTATCCCGTTAGGACTTTGGCCGGGTATTATGGGGGAATTTATGAAGTTCTTCCCTATCACCCTGTCGGTGGTACTTGGTTCTTCTCTGTTTGTAGCCATCTTCATAAACTCAATGCTGGTATCAAAGTTCATGGAAACCGGGGAAAAAGTTCTCACCACAAGGCAATTGATGCGCCTTACGGTAATCATGGGCCCCATAGGCTTCTTTATATTCCTTGTTGGAGGACCGATGAAGGGATTGGGGTCGCTGATGGTCCTGATCGTCATCTTGTTCTGGATTTATAAATATGTACTGAAGCGAGCAGCAATTGGATTCCAGCAACGTATTCTTACCAGGATCGAGAATTCGTACCAGAGGTTCCTGGCCTGGGCTTTGAGCGGAAGGAAACCCGCAATGTTCGTGATCGGAATCTTCGGACTACTTATCGTAGTGTTCATGGGATTTGGGGCTTCGGTAGGATCGCAGCGAACCAGTGTGGAATTCTTCCCGGACAACACCCCCAACCAGATCATCGTATATATCGAGTACCCTGAGGGAACTGATATCAACAAGACCAACGAGATAACTAAACAGATCGAACAGCGCGTATATGCTGTAGTCACCAACAAGGAGTATTTTGAAGGCAATGACTACAATTTTATGGTCGAATCGGCCGTATCACAGGTAGGTGAAGGAGCCGGGAACCCATTCACTGATGGGGGAAGTGCTGCTGAGATGCCGAACCGCGGAAAGATCACAGCCACCATGCGTGAGTTCAAATTCCGAAAGGGAAAAGATTCTGAACTACTTCGGAAGAAAGTACAGGAAGCTCTGCATGGTATATATCCAGGAGTAACGATTTCCGTAGAGAAGGATGCGGTTGGACCACCTGCCGGATATCCGATCAATATAGAACTGGAAGGAAACGATTATGACGAGCTTATCGCTACGGCAGAAACGATGCGAAACTTCATCAATTCGAAAAGTATACCGGGAATAGATGAATTGAAGATAGACGTGAACAAAGGTAAGCCGGCAATGCAGGTGGTTGTGGACCGCGAGAAATCCGGAGAACTTGGTGTTCCTGCCGGTATGGTGGCCAACCAGTTGAGACGATCCCTCTTCGGTGAAAAGGCCGGTATTTATAAGAAGGATGGTGAAGATTACGACATCAATGTGCGTTTCGATGAGAATGACCGCTACAGTACTTCTGCACTTTTCAACCAGAATATTACTTTCAGGGATCAATCCAGCGGTCAGATCAAAGAAGTGCCTATTTCGGCGGTAGCTGTTCAGAAAAACACCTCTTCGTTCAGTGCTATCAAGCACCGGGATACGCGAAGGGTAGTAACCGTCTATTCAGCCCTGGCACCGGGTTACACTGATGCCGGAGCCATCGTGAGTAAGATCCAGGCCGAAATGGCCAATTTTGAAAATCTACCGGATTCGATCCAGATCGATTACACGGGTCAGATCGAGGAACAGAACAAGCAAATGGCCTTTCTTATGGGAGCTTTCTTCTCCGGTTTAGGGCTAATCATGCTTATCCTCATCTTCCAATTCAGTTCGATCTCGAAACCCACCATAATCATGCTGGCGATCTTCCTGAGTTTTATCGGGGTGTTCGGGGGAATCCTTGCCACAGGTGCTTCCTTTGTGATCATGATGACCATGATGGGGATCATCTCACTTGCGGGAATTGTGGTTAACAACGGAGTGGTCCTCCTGGATTATACCCAGCTACTCATCGACCGGAGTATTGTTGAGCAGAATCTGCCGGACAACGCCCTGTTACCGAAGGAGGAGATCAAAGATATCATTGTAAAAGGTGGCCGGGCACGTCTGCGACCGGTAATATTAACGGCGATCACGACTGTATTGGGACTTATCCCACTGGCGATTGGGGTGAACATAGATTTTACTTCGATGTTTACCGAATTTGATCCGAACTTCTACCTGGGAGGTGATAACGTGATCTTCTGGGGGCCTCTGGCCTGGGCGGTGATCTACGGACTTATAATTGCTACTTTCCTTACACTTATCATCGTGCCGGTACTGTTCTATATCGTGCACAAGATCAAATTGCGTATCAGGAGATGGCGAAGTAAGGATGATACTGGCCCGGAGATTGCGCTCGATGATGCTGCATAAAAAAATCCCCTCTCGTTATTGAGAGGGGATTTCATTTTTACATTATTCTGAATTACAATCCTTCGTTGAAAGGTGTTGGGAACGAATCCAGGATATTATCACCCGGACGATCCAATGGGATGTAATTCTCATTCAATCTTCCAAGACGACGAAGATCCACCAGGCGGTGTCCTTCGGCTATCAACGAATAACGTCTTTGGTTCAGTATCTCCTCGATCAGGGAAGTTGCGTCGGTCGCACCTGCGTAATCGGCAAGTCCGGCGGCATTCCGAACAGCATTGATCCCTGCCAGAGCTTCGGCAGTATTATTGTTTACCTGGGCTTCAGCATACATCAGGATCAATTCTTCGTTACGAATCAAATATACCGGATCCGTATTGCTGTCGTAAACTGCAACCTGGTAATCGGCGGTTAACCCATCGAACATAACAGTCGTGGGTACCGGAGGATCACCCGGAGAGAAAAGGTTAGACTTCTCTGCAACTCTGGCATCTCCTGCCTCGGCGTCAGCTATCCATGAATCGTGGATCATGAATTCCTGCCCGGATTGATTAGGTACGTGAAACTGTGCATTCAGGATATCGTTACCCGTAGCACCGAATACATGCTTCACTCCCATGTTCATATCACCACCGATATCGAAGAAAGACGCGTTTAACAAGGAACGAACTTCCGCCATATTCCCTTGATACAAAGCTACACGAGCTGCGATAGCCCTGTTGAATTGGGCAAAGGTTGACGGGCTGTCGAACGATTCGAACCCTGAACTCATGGCATAATCAAAACCTGAACCTGCATTCGCTAAATTTGCAAAACCTTCATTCAGAAGATCCATGATTCCAGTTAGTGCGGCATCGTATCCTACGATCGGCCCTAAATTATCGGGATCTGCCACTTCCAGGCGTATCCCATTCTGGTACTGACGATTTAAAACCATCAGTAAAGCATAGGCCTTTAAGGTATTCGCATAACCGTAGTAACCATTCTTGTCGGCATCGGTAAATCCGGCCTGAGAATTCTCAACGGCGGTCAGTAGAACATTCGCTCCTTTTACGATCTTGTACCAGGCCGCGAATGCCCTTGTGGTAAGGAATCCGTTATTATCCAGAGGCCCTTTCAGCAATTCTCCGGTAAATCGTGGATCTACTCCGGAGAGGTCGTAATACTCCCTGCCAAGGATACTCATGGTATCGTAATGAAATTCCAGGTCGTTTCGCATAACAGCTTCAAGTCCGGCCGCGAGCAACTGGATATCCGCCTGCGATGCACCCTCTGCGAAACTTTCTACACTGGGTGCATTCGGGTTATCTATTTCTTCCAGTTCACAACTACCTGAAAAAACCAGGATAGCGGAAAAGAAAAAGATCTTTATAAATATATTTTTCATACTGTTTTTTTTAGAAGTTAACATTCAGGTGGAAGTTCACAAACTTTGACGCCGGATAAGGGGTCACCTCCACGTTGTTCGCCAGTACGTTATTACCAAAATTCGATGATTCAGGATCGTAACTGTTATAGTCGAAGATATTGATCAGGTTTCGTCCGGAGACACCTACTTTTACCTTATCGATAAAATCTATCCATCTGTTCGGGAAGGTGTAGTAAAGTCCAACCTCACGAAGTCTGATATACCCCGCGTCCTCGATTACCGGTTCCGGGTTCACAAATGCCTGACTGGCCCTGTAATCTCCATTGGACAATTGCCCTGATGGATCAAGTCCGAAGTCATCATAATCCCATGTTGTACCTGCAAGGTCATAAAGAAGCGTGGTAAGGTTGATCGCATCACCACCTTCTTTCCAGTGCCAAAGGAATGTAAGATCGAATCCTTTATAGCTTACCTGGTTGAACCAGGACATCTGGAAGTCGGGTTCTGCGTTTCCATAAACGAAGAATCCATCTCCTTCCGGATCTCTCTCGGCGATCTCGGCAGCAGTGAAATCGGCCGGATTATAAGTTCCAACGATCTGGGTCGCACTCATACCTTCCTGGATAAGGAAAGTACCCAGCGATGCAGCAAATCCACCTTCGGTAAAGGCAGGAACATCCAGTCTTGTGATTTCAGATTCATTCTTCCACCACTTAACATTAGCAGTCCACTGAAGATCTTCAGTGTCAATGATGGCAGCATTAAGGTTTAATTCCACACCCCTGTTCTCAAGTTCACCCGCGTTTTTAACAGCTTCGGTAAATCCTGAAGAAGAAGGCACATTCGTTCTTAACAGCAGATCGTCAATCTTCTTGTTATAAATACTTCCTTCGAATACGATCCTTCCGTCGAAGAGTCCAAGGTCAAGTCCGTATTCCAATTCCGACTGTCGCTCGGGACCTACGTCCGGGTTACCTCTCAAGTTAGCTACACTTAATCCCGAAGTTCCGTCGATGAACTGTGCGTTCATCTGGGAGAACCTGTCATTAAAGGCAGAAAATCTTCCGGATTCCCCGTAAGCAACTCTTGGTTTCAGACTGGAAATAAAACTATCATCTCCAAACACTCCGAAATTGTGGATGTTGATCGCAAGGTTACCTTTAGGGTAGTAATAAGTTTTACTTGCGTCTCCGTTATTCGTTGACTTGTCCCCCCGGATACCTCCTGTGGCAATGATCTTATCATCCCAGTTGATCTCTGTTTGCCCAAAGAACCCTGTATCCTTCTGAGGGATTATGGTTTGCTGAGTAGAGACACTTGACGACTGCCCCAGGTTGGTCTGAGAACCGTTAAGCCCGGTGGCAATAGTGATCACAGTATTTCGGTCGAAATCCTGAAGGAAGTTACCAAACTGTGTAGTAAAGCTCAACCCGTTGTCCAGATCCAGGTTATGTACCAGGAAAGCCGAAAGGTTGAAGTTGGTGTTCACAGTTGATCCTGAAATAGCCACACCTCCAAGGGAAGTTGGATCCCTGAAATAGGACAGCTCTTTCGGGAATATACTTGTGGATCGTAAGGTGTACTGATCGAAACCACCTTGTAGAACTAATTTCAGACGGTTCATATCACCATCAATGATCTTGATATTTGATGTGGCACTACCGATAAAACGGTTGATCTCTTCACGGTTAGTAGTGATCGCCACAGTCTCTAATACGTTGGATCCTGCACCACCCTGCGGATAGACACCGTCCGATGGGGAAAGATCCTCCCAAGGATAGGTAAACGCCAGGGCATATCCAACCGTACGGTTGGCATTACCATTGTTAAAGAAACCACGGTCAGACTTAGAATTGATGTAGTTGGAAGTCACATAAAGATCCATCCAGTCTGTGAATTTTTGTCCGATATTCAAACGAACAGAACTTTTTACATAGCCTGTATTATCAACAAGCCCGGGTTCGTTCTTATGCGTAGCTCCGAAGAAGTAGTCTGTTTTATTTGCTCCTCCTGAAGTCGTGAATCTCGTGGTGTAGGACACTCTTGTGTGGTCGAACAATTCGGCTTCGTAGTCTCTAAGATTTGCCGTATTGAAATTCGCCGGCCCGCCGAACGCTTCGATCTCGCTTGGCTGCCAGTCTCTCAAGCCCAGTAATTGTGTAGGACTTCGCAATCCCAAAGTTTGGGAGAACGAGACTCTTGCGTCTCCTTTTCTACCTCTTTTTGTTGTGATGATCACAACACCACCAGCTGCACGGGATCCGTAGATAGCGGCTGCAGATGCTCCTTTCAGAATCTCTACATTCTCAATGTCTTCTGGGTCGATATCGGCAATACGGTTAGATGCGTCATCCTGGTTAGAGGAAGGGTTCCCTCCACCGGCGGCCTCACTAACGATATTGTTACCCAATCCAATGGATGAGTTATCAACATAAACCCCATCGACGATGAACAGCGGTTGCTGGTCTCCAAAGATAGAAGTAACACCTCTGAGGCGCATGGAGATACCTCCTCCCGGTGCCCCGGAGTTCGATTTGATCTCGGCACCATTGAATTTTCCGTATAACGCCCCATCCAAACCGGACTGGGTTGTAATACCGGTTAATTCATCGGCTGATATGGAAGATACCGCATTGGCGGCATTAGTCCTCTTTGTAGAGGTTGCCAGACCGGTCACGATTACTTCACCAAGAGCCTGAGCAGACTCTGCCATGGTCACATTGACCGGGGAGCCTGAAACGACTTGTTCCATCGTTTCAAGACCTAGCGATGAAAACACCAGTGTTGCTGGAACACTGGAAACATCAATGCTGAAATTACCATCAATATCGGTGGTAGTTCCATTGCTGGTTCCTTTCTCAATTACATTAACAAAGGGCAGGGCATCCCCGTTCTGATCGTTCACGCTTCCTGTGATGTTGGTCTGTGCCAACACCATACTCGGCAGAACAAAAAGCAAGAACAGGCATAACCTGAAGAATTGGTTGTTTTGTTTCATAATGTTTAAGTTTTTGTTAAGTAACTAAAAATACTAAAGTTTTTATGAAAAAAAATTATGATTTCAGGGTTTTCTGTAAATTTTTTTAAACACATTATGAATCTTACCAATAATATTTCAATCGCTATCTCAATACTCAATTACTTCTTACCTTTGCCCCCTATCTTTTAAGATACAGAAATGTACAGAACACATACCAACGGAGAGCTTCGAGCTAACGATATCAACAAGGTTGTAACCCTGGCCGGCTGGGTCCAGAAAACAAGGGATAAAGGATTTATGGTCTGGGTGGATCTGCGTGATCGCTATGGGATCACCCAATTGATCTTCGATGAGGACAGGAGTCCGAAAG
>JAUIIU010000119.1 GCA_030431695.1 Bacteroidia bacterium | reverse complement strand
CACACATACTTTTAAGGAAATAGTTAGTACGGAGAATTTAGGGGAAGGAGATCACATCCTCAATACTGACTATTTTTACCCACTTACCTACCAGGACAGGGATAAGGATTACAAGGAATTCGTCACCGAAAATACCATTGCTGTCCACTTGTGGGATCACTCCTGGGATTCTCCCAAAAAGGATGGCTTCTGGCAGTTGGTCCGAAAGTTCAACACGGTTTGTATAGACCGGGTGTTTTACGGTTACCCCAAGGCATATTTCAGGAGGTATTCCAAAGAATTTGCGAGGAAGATCTACCACAAGCTCATCAACAAAAAGGTATCATGAAGATTGTCCAGGTAACCACATCCCCAAAAGGAGGAGCCGGAATCGCGGCATTCAGGCTACACAACGCGCTTAGGGATACGGGTGTTTCTTCGGCCTATGTTTCCAATACCCTCACCATGGATTTCGACGGCCGGCAAATTGACGACCCCATGTTTCGGTATGAGAAACCATCTATTGCCAACCGGTTCATTGCGAAATTAAAGTCCATGGCCTCACCTTCGGAGCTCGAAAAGTTCAATTCAAAATTGAGATCCTTAGAGCCCGGAATGAAGTTCGAAGTGATCAGCAGTCCATTCAGCAGGCTTCAGCTGGAAACACATCCCCTGATCCGCGAAGCGGATATCGTTCACCTGCATTGGGTGGGGAATATCCTCAATTTCCCGAGTTTCTTCAACGCGCTGCACAAACCGATCGTATGGACATTGCACGATATGAAT
Organism: Bacteroidia bacterium; assembly: GCA_030431695.1. GTDB lineage: Bacteria > Bacteroidota > Bacteroidia > Flavobacteriales > Flavobacteriaceae > Pukyongia. Next base: position 2,227 of record JAUIIU010000119.1, on the reverse strand, counting down.
CCGTTCTCCGGCCTGTTTCACTACGAGGCCGACGAGTTACAGAATAGTTCGGTGGCTTCCCTGGACGCAGAAGCCAGGGAGATCAAGCAAAAGGCAATCGGGCAGGTGGATAAAGGGGCTGTGATCAGTCCTTCCGGCTGGCTACTTGAAAAAGCTGTAAAGAGCAAGGTGTTCGATTCCTTCGGAATTCAGGAAACTATACCCAATAGTATCGATACAGGCTTATTCGGTTCGATCGATAAGGAAAGTGCCAGGAAGGAATTGAACATAGATACTTCCGGGAAAGTATTACTGTTCACTGCCGCCCAACTGGATATTCATCGAAAAGGTTTTGACCTGCTTTCGGAAGCTCTGGAAAATATCACTTCAGAATTAACTGTGCTCACCATGGGAAAAGGCAGCCTGAGCGTTACCAACAAAAATGTAAAAATCATACCTTTGGGCTATAAGACGCAAGAACAGGAGATCGCGAATTGTTATGCAGCCGCCGATGCTTTTGTCCTTCCAAGTAGGGAAGACAACCTCCCGAATACGATGCTGGAAGCCTTTGCGGCCGGCACGCCGGTCATTGCGTTCGAAACCGGCGGAATGAAAGAACATATCAGGACCGGTGTGAACGGTATCCTGGTGGGAAAGCCGGAAGCGAAAAGCCTGGCCGAAGGGATCAACGACCTGCTGAATGGCAAATACGAATTTGATTCCTCGGAAATCCGATCCTATGCCAGGGAAATGTTCAGGGCTGAGAAACAGGCGGGATCATACCTCCGGGTGTACAATAGATTATTAACCTAGATCAACCAGGAAAACTACTATATGAAAGTTGCATTTATAACAGGAATTACGGGACAGGACGGTGCGTATCTGAGTGAATTCTTACTGAAGAAGGGCTATATCGTCCACGGACTCAAACGCCGTTCCTCTCTTTTCAATACCGACAGGATCGACCACCTATACCAGGATCCGCATACCGATAACAGGAGCTTTATCCTGCATTACGGGGATATGACGGACAGCACCAATTTAATTCGCCTGATCCATGAGATCCAACCCGATGAGATCTACAACCTGGCGGCCATGAGCCATGTGCAGGTGTCCTTTCAGATTCCCGAATATACTGCTAACGCAGATGGGATCGGCGCGTTGAGGATATTGGAAGCTGTTCGCTTCCTGGGGATGGAGGAGAAATGCAAGGTGTACCAGGCCTCAACTTCGGAACTCTACGGAAAGGTTCAGGAAGTGCCACAAACGGAGACCACCCCATTCTACCCAAGAAGCCCATACGGGGTGGCGAAGCTGTATGCTTACTGGGCGACTGTCAATTACAGGGAGGCCTACAATATGTTTGCTTGTAACGGGATCCTGTTCAACCACGAATCGCCTATACGGGGAGAGACCTTCGTGACCCGAAAGATCACCAGGGCTACATCTAGAATTGCCCTGGGCCTTCAGGATAAATTATATATAGGGAACCTGGATGCCAAGCGCGACTGGGGCCATGCGAAGGACTATGTAAGGATGATGTGGATGATACTGCAGGCCGATGAACCCGAAGACTGGGTGATAGCCACAGGGGTGACCACCTCGGTGCGCGATTTCATAAAGATGGCCTTTAGCGAAATAGGGGTGACACTTCGGTTCGAAGGCGAAGGGGAAAATGAAAAAGCCTATGTTGAAAGTGCAAGCGATGAGCGCTTCAAGCTGGATGTTGGCAAAGAAGTAGTGGCCGTGGACCCTAATTATTTCCGTCCCACCGAGGTCGATCTTTTGGTAGGTGATGCTTCCAAGGCCAAGGATAAATTAGGTTGGGAACCCAGGTACCGGCTATCCGAACTCGTTAAGGAAATGATGGAAGCCGATCTTAAACTAATGCAAAAGGAGCAGTACCTTAAGGATGGAGGTTATAACACGCTTAATTATTACGAATAATTGATGGAAAAGGACGCCAGGATATATGTGGCGGGCCATAACGGCCTGGTGGGGAGTGCTATTTTAAGACAGCTAAAGGCAGAAGGCTACGAGAATTTCGTGCTGCGGAGCAGTAACGAACTCGATCTGCGCGATAGTGCCGCAGTGGCCGATTTCTTTACTTCGGAACGACCGGATTACGTCTTCCTGGCCGCAGCCAAAGTAGGAGGGATAGTGGCGAACAATAAATACCGCGGGGAATTCATCTACGACAACCTGATGATACAGAATAACGTGATCCATCAGAGCTATTTGAGTGGAG
>JAUIIU010000062.1 GCA_030431695.1 Bacteroidia bacterium | reverse complement strand
GCCCGTTTTGTTTTGTATCGAGAACAACGGTTACGGGCTTTCCACACCTACTTCAGAACAGTACAATTGTGAGAATCTGGTGGATCGTGCGATAGGCTATGGTATGGAGAGCCATATCATTGAAGGGAATAATATTGTTGAGGTTTACACCAGGCTGAAGTCGATTACCGAAAGCATGCGAAAAGACCCGAGACCCGTGATGGTGGAATTAAAGACCTTCAGGGTACGCGGACATGAAGAGGCGAGCGGCACGAAATACGTTCCGCAGGAACTCATGGACCAGTGGGATGCCAAGGACCCTATAACAAATTATGCCGAATACCTTCGGAACAGTGGTGTTCTTTCTGAAGAACTGGAAGTTGAGATCAAGAAGGAGATCGTCCACGAGATCAACGAAAACCTGGACCTCGCTTTCGATGAGGAAGTGATTCAATCAAGTGAAAGTATTGAATTAAGTGATGTATACAAAGAATTTATATATCAGGATATTACACCATCGAAAAAAACTACTGAGCTAAGATTGGTCGACGCCATTTCGGAAGGATTGAGGCAATCCATGGAACGCCATGATAATCTTGTGATCATGGGACAGGACATAGCCGAATACGGCGGGGTTTTCAAGATCACCGAGGGGTTCGTGGAGCAGTTTGGTAAAGAACGCGTTCGAAACACGCCCATTTGTGAATCGGCCATTGTCTCGGCGGCCATGGGGCTATCCGTCAATGGATTTAAATCGGTTATGGAAATGCAATTCGCCGATTTTGTCAGTTCGGGTTTCAACCCGATTGTAAACTATCTGGCAAAAGCCCATTATCGCTGGGAACAGGAAGCAGATGTTGTTATCCGGATGCCCTGTGGAGCTGGAGTAGGGGCAGGTCCGTTTCACTCCCAGACCAACGAAGCATGGTTTACACACACCCCGGGACTGAAAGTAGTTTATCCGGCATTTCCTTACGATGCCAAAGGATTGCTGGCTACAGCCATTGAAGACCCGAACCCGGTGTTATTCTTCGAACACAAAGCTTTATACCGAAGCATTCGCCAGGAAGTTCCAAACGATTATTACACCCTTCCTCTGGGAAAGGCAGCATTGCTAAAAGAAGGAACCGACGTTAGCATCATAACCTACGGAGCAGGGGTACACTGGGCCCTGGACACCTTGAGTGAATTGGAGGATATTTCTGCAGACCTGCTGGACCTCAGAACACTGGCACCCCTGGACACCGAAGCCATCTTTGAATCGGTAAGAAAGACGGGCAAAGTGATCATTTTACAGGAAGACACCGGTTTCGGTGGGATCGCCTCCGATATTTCAGCGCTGATAGCAGAGTACTGTTTCGAATCCCTGGATGCTCCAGTGAAGCGTGTTTCCAGCCTGGAAACGCCGGTTCCATTCGCTGCTAACCTGGAAAATCAGTATCTGCCGAGAACCAGGTTTAAAGATGAGCTACTTGCGCTGATGGGCTACTGATCGCTATTGACCGGCTTAAGTAAATCTTTGAAATTATCCTTCCGATAGAACCATAATCATCGTTTTATTTGTTAATTTTATAGGAATAATACCTGTGGAATTCAGGTTGAAACCTTACAAAAAATAAAATCCGAAACAATGAAGAAAACCATCCTATTAGCAATGCTTGCGGCGGTATTATTTGCCTGTGGCACTCCGAAAACCGTACAGAAGTCTAAGAAAGTGATCAAGGGATACTGGAGCCTGGATGAGATCACCTATAGCGAATCCGGAACTTTTAACATACAGCTCCTTAGTGATACTTCCAAGGAATGCTTTGAAGGCAGTAACTGGCGTTTTATTCCGAATAACAATACAGGGAACTATGAAATTACCGATGGTAATTGTCCTACCGGCACCCGTCACTTCATCTTTGCGATCCAGGAAGTGGATCCAACTTCGGGATTATACGATTTTATTCTGAAACCAACGGATGAGAAGAAGAAATCTGCAGAGGGCAAAGGATTCAGGTTGAAACTGGCCCGGCTGAACAACAATTCCATGCAGTGGGAACAGACCGTGAGCCTGGACGGAAAGCCCTTTACAATTTATATGAACTTTTCAAAAATGAGCGAATAATGAGAACATACATCAAAAATCTTTCGATCCTTGGCCTGGCGATGATATTCCTGTCCAGCCTTGGAAGTTGCGAAGCGACCAGGAATATGAACAATAAACAGAAGGGTGCCGTGATAGGTGCCGCCGGTGGTGCGATTCTGGGTGCTATCATCGGTAACAATGCCGGTAAAGGAGGAAACGGTGAAGTAGGTGCGGTAATTGGCGGTGTAGTTGGTGGCGCAGCCGGTGTGATCATCGGAGATCGCATGGACAAACAGGCGCAGAAGATCGAGGAAGAGATTCCCGGGGCCGTAGTGGAACGGGTCGATGAAGGTATTGTGATTACTTTCGACGAGAACAGTGGTGTTAATTTTGATACAAATAAATACAATATCAATCCGGCGTCCCAGGCCACCCTCGACAAACTTACGGGGGTTTTGGTTGAATATCCGGATACCGATGTGCTTGTGGTTGGACATACAGACAGCACTGGTTCGGACGAGTACAATATGACGCTCTCTAAGAACAGGGCCTACGCGGTGACCAATTATTTCACGCAGACAAAAGGGTTGAATCCCGGTCGTTTCACCACCAACTGGTTTGGTGAGACTGCTCCTATAGCCGACAACAATACCGTTGAAGGGAGAGCGCAAAACCGACGTGTGAATATCGTAATTGTTCCTAACGAGAAAATGAAGAAAGAAGCCGAAAAACAAGCCCAGGGCAACTAAATGGAATGATAATCCTAAGAATCCCGATGCCAAAACATCGGGATTTTTTTTACAAGTCATATACCACTTATGGAGTTCAACCTTAAATTCCCGGAAATACGTCCCAACCGACTTGCTGTCAAGCTCAGTAAGAAAGGGGAGCGTTCGGTGCGATCCGGGCATCCCTGGATTTTCTCGGACAGTGTGGAAAAGGTTAATAAAAAGGGCAGTGCCGGGGACCTGGCTATCATTTTCGGCAGCAGGTCCAACGAGGTGATGGGAGTGGGATTGTACGACCCTTCATCCCCGATTCGCATAAAAATGCTGCACGCCGGAGGGCCGGCGACGATTGACGAAGCGTTTTTTCAGAATAGAATTTCAGAAGCATTTGAAGAACGAAGGCCTTTGCTGAAGACCGGCACTAACAGCTATCGCCTGCTTTTTGGTGAGAATGATGGCTTTCCGGGATTTATTGCAGATGTGTATGCCGAAGTACTCGTCGTTAAATTGTATTCGGAAATATGGTTTCCGTATCTGAAACCCATCCTTTCGAAACTAATCGAGACCAGCAAAGTGGCTACTGCAGTACTGCGAATGAGCAGGAATCTTCAGAATAAACACCCTCATAATTTAAAAGATGGTATGGTCCTGTTCGGAACGCTTCAGGATGAAAATGTACACTTCAAAGAACACGGGGTAAACTTCTCGGCAAATGTTATAAAGGGTCATAAGACGGGCTATTTCCTGGACCATCGCCACAATAGAAAAAGGGTAGGGGAGCTTTCCGAAGGAAAAACGGTGCTGGACGTATTCAGCTATGCAGGTGGGTTCTCAGTTCACGCACTGGCTGGAGGTGCCTCGGAAGTTTGCAGTGTCGACATCAGCAAGCAGGCCCTGGAAGTTGCAAGATACAATGCCAGCCTGAACATTTATGAAGGGAAACACAGCACAATTGCCGGAGATGCATTCGAAGTATTGGAGCAGTTGATATCGGATGGTAGATCCTACGACCTTGTGGTGATCGATCCGCCCAGCTTTGCCAAAAGTGCCAGGGAAGTGGAGGGTGCAAAAAAGAAATACCGACAACTAGCTTCGCTTGGAAGCCAGTTGGTGAACAGAAACGGTATACTCGTCCTAGCGTCCTGTTCCTCAAGGGTAAGTTCCGAAGACTTTTTCGGGATCAATAATGAGGTTTTAAACAGCTCTTGCAGGAAGTACAAATTGATCGAAACCAGCTTCCACGATATCGATCATCCGATTAGATTTCCTGAAGGCGCATATCTCAAGACCGCTTATTATCACTTCTGAATGTTAAAGTAGGCTTCGGAACGTTAAAATTTATACTAGCAGTTCCTGTGGTACGTTATTCAAGGACAAGCCCAATCAAATTTTGTAAATCATTACTTAGAAGGAAGCGCGGATGAATATTTTGAGGTTTCTTCATTCGTTCGTGCAAAGCCCGAAACGCATACCCAGACCTACTTCCCGGTTCGCCGGATGTACTGTGGTGAGGGACTAAAACAACAGGGAAAGCAGGGCTACGGTCGTTATCCCCACTAGCGCAAGGATCGTCGTCATAACGGTCCAGCTCCTGAAGGTCTGCTTTTCCGTTAGTCCTAAATATTTACTTACCAGCCAGTATCCGCTGTCGTTCACATGCGACAATATTGACGCTCCGGAAGCAATAGCAATCACCAGCAAGGCTTTTTCTATCTCGGTGGTGCTCCCCAGCAGCAGTGGAGCAGTAACCCCGGCGGCAGTGATCATTGCAACTGTAGCCGAACCCTGGAGGATCCGTACAAGAGCCGCAACAATAAAGGCAAAAAAGAGGGTGCTCAGGCCAAGTTCGGCGAAATATTTCGCCATCATATCACCCGTACCGGTTGCGATCAGCATTTCCTTGAATACCCCTCCGGCCCCTGTCAGCAGAATAATGATCCCGGCCGGCCCCATTGATTTGGTAGTGATCTTTAGCAATTTTTCTTTTGAAGTTTTTCTTCGGATGCCAAGCAGGTACCAGGCGATCAGGTTAGCGAGGATGAGAGCGGTGAACGGATGACCGATCATTTTCATCCATTCCTTTAGTTTTTCAGAAATAACACTTTCGGCCAAGGGGCTGTTCAGCACCGTATTACACACGATCAGCAATATTGGCAAGCCGATGATGGCAGCTATCATCCCAACCGAAGGCCTTGATTGAGGATCTGTGGATTCCGAGATCATTTCAGGGGCTGCAACAACGATCTTTTTGGAAATATACCTGGCGAACAAAGGTCCGGACAAAACAGCCGTTGGGATACCCACAATAGCCCCGAAGACGATCACCCAACCGAGATCGGCATTCAATATATCGGCCACAGCAACAGGCCCGGGAGTCGGCGGGATGAAGGCATGTGTGATAGCCAGTCCGGCCAGTAAGGGGATCCCGTAGAGTAGCAGCGATTTGCCTGATTTGCGTTGCAAGGAGTAGATCAATGGCACGAGAATTATAAAAGCAACATCGAAGAATACAGGTATGGCGATCACGAAGCCCGTGGCCATCAGGGCCCAGGATGCGCCTTTATCTCCGGCCACCTTCAGCATAAAAGAAGCAATGGCCTCTGCGCCACCAGAATGTTCCAGGATCGCGCCAAACATTGCACCCAAACCAACGACCACAGCCACAAAGCCCAGTGTATTCCCCATACCGTCTTTAATCGTGTTAACTATGGTTTCGGGTTCCATCCCGGCTATAATACCCACAACGATGCTCGAGATCAGCAGGGCGATGAATGCCTGTATCCTGAATTTCAGGATGAGAATAAGGAGAACGGCGATCCCCGAAAATATGGCTATGAGCAGCGTACTATCCATCCGACTGCCAGTTTGTGGTATGGTTTCCTTCGGAATCGGTACGCTTATAGGTATGGTTGCCGAAATAATCGCGCTGGGCCTGTATCAGGTTGGCGGCCGATTCACCCGTGGACAGGCCCAGCCAGAATTGAAGGGCTGCACTCAGGCAGGGTAGGGCCGTACTTTTTTCGGTTCCCGATACCACAACCTCCTTTATGGCGGCTTCTTTCTGATACAAATCACTTACCAACTTCTGCTGTGTCCAAACAAATGCTTCCGCCGAGAATCGTTTCTGAATGCTTCGCATCAGATTCGATTTAATGATGCAGCCCGCCGTCCAGATACGCGCAATCTCACTCAGATCCAGATGCCAGTTATAGGCCTCTGATGCATTCCGAAGTAAATAAAATCCCTGGTAATGGTTCACCAGCCGGGCAAACTGGTATGCATCCCTGAGAGAATCGGGGTTTATCTTTACAGAAGATCTCAGTCTCCCTTTATCGAGTTCGGAGCGAATGCCTTTCAATCCGGAAACATATCGTGCAAAGAGCGCTTCCGACATCATTGTTGCCGGGGAACCAAGTTCGATCGACGCCTTTGAAGACCACCCCCCGGTGCCTTTACTGGCAGCCTTATCGAGGATCTTATCCACCAGGAATCCGTCGTTTTCTTTGAACCTGAGGATGTCAATGGTGATCTTCAATAAGTACCCGGATAGTTCTGTTTCGTACCAATCGGCAAGCAGTTTGGCGATCTCCTCGTTGTCGTGATCGTGTTTCAGCAGGGCGTAGACTTCGGCCAGGAGTTGCATTTCCGCGTACTCGATGCCATTGTGTACCATTTTCACAAAATGTCCTGCTCCCTGCGGCCCCAGCAGGGAAAGGCAGGCTATGTCGTTCTCGTCCCTGGCGGCAATTGCGGCCAACATGGGTTTTACCTTTTTATAGGCATCTTCCGAACCACCGGCCATGAGCGAAGGGCCTTTGAGCGCACCTTCGGCACCTCCCGAGATTCCCAGCCCAATGAAATCGATGCCCAGTTGCCTGGCATATTCAAATCGGCGATTGGTATGTTCGAAATGTGAATTTCCCCCATCGAGGATTATATCGTGATTCTTCAGGTGAGGCTGCAGTTTATAGATCACCGAATCCACAACAGGTCCCGCAGGGATCATCAGCAGTATCTTACGGGGAGTTTCCAACGACTTCACAAAGGCGCGGTAATCGGTAAATCCTTGTAAAAGCGGTGTTTTGTTTTCAGCAATAAAGTCGGAGACCACGGTCGCTTCATCGCCTTCGGGACGGTTGAAGACCGAAAGGGAAATTCCCTTCGACAACATATTCTTGGCAAGATTCTTTCCCATCACTCCCAGGCCTATTATCCCGAATTCAGAGTGTTTTGGACCCACAGTATGCTTCAGTATCGAACCTACCAGGTCTTTTGGATTCTTCCGAATATCGAGATGAATACCATAGCCCGGCAACTCGAAATCATCGAACTGAGACCGTAACATTTCGAAGCCCATATAGTGGCCTGATCTCTCTTTGAGTCGGGATTCTATCAATTCGAAAGAACCATTTAGTATCACCCACTGCACAGATGCATTTTGCTGAAGCATGGTCCTGTAGCTTTCTTTCAATGCGGAACAGGCCAGGACGGCACCATTGTCGGACCATCCACCGATCTCCTCGGAAAGCGTCTCAAGCCAGGGAATTCGGTCTTCATCCTCCAGAGGGATCCCGGTGGCCATTTTCCTGATGTTGTCATCGGAGTGAAAGTCGTCTGCATCGTAAAAAGGAAGGGACAGTTCATCGGCCAATAGTTTTCCCACGGTCGATTTACCGCTTCCGCTAACCCCAATTATGATAAAAACCTGCTTCATATATTTTATTCTGATGTACCGAAGAACGAACTCTTCACCCCCCTTACCCCGGGCTTTACACTGAAGATCGATCCCGCCAACGGGTATTTCTCCAGTTCCTCTTCCGTCATATCCACCCTGGCGGTGGTGATATACAAAATATCCAGGTTCTCGCCACCAAAGGCACAGGAGGTAACATTATGAGCCGGTACTTCGATCTTTTCCATGAGTTTGCCATTTTCAGGGTCGTAGCGGGCAACAGCATTGCCATTCCACAAACCTACCCATAGTTTATCCTGCTCGTCTATGGCCATACCATCCGGGAAACCATCATCCTCATCCACTTCAACCACAACGCGTTCGTTGCTGATAGTAGAATTCTCCAGGTTAAAATCGAAGGCCCTGATCTTCGCGGTGGGTGTGTCAATATAATACATCGTCTTTCCGTCCTTGCTCCACACTATGCCATTCGATATGGTTATATTATCGAGCATTTTCGTGGTGGTTCCATCAGGCGTGACCTTGTAGAGGCTGGCCGCGGGTTCCTTTTCTTCGAGGTGCATGGAGCCCACCCAGAGGTTCCCATTCGGGTCGCATTTACCGTCGTTGAATCGATTGGTAAGTATATCCGATTCCACAAAGGAGATTTGGCGAAGGTTCCTGTTAAAGGTATTCAGCATATAGATACCATTATCCAGAGCTACCACCGCACTGGAATCTGTTTGCGGAACCACCGTCCCAACACGATAGGGAAGTGGAAATTTCCTGTTCGATTTGTTGGAGGGGTTGTAAATGTTCAGTGATTTCCCCAGTATGTCCACCCAGTACAATTCCTGTCGCTGGTGATTCCAAAAGGCGCCTTCACCCAGCAGGGCACGGAATTTCTGCTCCAGGACCACATCGGTCCTTTCAAGTTTTACTTCGGAATCGAGGTCGTTCTCCTGGTCGTTTTTAGCATCGGCACAGGAGATCAAAATGCGAAATATTTCATCGGCAATTTGTTTTAATTGCCCGTGAAGTTACATATTAATCGGAAAATACAGAAGTGCTTAAGTATGCCTCGGTGTTATTTCTTCCGAAGGTAAATTAGAATAAGTAGCGCAACGAAGGAACAGATAGCGAAACCAATAAATAGTGGCAGCGCAGAATCTCCTACAAATCGCCCGATCCAGGTACTGATAGGTACGGCCATCATGGTAGCGATAAAACCGGTAACCGCCGATCCTATCCCGGCAATATGACCAAGGGGTTCCATTGCCAGTGCTCGAAGGTTTCCGAAGAGAAAACCGACACAGAAAAATTGAATTCCGAAGAACGCGAGCAGCACATATATGCTGGGGTTATCACCTCCGAAGAACAACAACAAATAGAGAACGGAGGTTATAAAATAGCCAACCAGGGCCAGCGAGACCAGTCGTTTCATACCGTATTTCAGTACAAAGCTACCGTTCAGGAAAATGGCCGTCCCAATAGCTATCGCCAGGCCTGCAAAGATATAGGGGAACTCGTCCTTGAGTCCGTACTGCTCCTGGAAGATCTGCTGGGAACTGCTGAGATACACCAGGAAGGAACCCACCACAAAACCCGATATGAGGGTGTAGCCCATGGATCGTTTTTGTTTCAGAACTTCCTTGAACCCGAGAGTGATTATGGAGACCGCGAATCGTATCTTGTTTTCTTCGGAAAGGGTTTCTTCCTGTCGTTTCCAGAACCAGAAGGCCACAAGCAGGCTAATGACGATCTGAACGTAAAAGATGCCTTTCCAGTTGTGAAGGTCGAGCACCAGCTTTCCCATGGCCGGGGCCACGATTGGTACCAGTAGGAAAACCACGGTCACAAACGACATGATCCTGGCCATGTAGTCGCCGGAATACTTGTCGCGAATAATGGCAATTGCGATGGTTCGGGGAGAGGAGAGCCCGATACCCTGCAGGATACGTCCTGCGATCATCACTTCAAGGGAAGTGGCATAAACACATATGAAACTGGAGATTATGAAGATGATAAATCCGAAATAGACTACAGGTTTCCTTCCTAAACTATCCGACATCGGACCGAAGATCAGCGGCCCTATCCCGAGCCCCAGGAAGATCATGGTAATGAGCAACTGGTTGTCGATCAACCTGCTTGTTCCTATGGCCAGCCCAATGATATCAAGGGCCGGTAGAAGGGCATCTATAGCGAGGGCTACCACCGACATCAACGCAGCCATCAGTGCAATGAATTCGATCTGCGAAGATTTTGGCTTAGACATTTGGCAAAAGTAGTTTATTATTAGTATATTGATTACGTCTTAGCGCTCAATCTACAACTGAACAGACCCATTTTTACGAAAACCTAACAAGCGTCATATTTTTTGATGCCGGGGCAACCTAGCTTTAGGGTTTCAAATTAAATCGATTCGTTAACCAACAATACTACCGGAAGATGAAAGTATTCGACAACAAGCACATAAAGAACGTTGTGTTCGTGGGAGCACACCGTTCTGGAAAAACCACCTTGTCTGAGACCATGCTTTTCGAAGCTGGTCTTTTAAATAGAAGGGGGACCGTAGAGCAACAAAACACTGTATCCGATTACCATGAAATAGAGCACCAACGCGGTGCTTCTGTTTTTGCTACCCCTTTGCATACCGAGTGGCGGAATTACAAAATTAACATCATAGACACGCCCGGACTGGACGATTTCATCGGGGAGATCATTTCCTCGATTCGTGTGGCCGACACCATAGTTACAGTGGTGAACGGCGAGACGGGAGCCGATATCGGCACCGAGATCATCTGGAACTATATCGACAGGTATCACAAGCCAACCGTGTTTGTTATCAATAAGATCGACTCGGATATCAACTACGAAGACAATGTTCAGAGTCTGAAGGCACTGGTAGGAAATAATGCCACCCTCATTCAGTATCCGATCAAACTTGACGGCGCACAGTGTATAGTTGATGTGCTGAAAATGAAATGTTATAAGTTCGGTCCGGAAGGAGGGAAACCCGAAAAACTGGAGATCCCGGATGACCAGAAAGAGAGAGCCGAGGAACTGCACAATATCCTGGTGGAAAAAGCCGCCGAGAACGATGAGGAACTGATGGAGATGTATTTCGAAAAAGGCAGCCTGAACGAAGATGAACTTCGACAGGGAATCAAACTGGGAATGCTGAACCACGACCTGTTCCCTGTATTCTGCGTTTCGGCACTGAACGATATGGGCAGTGGCCGACTTATGGGCTTTATCGACAACGTGGCCCCATCGGCACAGGACCTGCGCCCGGAACAAAGTGTGGAAGGCGAGGAGATCCAGCGCAACCCTGAGTCGGATGCAACCTTGTTCGTCTTCAAGACATTATACCAACCAAACCTTGGTAAGGTAACCTTCTTCAAGGTAAAGGCAGGGGAGGTGAATACCAACGACAAACTCTACAATTCCCGAACCGGCGAAGTGGAAACCTTAAACCAGCTGTTCATCATGGACGGGAAGGTAAAACACTCGGTTCAGAAACTTACGCAGGGTGATATCGGGGCAACGACCAAGTTGAAGTCGACAGAAACCAACGACACCCTCAACGCCAAGGAAAACGGCCCAACCATCAAACCGATCAAGTTCCCGCAGTCGCGGATCGAGAAAACGGTAAAGGCCGTGAATAATTCCGAAGATGAAAAACTGAACGAAGCTCTAAAACGTATCCATTCTCAGGATCCAACGCTACAGCTTCGTTACGATAACGAAACACACCAAACGGTGATCGGTTGCCAGGGGGAATTACACCTTTCAACCATCGAATGGGCACTGAAGAATATATATGAAGTTGAACCTAAGTTCGAAGTTCCGAAGATCTCCTACCGTGAGACCATTCAGCGATCCGCTACCGCCAACTACCGCCACAAGAAGCAGAGTGGGGGAAGCGGGCAGTTTGGCGAGGTTCACCTGAAAATCGAACCGTACTATGATGGTATGTCGGAACCCGAAGGGTTCAATATTCGCGGGAAGGAAGAAATAGACCTCCCATGGGGTGGAAAGCTCATTTTCTACAATTGTATCGTAGGTGGGGTGATCGATACCCGCTACCTGCCTTCAATAATGAAAGGGATACAGGAAGTGATGGAAAGCGGACCATTGACCAAGTCTTATGCGCGTGATATTCGTGTAATGGTGTACGACGGAAAGATGCACGCTGTGGATTCGAATGATATCTCGTTCAAGATCGCCGGGGCACATGCCTTTAAGGAAGCATTCGTGAATGCGAATCCGAAATTACTGGAGCCCATAGACGAAGTGACCATCAAAGCGCCGGAGAGCGTAGTTGGAAATGTCATGACCGACCTGCAGTCGCGACGTGCGATGATACAGGGAATAGATTCCGAAGATCGTTACCAGGTGCTGAAAGCGCTGATCCCGAAAGGGGAGATGACCAATTTCTCCACCCAGTTGCGATCACTCACGCAGGGTAGGGCGAATTTCACTTCGACCTTCCACGGCTACCAGGCAGTACCAACCAACATCCAGGCTCAACTGACAAAAGAGTCGATGGAAGGGGATAAATAGTGAAACGTGAAGAGTGAAGAGTGATGAGTTGTCAGTTCGAGCCTGTCCGCCTACGGAGGATGATCCGCCAGAGGCGGATTGTGTCGAGAACTGTTTAAACGAATCAACGTATGAATAAATAAACGAAAAATAAGAACCCTAATAACAAGAGACTATGCAGACAAAAGTGCGTTATTTAAGTGACCTGAAATTTAATTTAGAGACCTGGAGGCGTGAGTTGCGGTTCCATTTTGATGAAATGGATACCTTCCAGGAGAAGCTCGAAGAGATAGCTGCGAGAGAATTTGGCATGGATGCCCGTAAATCACTGGAGAATTTCCAGAACCGTATCATGATCGAGAAGGCTGCGATCGCCAAGTTAAAACACCGCTGTAAGGATAAGATGCGTAACCTGCACACCGTGGATATGGATGAGGAGATCGATGGCCGGCTCCGAACCGATCAATCCACCCTCAGGGAAGATATGCGAACGTACATCAAGATGCATTACGACCTCAAGGAGGAAATGATGGATTACTTTACGGAGTACCTTGCAGACTAAGCATTAGTAACTAACCAAATACAATTTCGGAAGTCGCATTCCGCCTATGGCGGGGTGTGGCTTTATTATTCCATCAAAAATTCGATTGCATGAAAAAAGAACAGGCAGTATTACAACCCTATAACATGACCGGCCTGGAACTACCGAACCGCGTGGTCATGGCCCCAATGACACGCAACAGGGCGGACAACGGGGAAAATACCCCGATAGAAGGGCTGCATGATGTGTATTACAAGCAACGAGCCTCTGCCGGTTTAATTATTTCTGAAGGATCCCAGGTATCGAAACGAGGCGTGGGTTACATTAATACTCCGGGTATCTACAGTGAAGCACAGGTTAGGGCTTGGAAGCAGGTGACCGAAACCGTTCAACGGGCAGGAGGGAGGATCTTCATACAGTTGTGGCACGTAGGCAGGGTATCCCATCCCGATTTCCACAATGGAGAGTTACCCTTAGGGCCTTCGGCTTTGAATCCGTACGGTAAATCCTTTACAAATGAGGGTTTTAAGCCAACAGAAGTCCCAAAAGAAATGACCCGGGAAGATATAGACCGGACCCAGCAGGAATTCGTGAAGGGGGCCGAGAATGCGCTGAAGGCAGGTTTCGACGGAATTGAGATCCATTCGAGCAACGGTTATTTGTTTCATCAATTCTTCAGCAGCAGTAGCAACGAGCGAACCGATGCATATGGAGGGAGTATAGAAAATAAGGCGCGTTTCTTTTTTGAAACCCTGGACACGGTAAAGGCTGTATTCCCGGAGAACAGGATAGGCGTACGTTTTAACCCGTCGCTGCACGGTTTGTGGGGTATAGAAGTTAGCGAAGACACCATGCCCACCTTCGACTATATCATTGAAAAGCTGAATGCCGAATACAACCTGGCCTATGTACATCTGTCCGAGCCTTTTACGGACGTAAGTGAGGTACCCTTTGCCGAAACTGAGATCGCAAAGCGATACCGACCCAAATACGGCGGAACCCTGATGATCAACACCAACTTCGATCTGGAGAAGGCAAATAAAGTGATCGAGGACGGATATGCAGATCTGGTTGCCTTCGGAAAGCCATACATCTCCAACCCGGACCTTGTTGAGCGCTTCAGGGAAGGGGTAGAGCTGAGTCCCTATGATAAATCGACCTTCTACACCCACGGCCCGAAAGGTTACCTGGATTATGAGAGACGGACGTAAGCTATGGTTGTCGGGTGTCAGGTGTCCGATGACGGTTATCAATTGTGAGTTGTGGGTTGAGGGCTCGAGAATTTCCAAATAACAAACTACAAATCACAAATAAATTTCAAATTTCAATATTTAAATGTTTGAAGTTTGGCTGTTGTAATTTATTTGATATTTGTGCATTGAGTTTTGAGATATCTCTTTTTATTCGGAAGTGAGGATAAAAGTGTCCGGTGTGGATCTATTGATTTGTCAGTTCGAGCCTGTCCGCCTAAGGAGGATGATCCGCCGGTTTGCTGAGCGCCCGCCTGAACGGAACGGGCAGGGAGTCGAAGCAAGGCGGATTGTATCGAGAACCGGCAGCCACTCAATGTGGAGAAAACATGAGAGTGGTTGATTTGTTGATTCGTTGATTTGCTTATTTGGACTCCAAATTATCAATAATTAACCTTACTAAGAATCTAAAATACTAAGATACTAACATTCTGTGCCTTAGGAACGATTTTTGAGGTATAAACAATAAAGAAAATTATGAATTCAACTAAATACTTAGTTATATTCCTGATACTGCTAACAGCCTGTAGTAGTGCGGAAAAAGCGGTGACTACCGAGCAGGCGATGCAAACAAGGGCATTCGTGGAAAACCAGGATTTCGAGGTGCAGCTGCAGTGGGCGCGTCCGATGGCCTCCAATGAGATGGCGCAGCTGGCTGCCAACAATTTACTGCCGATCGACAGTCGGGCCGGACAGATCAATATCCGCGGAACGCAGAATTTTATTCGCAAATACGGTGATAGTTTGTCGGTTTACCTGCCTTATTTCGGAACAAGGCAGATGACGGTTAATATGGCCGACAACAACGGAGCGATACAATTCGACGGTCTACCGGAAAACTATAAGGTATCGTATAACGAGAAACGGCAGAAGTCTGTGATCAATTTCTCCATGGACGACGGAACCGAGACGTACAATGTTGCCATTTCCATATTCGCGAACAAAAGGACCCAGGTAAATGTAAACAGCAGCTTCCGGAATTCCATTTTCTATACAGGGCAGGTAAAGGCATTAAAGCGAGAGTAAATGCCATAATGTATTGAGGTAGAGTGGATTTGGAAATATTCTATTTTACATAATATAAATTATAGTACAAATGTTTATTAATCTTGATTATAGCAAAGAAGCATAATCGTATTCCATTTGTAGGCTATAATGATATTATGTAAAATATCCCAGGAACATCGCGTAGCTATTGCAAGATTGTAACTCGGGTCATTAAACAAAAATCGGTCTGCTACGCAGCGTTAATTCATTTGTACCATAATTTGCCGTTATGTAAAATATCCGCTGCCAACGTTGATTGCTTTATAAAATCAAATTGCATTGCAATTTATTTTAAACACAATTTCCAGCCGCTTGCCACCGCATTATAAAAGCTCTGCTTTTCGTCTTGTTTTAAAATTCGCGTATTTGATAAAACATACGTCAAAAAAAATTTTACGAGATTCTCGTCAAGTTGCCACAAGAGTATAAAATTTCTCTGCGAGCAAATTTCTATACACTTGTTATATATAGAACTTCAATTAATCCTTTTTTTCTTGTTTCATTATCTTTTGTCTTGAAACAAAAGAAACAAAAATTCAAGGCTGCATATAATTTTGGAAACAATTAACGGCTCCTTCCACTATATTTTAGGAAACATTAGAACTATCAAGATTATGCAGATATATTATGTAAAATAGAAATAGTCAAGGAATGCATTGCTAAACCCCTAAAATATGGTCGTTACACTCACCTATTGTTTTAACCAAAATTTTATGAGGCCGAGGAAAAATCAAGGTGCTATTTCACATGATTTTATGTGTTAAAAAATAATTGAAATTAAATTTGAAATAACTATCATAAATTAATAGTTTTGTCAAATGTCAAAACAATTTTACAAATCTTTATACTTTAAAGATTATCCTTCTGAAGAAACTAAATCGAAAACTATCACTCTTGCTTTTAGTGAGCCAGAAGAGCCTTATTTTAATAAAATTAAGGATTTAAGTAATACCGAAATTAGAGAATTAATTGGAATAGACAGTTATAAACAATTGTCTTTTTTTGCAGAAAAAGAAGAACGTTCTATTAATCAAGTTATTAAAAGATTTGTTAAGACTAACATAGATATTAACAAACCAAAGATAAAGTCTAAAGATGTAACTTTTGTTGGTAGTAAAACTGTTCCGTTTCAAAGGTGGTATCCATATATTGAGGGATATTCACCTGACTTCATAAAATCCCTATTAGATACTTATAATATTGATAAAGAACAAGTTATATATGAGCCTTTTGCAGGTACAGGAACAACTATTTTCACATCTGATTCTTTTAATATTAAAACGGTTTATTCAGAAGTAAATCCCCTACTCCGATTTTTAATTAAGACAAAAATTAGGGTTTTAAAATCATCTATTCCAACAAGACGAAAATTAGGTAAAGAAGTACTTCAAATCTCAAAAAAAATCATAAAAAATCTTGATAAATTTGAGATAGATAATCAATTAAAAGACAATTACAAGATAATTTTCAAGGAAAGTAAATATTTTGACAACTCGAAATTAATACAAGTATTAAAGCTTCGAAATTATATT
>JAUIIU010000061.1 GCA_030431695.1 Bacteroidia bacterium | reverse complement strand
CTTGAGATGAAAGGTCTTGTGCGACCGCTTCCCGGTAAATTGTTCGAAGTGATCTAGTAGCCCAGCTGCTTTCTGGTTCTGTCCAGTACATCATTTGCAACAAGCCTGGCTTTATCGGCTCCGAGGAACAGAATCCTGTCCAGTTCCTCCAGGTTATTCATGTAATGATCATACCTTTTCCTGGCATCTTCGAATTTGGAAAGCAGGGATTCGAACAACGCCTTCTTGGCGTGTCCATAGCCATAGCCTCCTTTGAGGTAGTTTTCCCTCATTTCGGCTACTTCTTTTTCTGAAGCAATCAGTTTGTAAAGCGCAAACACATTACAAGTATCAGGGTTTTTGGGCTCTTCCAGTGGTGTGCTGTCCGTCTGTATGCTCATCACCTGCTTCCGAAGCTGTTTGTCCGAAAGGAAGATATTAATGATGTTATTCTTGGACTTGCTCATCTTCTCACCGTCGGTCCCGGGTATAAGCTTGGTGCGCTCATGGACCTTAGCCTGGGGCAGTACAAAGGTTTCCCCCATCCTGGCGTGGAACCTGCTGGCAACGTCCCTGGTCATCTCCAGGTGCTGTAATTGGTCTTTACCTACCGGAACGATATCGGCGTCGTAGAGAAGTATATCGGCAGCCATTAGCATCGGGTAGGTGAACAAACCCGAATTCACATCTTCCAGTCGGTCGGCCTTGTCCTTGAAGGAGTGCGCCAGGGTGAGACGCTGGTAAGGATAAAAGCAGCTGAGGTACCAGGAAAGTTCGGTTACCTGTGGGATATCGCTCTGCCTGTAGAAAACGGTTTTATCGGTGTCCAGTCCGAAAGCTAACCAGGTCGCAGCAGTGCTGTACGTGTTCTGCCGGAGGGTTTCAGGATCCTTGATCTGCGTGAGCGAATGCATATTGGCAATGAAAAGAAAAGAATCATTTGCCGGATCGTTCGCCATTTCTATCGCAGGGAGAATTGCCCCTAATATATTCCCCAGGTGCGGGGTTCCTGTACTCTGTATGCCTGTTAGAATTCGTGCCATAGTTCTGCCCTTGATAATATCGCGGGATTCGATTTTGAGAATTATGCGCAAAGTTAATTTATTTGAGGTATTTGAATCGCTCAATTCATTATTTTTGGACATCCATGGGATTCCTCCGAAAAATTTTTATCCTCTTTTACAGGATCTGGTTCTACATACTGGTGGCATTGCCAATACTGCTGCTTTTCCCGATTCTTATAGTGAGTATAGCTTATGAGAGATGGTATCCGTTCTTTTTTCGACTGGCAAGGATCTGGGCGAAGTTCATTCTCTTCGGAATGGGCCTGATCCCGGTTGTAAAGCGGGATACCAGGATCAAAAAGGGCGTAAGCTACATGCTGGTGGCCAACCATACTTCGATGACCGACATCATGCTGATGCTCTACCTTTCCCGAAACCCCTTCGTCTTTGTTGGTAAAAAGGAGCTGGCCAAGATCCCGCTCTTCGGGTTTTTCTACAAACGCACCTCCATCCTGGTAGATCGGGCAAATGCAAAGAGCAGGCATGAGGTTTTTGTTAGAGCTCAGAAAAAACTGGATCGGGGCCTCAGCGTTTGTATCTTTCCCGAAGGTGGTGTACCCGATGATAAGATCATCCTCGATGAGTTTAAGGACGGGGCCTTTCGATTGGCAATAGAGCATGGAATTCCGCTTATCCCTATGACCTTTCACGACAACAAGAAGCGATTTTCCTATAACTTCTTCTCGGGAGGTCCCGGGAAGCTTCGCGTTCGTATTCACGAAGAGATCCCAACGAGCATACTGGAACTGGAAGATAAGCGCATGCTAAAAGAGCAGGTAAGAAACATTATCATGGAGGAGTTACTGTCTCCTTCCGTGAAATAAAAAAACCGCCCCATGGCGAAAAGGACGGTTTCTCATCATTAATTGTTTGGTTTTCCCAAACCTAACCAACTAAAAAACTAACCTAAAACTTAAAGCTTAAACCCGTATAGACCCCCATATAAAACGGATTGAAATCTACCGAGGAGTCTGAATACGGATTAAGCTGATACTTAAAAATAGGTTCAATATTAAACTTTAACCTTCGGGAGATTTTATAATCAAAGCCCAGACCAACATTGGTCGTAAAGCTCAGAGAATTCAAATTATTTGCTTCGCCAAGCACACTTCTGAAATCACCTGCTTCCACCGAGATCTCGTTGTCTCCAAGGAACAGGGTACTGAAACCACCTATCATATGTATGCCGAACTTACTGTCGATCAAGGCGTATTTCAATTCCATAGGTATCTCGTAATACCTTATACTCTGGTTGATAAATGCTTCAGCGCCGGCTGCTTTGGGGCGAATATTCCCAAACCCACCTTCAGGCGAGGGCTGAATGGTTCCTTTGTCCAGGGCAGTGATCACATCGCCCGTAGACCGGCCGTAATTTACAGATTGAAGCGCGGCACTTACCGGTCCGGCTCCCAGCTCGACATCACCGGTGCTGTAACTCACGTTGACATTGTGGATTCCTGTTCGCAGGCTTAACCTGTCGGAGATTGCATAACTCACATCGGCACCGTAACTCAGATTAACATCCCCGGACTGGGAGTTATCTGCAAAGGTGGGATCGATGGAGGAACCGTTTCCGAAGGAACTGTAATACACAGGACCAACATTAGGCGAAACCTCCCAGCGATTCTTCGGGCCTTCTTTCTGTGCCACAGCTTCTTCTACTTCCTTATTTTCTTCGATGGCATCGAAAATTGACTTCTTCTCTTCCTGGTCCTCTTTCTGCTCCTGGGCCTCCTCCTTGGCAACTGCCTCTTCAGTATTTGTGTCCTTTACAGCGCCTTCCTTCTTGATCAATGGATCTGTAGTAGATTTTTTATTATCGATCTCGGTTTTGGCAACTCCTTCTTTTTCCTCTCCAGTTTTGTCCAGAATCTTTCCGGGATCTTTTTTTATCAGGTCCTGGTTGTCTTTGATCCTATTGTTTTCTTCGGAATTATCCTTGACCACTGCATCCTTGACCTGCGGGTCAACTACGATCTTCTTGTCACGAATGATTGGATCTTTTTCCGATTGCTCTTTCCTGATCTTCGAATCGGTATCTTCAGTTGTCACTGCTGATTTGATGGATTCATCGGCATCAAGGATAGCATCCCCGGATTTGTTGCCGGAGTAGACATCCGAATCGTTTTCAACCTTTTCAGTAGATTCTTCATCTTCATTTTCCGAAGCTACCTGGGCATCCTTCAATTTATTGTCGGTAATAATATCGTCCTTAGTAGTATTCTCGGGATCGGAGGTGTTCTCAACCTGGTTATCCCTGTCTGTTATCTCAGTACCTTCGGATCCCTGGTTGAAGATCGAATTCCCGATAGTAAGCAGTAATGCAAGCAAGGCGGCCACGCCGGCCACTTTCCACCAGATCGGGATGATCTTCCGATCTTCCTTCTTCTTCTGAAGCCGGGCCTTGATATTGTCCCATGCCTCAGGAGGGGGAGCTGCTTCAAAATCCTTGAAGCGATCCCGGAAAAGTTTGTCTATTTGCTTTTTATCCTTCATTCCAGCTTACGACTGTTCCTTGTTATAAGTTTCGATCTTCTGTTTTAAAATCATTCGCGCCCTTGCCAGGTTTGATTTAGACGTCCCGTCACTGATTCCTAACATATTGCCAATCTCCTTGTGGGAATACCCATCCAGAACGTAGAGGTTGAAAACCAGCCGGTAGCGGTCTGGTAATTCCTGTATGATCTTCAGAAGGAAGTCCAGTGGCAGGGAATTGTCCTCTATCACCTCATCCACATCTTCGATCCGTTCTTCGTTCGTTATGTCAAAAGTGCGCTGTTTTCGGTATTTCTGAAGAGCTGTATTCACGGTAATACGCTTGATCCAACCCTCAAAAGAACCTTTACCTTTGAATTGCTCTATCCTATTGAAAATCGTAAGAAAGGAATCCTGCAAATTATCCTGTGCTTCAGCATAATTAGGCGAATATTTCAGGCAAATAGAGAAAAGCGTATTCGAGTACCTCTTGTACAGCTCCTCTTGTGCCGCAATATTCTGCTTCTTACATTGTATGATGAGCTCCTCTAATGTCAAACGCAGTACCTTGATTACTTGATGCTGTACCTCACTAAACTTTGAAAGTAGGCAACCAGATTAACCGAGGTTTCTACACGCTGTAGATGGTTTAGGATCAAAAAGGTTGCGTTGGCTTTGAAAGATTATGCCTGTACTGCTTCAATGGCTTCTTTGATTTTTTGTTCCAGTTCTTCCATGAGTTCGGGGTTGTCTTCCAACAGCGTCTTCACAGCATCCCTACCCTGGCCTAATTTGGTGTCATCATAGCTGAACCAGGAACCACTTTTCTTAACGATCTCGTAGTCCACACCCAGGTCGATGATCTCACCTACTTTGGAGATGCCTGTACCGTACATGATATCGAATTCGGCAGTTTTAAAAGGAGGCGCTACTTTGTTCTTCACCACTTTCACGCGGGTCTTGTTTCCGCGCACTTCACTGTTCGAGTCTTTTATCTGGGTAGATCTTCTGATGTCGAGGCGTACAGAAGCATAGAATTTGAGCGCATTTCCACCGGTGGTGGTTTCCGGGTTACCAAACATCACCCCGATCTTCTCGCGAAGCTGGTTGATGAAGATCACCGTACAATTGGTCTTGCTGATGGAGCCTGTCAACTTACGAAGTGCCTGTGACATAAGCCTGGCGTGTAGTCCCATCTTGCTGTCGCCCATTTCACCTTCTATCTCACTTTTGGGCGTTAATGCCGCCACCGAGTCTATGATGATAATGTCTATCGCCCCACTACGGATCAGGTTGTCGGCGATCTCAAGCGCCTGCTCACCGTTATCCGGCTGTGAAATGATCAGGTTTTCGATGTCTATGCACAGTTTTTCAGCATAGTACCTGTCGAAGGCATGTTCCGCATCGATAAAAGCGGCAATGCCACCTTTCTTTTGTGCCTCGGCGATCGCGTGAAGGGTAAGTGTGGTTTTACCCGATGACTCCGGGCCGTAGATTTCGATGATCCTCCCTCTTGGATATCCTCCAACTCCTAACGCTATATCAAGGCCAAGGGACCCCGATGGGATCACTTCCACCTCCTGGACCGCACTGTCTCCCATTTTCATGACAGTCCCTTTTCCGTAGGTTTTGTCCAGTTTGTCTAGGGTTAGTTTTAATGCTTTTAATTTCGCGTCTTTTTCGTTACTCATGTTGCTTGAATTTTATTAGGGAGTCAGTAGGCTAAGGTACTATTTCTTTGTGTTCGTAGCAACCTGAAAAACGGGGCCTGCGCATTTTTTGTTAACAGCTCGGAAAAGCGTATTTTTGTGACCAGTTTATCGAATTATCTTTTCACTAAAAAAACGTATAGCATGCAACTGTACAATACTTTAAGTGCAAAAGAAAGAGCTGCTTTACTGGAAGAGGCCGGTGAAGACAGACTTACTCTTTCTTTCTACCAGTACGCCAAGATCGGCAATCCGGAACTATTCAGAAATCACCTTTTCATCGCGTGGAACGAGATGGAGGTCTTAGGTCGCATCTATGTGGCCAATGAAGGGATCAATGCACAACTATCTGTTCCTGCAAAGAAGTTCGAGGTGTTCAAGAATTTCCTGGATGGGATCTATTTTCTGAAGGACGTGCGCCTGAACATTGCCAGGGAACAGGACATGAAGTCGTTCCTGAAACTAAAGGTAAAAGTGAGGCATAAGATCGTGGCCGATGGCCTTAACGACGACACCTTCGACGTAACAAACAAGGGTGTTCATGTAAACGCCGAACGTTTCAACGAACTCATTGAGGACCCGAACACTGTTTTGGTCGATATGCGCAATCATTACGAAAGTGAGATCGGTCATTTCAAAGGTGCTGTCACACCTGATGTGGATACCTTCAGGGATTCCCTACCGATAATCGAGGAGGACCTTTCAGAATACAAGGAAGACAAAAACCTGGTGATGTATTGCACAGGAGGGATACGATGTGAAAAAGCCAGCGCCTACTACAAACACAAGGGCTTCAAGAAGGTGTTCCAGCTTGAAGGAGGTATCATCGAATATGCCCGGCAGGTCGAGAAACAGGGCCTTGAGAACAAGTTCGTCGGGAAGAATTTCGTATTCGACCACAGAAGAGGCGAGCGTATTTCAGAGGATATTATCGCGCACTGCCATCAATGTGGTAAGCCATGTGACACCCACGTGAATTGTGCCAACGAAGCCTGTCACCTGCTTTTCATCCAGTGCGAAGAATGTGCCGAAAAGATGGAGAATTGCTGCAGCCAGGAGTGTGTTGATGTGGTTCACCTGCCTTATGAAGAACAAAAACAACTGAGAAGCGGGAAGCACAACAGTAACAAGATCTTTAAAAAAGGGCGTTCCGAAAAATTGAAATTCAAAAAGTAGGGCTTGTTCTAATTTTGGTATCTTTACAGTCTAGAGTAATTGTTTAATCTTCGTCCCTGTAGCACTTTCTACAGGGCTTTACATATAAAATATGGGCTGTACGAGCTGTGCTACGAGTGCCAACGGACAGCCGAAAGGGTGCAGGAATAATGGGACCTGCGGATCAGACGGCTGTAACAAACTAACGGTATTCGACTGGCTTTCCAACATGTCGCTTCCGGGAGACCAGGAACCCTTTAATGGGGTGGAGGTCCGTTTCAAGAACGGCAGAAAACATTTCTACAAAAATTCGGAAGGGCTGTCACTGGCTATCGGTGATGTGGTTGCCACAGAGGCTTCCCCGGGGCACGATATCGGTATCGTAACTTTAACAGGAGAGTTGGTTCGCGTTCAGATGACCAGGAAGAAAGAATCCACGGATATCGAAGCATTGCCAAAGATCTATCGAAAGGCCACTCAAAAGGATATCGATATCTGGCAGAAATGCAGGAATAAAGAACTCTCGGTACAAACCGAATCCAGGAAGATCGCCATTGCGCTGGGCCTGAAGATGAAGATCAGCGATGTGGAATACCAGGGGGATGGATCCAAGGCCATATTTTATTATACTGCTGAAGAGCGCGTGGATTTCAGGCAACTGATCAAGGATTTCGCAAGGGCATTCAGTACGAGGATCGAGATGAAACAGGTAGGCTTCCGTCAGGAGGCAGCGCGCCTTGGCGGTGTGGGTTCCTGCGGAAGGGAACTCTGTTGTTCAACCTGGCTTACCGATTTCCGTTCGGTGAACACTTCCGCAGCAAGATACCAGCAACTGTCCCTGAACCCGCAGAAACTGGCAGGTCAGTGCGGAAAGCTGAAATGCTGCCTTAATTACGAACTGGACACCTACCTTGAAGCACTTGAGGAATTTCCGAGGACCGATATCAAACTCAAGACGGATAAAGGAACCGCAAGTTGCCAGAAGATCGATATCTTCAAGCGATTGATGTGGTTTGCCTACGACAACGACGGCATGAACTGGCACCAATTACAGGTGGATAAGGTGAACGAGATCGCCGCCCTGAACAAGAAAGGTAAGACAGTGGCCAGTGTGGAAGAATATATCGAAGACAGTAGAACGGAAGATAATGAACTGTTCAATAATGTTGTGGGGCAGGACAGCCTGACGCGCTTTGATCAGCCTAAGAAACGACGAAACAAACGAAGAAAGAAAGGACGAAGCCGGAACCGAAATCAAAATACTCGTAAGAATGGTTAAGTGGATGTTTTCCATATTGATGATTGGGTTACTGGCCTCCTGTACAGACGGAATAGTTGTGTCGGAGACCAGGTCACTACCTGGTTATTGGGACAAGGCGGAGCAGTTGGAATTCCAGGTCCCTCAGTTGGATTCATTGAAGAAATACGACATCTTTTTGAACATTCGAAATACCAACGACTACCCCTTTAACAACCTGTTCCTTATCGTTGCCATGGAATTCCCGCACGGGAAGACCCTGGTGGACACACTTGAATATAAAATGGCCTATCCGAATGGAGAATGGATGGGGGAAGGAATCGGGAGTGTAAAGGACAACAAGTTGTGGTACAAGGAAGACGTGTCGTTTTTTGAGGAAGGAAATTATAACATAACTATAACACACGCGGTCCGCAATAACGGTGAGGTTGAAGGCGTTAGCAGACTGGAAGGCATCACCGATGTTGGCTATAGTATCGAAGAATCTAACCTACAGTAACCATGGCTAAAGCGCAAACGAAGAAGAAAGCGGCGAAAAAGGACCCCAGCATCCGCAGGCACATAAAGACCTTCTGGAAGGTATTCGGGGGAGGTGTCCTGCTTATTCTCCTGGTATTCCTTCTCGCTTCATGGGGTGTGTTCGGCAGCCTACCGGATGAGACGAGTCTTGAAAACCCTGAGAAGAATCTCGCTACCCAGATCATTGGTTCGGACGGAGAGACCTTAGGGACTTTTTATAAACAGAACAGGACGCCGATCAAATATGAGGACCTTCCGGACCATTTGGTAAATGCGCTGATCGCAACAGAGGATGTTCGTTTTTACGATCATTCGGGTATTGATGCTAAGGGAACTGTTAGGGCATTTGTGTTTCTGGGGTCAAAAGGTGGCGCAAGTACCATTTCACAACAGTTGGCCAAACTATTCTTTACTGAACAGGTTTCAAGGAATAAATTCCAAAGAGGGCTTCAGAAAATAAAAGAATGGATCATCGCAACCCGTCTCGAACGTCGATATACCAAGGAAGAGATCATTACGATGTATTTCAACGAATATGACTTCGGAAATCAGGCTGTGGGGATCCAATCGGCGGCAAAAATTTATTTCAGTAAGGAACCTATGAATCTTACCACCGCGGAAGCAGCGACCTTGGTAGGAATGTTCAAGAACTCCTCACTTTATAATCCACTTCCGAAGCGAAACCCTGAAGGTGTGAAAAACCGCAGGAATGTCGTATTGGCGCAAATGGAGAAATACGATTATATCACTACGGAAGTAAAGGATTCTCTTCAGGCACTGGACCTTAACATCCGTTACTCTCCACAAGGGCATGATGAAGGTATCGCTACCTATTTCAGGGAATACGCCAGGGCCTTTATGGCCGATTGGGTTGAGGAAAACCCGAAGAGCGACGGAAGTAAATACAATATTTACAGCGACGGATTGAAGATCTACACAACCATCGACTCCAAGATGCAAAAATATGCTGAAGAGGCTGTTGATGCCCATATGGCTAATCTTCAGGCAGAATTCGATTCACAGAATGAAAAGAATAAAACCGCGCCCTTTCGCGATATAACCCCGGAAGAG
The DNA here is from genome assembly GCA_030431695.1 of Bacteroidia bacterium. Taxonomy (GTDB): domain Bacteria; phylum Bacteroidota; class Bacteroidia; order Flavobacteriales; family Flavobacteriaceae; genus Pukyongia. The sequence goes on along the minus strand of JAUIIU010000061.1, from coordinate 7,197 downwards.
ACCAATAAAATCCTCGACGCCGCGATGCAGCGGTCCGACAGATGGCGGGAAATGAAAAAACAGGGCAAGTCGGAGAAAGAAATACGGGATAGCTTCAAGAAGAAAACCAAAATGAGTGTCTTTTCATGGGGAGGAGATATAGATACTACAATGACCCCTCTCGATTCGATCCGCTATTACAAAGGGATCCTGCAAGCATCACTCATGTCTATGGATCCGCAGACCGGTGAAGTGAAAGCCTGGGTAGGAGGGATCGATTACAAGCATTTCAAATACGATATGGTTAAGACCGGGCAGCGACAGATCGGGTCTACCTTCAAGCCTTTTGTGTATGCAACGGCTATTGACCAGATGCATATGTCGCCATGCGACACATTACCGGACACGCCCTATACCATAGCACAGGGTAAATACGGCTTACTGGAACCCTGGACACCGAAAAACTCAGGCGCGATATCGGGCAAGCACCTTACTTTGAGAGCAGCTTTGGCACAATCGATCAATACGATAACCGCCAGGCTGATCGACAGGGTTGGCCCCGAACCGGTGATCGAGCTGGTGAGCAAGATGGAAGTGGAAACTGAAGATATTCCTCCAGTGCCTTCCATAGCGCTGGGAACCCCGGATGTGACCCTCTACGAAATGGTGGGAGCCTATAGCACATTCGCTAACCAGGGGGTGTATATCAAGCCTACCCTTATCCAGCGCATTGAAGATAAGAATGGAACTGTACTCTATCAGAATGTGCCTGAGACCAAGGATGTGATCAGCGATGAAACTGCCTACGTGACGGTAAGCCTGATGGAAGGAGTTACCCAATCTGGATCCGGGTCGAGGCTGCGGCACACCTGGAGAGGCGGAGATCCGGTTTATAAAAAAGCGGTAACAGGATATCCGTATGGGTTCAAGAACCCGATCGCCGGTAAGACAGGTACCACGCAGAACAATAGTGATGGCTGGTTCATGGGGATGGTTCCCAACCTGGCAACCGGGGTATGGGTTGGTGGTGAAGACCGGTCCACACACTTCAGCAATACGGCCTATGGGCAGGGAGCAACTATGGCGTTACCAATCTGGGCCATCTATATGAAAAAATGTTACGAAGACGAGTCGTTGAATGTTTCCGAATCGGCTTTTGCGAAACCGGATAAGATCTCCATCGCAACCGATTGTGCCAAATGGAAGTCTGAACATTCGGGAGGTGAGATCCCGGATGAATTCGACCTCGACTAGACATCTTAATACCTGTTGAAGATTCTCCTCGGCAGGTTTTTTTAATGGGTCGAATTTTCGTAATTTTTCGTCAAATTTCAATGCATGATAAATAAGACGGTAACAAGCGTTCAGGAGGCTTGTGAAGGTGTGAAGGACGGGATGACCTTTATGCTGGGAGGCTTTGGTTTAAGTGGCATCCCGGAAAACAGTATAGCCGAATTGGTGAGGCGAGGTGTAAAGGATGTCACCTGTATTTCAAACAATGCAGGCGTGGATGATTTCGGTCTTGGGTTGCTTCTTCAGAAACGACAAATAAAGAAAATGATATCCTCCTACGTGGGAGAGAATGCCGAATTCGAACAACAGATGCTAAGCGGGGAACTCGAGGTGGAACTCATTCCGCAGGGGACCCTTGCACAGCGATGCCAGGCCGCTCAGAGTGGCATCCCGGCATTTTACACTCCTGCCGGTTACGGTACGAAGGTTGGAGAAGGGAAGGAAGCGCGGGAATTCAACGGGAAAATGCATTTGATGGAATACGCCTTCAAAGCCGATTTTGGATTTATCAAAGCCTGGAAGGGTGATACCGCAGGAAATCTGATCTTCAAAGGAACCGCCCGAAACTTTAACCCGAATATGGCAGGAGCAGCAATTATCACGGTGGCTGAAGTAGAAAAACTTGTGCCCGCCGGAGAGTTGGATCCCAACCAGATACATATCCCGGGGATCTTTGTACAGCGCATTTTCAAAGGTGAGCGATATGAGAAACGAATTGAACAACGAACTGTAAGACCGAGGGACTAATGGCATTATCAAAAGAACAGATCGCGCAAAGGATCGCAAAAGAAGTAAAGGACGGTTACTACGTAAACCTCGGGATCGGGATTCCCACCCTGGTGGCAAATTTTGTTCGTGATGATATCGAGGTTGAATTCCAGAGTGAGAATGGCATATTGGGTATGGGCCCTTTCCCCTATGAAGGCGAAGAGGACCCTGATCTCATCAATGCTGGGAAGCAAACCATTACTGCCCTGCCCGGAGCGTCCTTTTTTGATTCGGCCATGAGTTTTTCAATGATCCGGGGACAGCATGTCGATCTTACCATCCTGGGGGCCATGGAGGTAGCCCAGAACGGGGATATAGCCAACTGGAAGATCCCGGGAAAGATGGTCAAAGGAATGGGAGGTGCCATGGACCTGGTAGCTTCTGCAGAGAATATTATCGTGGCCATGATGCACACGAACAGGGCAGGGGAGTCCAAGCTGCTCAAAGAATGCCAACTACCACTAACCGGGGTGAATTGTGTAAAGAAGATCGTGACCAACCTCGCTGTCATGAAGATCGAGAATAACAAATTCGTCCTTTTGGAACGCGCTCCGGGCGTAAGCGTTGAAGATATCGTCGCTGCAACCGAAGGAGACCTCGTCGTTGACGGGGAGATACCCGAAATGACCCTCTGATTACTTATCTCATACCGGTTTAAGCTTCGGACTACAATGTGGTTTTCACAACCAAATTGTAGGAAAACACTTATATCTAATCTAAATATGTTAAAAAATAGAGCATTTCATCGATTAAATATGCTTTACATCGTATTTTTCAAAAAAATGTTCACATATTAGCAATCCCAAACTTAACCAACCAAACCTACTTATGTTAGCGTTATCTAAAAGCTTAAAAAACACAGTACGATTAATTAGAAATGTACTGTATGTTGCGAAAAAAGTGTTTTTATTGATGTAGTTTTTTTCAGAGTACTTTACCCCCGAATCTGCAACGATTCAGATAAGGTAGGCCCGTTCTTTGTGAGGTTAGAGCGGGCTTTTTTTATGTCCCTATATTCCCTTCGGAATGGCGTCGATCAGTTTTTTAGTGTAAGCTTTTCTCGGACTCGCATATACCTCGTCCGCATCACCCATTTCTTCGATCTTTCCGGCGTTCATCACCAGTAGTTGATCCGACATATACTTCACTACGGCCAGGTCGTGTGAAATAAAAATATAGGTAAACCCAAAATCTTCTTTGAGTTCGTTCAAGAGGTTCAGCACCTGCGCCTGCACCGATATATCCAGTGCCGAAACGGATTCATCACAAATCACCAACTTGGGGGAAACAGCTATTGTACGGGCAATTCCTACGCGCTGTCTTTGTCCGCCGGATAGTTCATGCGGGTAACGATTGAAGTAAGTATCGTCCAGGCCAACCCGTTCCAGTAGTTCCTTTACCTTGGTTTCCCGTTGCTTTTTGTTACCACCCACACCGTGGACCTTCATGGGTTCGGCCAGGGCCTGACCAATAGTTAACCTGGGATTCAGCGAGGCGAATGGGTCCTGGAAAATGAGTTGGATCTCCTTCCTCATTTCCCGAATTTCGTTGTTGGATAAGCGGTTCAACTCCCTTCCACGATACCTGATACTCCCTGAAGTAGCCTTATCAAGCAGCAGGATGGCTTTTCCCAATGTGGATTTCCCACACCCCGATTCACCCACCAATCCAAGGGTTTCTCCTTCAAAAACACTAAAACTCACATCATCCACCGCCTTTGTGATCTTTTTAGGCCTGAATAACCCGGCCTTGTTGTAATATTCCTTACGCACATTCTTTACTTCGAGTAACGGCGTTTTGGTATAGAGGTCCTTATGGCGCAACGCGCGTTTCTGGGGGGTAATCTCCTTTGGTTTGAAGGTTTTGTTTTCCAGGGAAGCGATGGTTGGGAGTCGTTCCAGTCGCTGGTCCATTACTGGTCTGGCAGCAAGTAGAGCCTTGGTGTATGCGTGCTTGGGGGTTTTGAAGACCTGGTATACACTACCCTGTTCTACTATGTCCCCCTTGTACATGACCAGAACCCGATCTGCAATTTCCGAGACCAGGCTGAGGTCGTGGGAGATGAAGATCATGCTCATTCCTGTTTCTTTCTGAAGATCCTTTAGCAACTGTAAGATCTCCTTCTGAACAGTAACATCCAGGGCGGTAGTTGGTTCGTCGGCAATTAGCAGTTTGGGTTTACAGGCAAGCGCCATTGCGATCATGACCCGTTGCATTTGCCCACCACTGATCTGGTGCGGATACCTGTCGTAGATCTCCCTCGGCTCCGGTAGCCGCACTCGCTCGAATAGCTTGATCGTCTCCTTTTTACTTTCCGAAGAAGAATAGCGGAGCTGTTGTTTCATGATCTCGGAAACCTGGTAGCCGCATTTCAGTGATGGGTTGAGGGCGCTCATAGGTTCCTGGAAGATCATCGCGATCTCCTTGCCGCGGAATTTGTTGAATTCTTTGTTACTGATAGCAGTGAGCTCACGATCGTCAAATCGAATGCTTCCCTCTACTAATGTGTTTTTCTTCGGAAGCAGGCCTGCGATAGTTAGAGACGTAACCGATTTACCCGATCCCGACTCGCCCACAATGCCCAGGATCTCGTTTTCAAACAATGAAAAAGATATCTTGTGGATCACTTCAGACAGATTTTTGCTCTTTCCAAAAGAAACGGACAGATCGGTAACCTCCAGAAGTGTTTTATTACTCATGTATTTGGTACAAAGTTTTTACTTTCTACAATGGATCCCCAACTTTTACATCACATCGATGTCCCGGCTGGCCATGAGGGGGATTGACCTTAGGATTGGCATTCCCCGAATTGATCACAGGTGATCCCGAATTAGTTATAACGGGCGACCCCGAATTTGTATTCGCCGGAGGTGAATTCAGCGGGGCTCCGATGGGGATGTCGCAGCGATGACCGGGCTGTCCATGGGCAGGGTTCTTTGCTATAGTTTGCGTAGCGGCTGGGGTATTGCTTTTTGTTTGAACTGGTGTTGTTGTATTGGATGTAGCCGGTTTTTCGGCACTCTCTTTATTTGCGTCCTCTCTGCAGGAAACAACTAATACGAATACTGCACTAAGCACAAGTATATTCACAAATCCCAATCTGTTCATTAGAGTTCTCATAACCTGATGTAATGGTGAAATGTAAAGCTACGAAAAACATAACATCTATACCGAAACTATCTCGCTGTCTTCGAGCAAAGATTCATTTCTCAACTTCAGAAAGATCTGAGCAACCGTGGCAGTGTCCTTTTCGCAGTATTTGATGATGCGGTCGATGTCCAGTTCCTCGTAAAACACATCCCTTACCTGGCTGCCATCAATATCATCCTTGGGAGAAGGTATTCCCAGCACGTGTGCCATGAGTTTCAGGGAGGTGAAGGTTTTGTAATCGCCAAACTTCCAGAGTTCCATGGTGTCCAGGTGGGGAACTTCCCATGGTTTTTTTCCGAAGAGATTCAGCTTGGCAGGTAGCGGGATTCCATGAATGATCATTCTCCTGGCGATATATGGGAAATCGAATTCTTTGCCGTTATGGGCACACAGCAGGTGCTGAGGGCGGTTAAAATGGGTTTCGAGCAGGTTCTTGAACTCTTTCAGAATAACTGCTTCATCACCGTGAAAACTGGTGACCCTGAAATTCCGGCTATTTCCTTTACTACTGAAAAAACCAGCGGAGATACAGATGATCTTGCCAAATTCCGCCCATATTCCTGCCCGGGGATAAAAATCTTCCGGGGTAAAATCTTCTTTTCGCTGATACTGTGTTTTTTGCTCCCAGAGTTGCTGTGTCAATGGGTCCAGTTCGTTAAAGTCTTTAGATTGGGGAACGGTCTCGATATCCAGGAACAGGATATGTTCAGGATTAATTCTATTCAACATAGGTAAACTTGAATTATTGGGGAGTCCTCTTAAAAGTACAAAATTCCTAGGAACTGCCGTTCAACATTTTATACCCTTCCTCTATATAGATACTAATATCCGTGGTGAATTTTCCAACACCTGCATCAGGGCTTTTCAAATGCCCAAGCCGAACGATGATCACGTTGTCTTCGGGGTTTACGATCACGTACTGACCCAGGTGCCCGCGCATCATGAAGAAGGATTTGCCGTCCGGGCTGTCGTACAACCACCAGCCATAACCGTATTGTGGACTGTCCTGGAAACGGGGTCGTACAGATAGGGCCACAAAGGCGGAATCCAGCACCTGCTCTCCACGCCATTTCCCGTGATCTTTGTATAATTTTCCAAAGCGAGCAAAATCCCTTGCATTTCCAGCCACACAACAATAGGCCTTTACCATGCCGTTACCTTCACTATCAAGTTGCCAGGGGGCGTCTGCTTTGGCACCCAGGGGTTGCCAGAAGGATTCACTCAAGTATTCACTTAGTTTCTTGCCGGTAGCCTTTTCGATCACCATAGCCAGTAACTGGGTGTCACCACTAGCGTATTTGAATTTTTGTCCCGGTTCTTCAACTACTTTTAGCCCGAGGATCACTTTGTTGAGGTCATCATCAAAATAGGCTCTCGTCATAATGGAAAAGGGTGAATAATATCGTTCGTCCCAGTTGGTCCCTGAAGCCATGGACGATAGGTCGCCTACTGTCATTTGTGCTGCCTTACCTTCGCTGAATTCAGGAAAGAAATCGCCAACAGGTTGATCCAGCCCTTTGATATATCCCTGGGAGATCGCCTTTCCAAGCATAGCAGACACCATACTCTTCACCATGGAAAAAGAGTTCGTTTTGCTGTTTGCATCGTAGCCGTCGTAGTAATTCTCAAACCAAATACTGTCGTTCTTTATGATCATATATGCGATTGTACCGTATTCGGTATTGGCTTTAATGAGTTCCGGGGTCTCAACAGCACTGTTGTACTCCTTATGCTCTGGCCACTCATCCGGTGTACCAGCTTTGATTACGCTATTGTCGAAATAATTATAATCGTCCAGGAAGGCGGTTGTATGACCGTTGAGGTAAATGGTACGGACTGCTTTCAGCAGGTAATCCGTATCTGTGATATACAAAGTTGCGATTAGCAATATGATCAATACTGCCAGCACTTTCAGGAATTTCTTGATGTATTTCATTCTATCTTAAAATAAGGTTCCTTGTTTAACCGGACTTTCGTGCTCCAGCAACCATTTTTTTCGATGCAAAC
>JAUIIU010000060.1 GCA_030431695.1 Bacteroidia bacterium | reverse complement strand
ACCCGTGCGCCACTCGTCAGCGGATTGCAAGCAATCCCTGTTACCGTTCGACTTGCATGTGTTAGGCCTGCCGCTAGCGTTCATCCTGAGCCAGGATCAAACTCTTCATCGTAGATTCATATATATAGTACTATACAACTCCAACAAATAAAAAGCCCAAACCCAAAAAAAATCTCAAGAGTTCTACTTAGTTTAGTTTTTGTTTCGATACAGAATCAAGACGTTTCCATCCCAATCCCATATACGCTGTCAATTTCAATATCTCAATGAACGTGTCATTCTTACTCAAATAAAAACAGCTAACATCATATCAGCCGTTTTTAGCGGGTGCAAATATACAATCCCTTTTTTCATTTCACCAAAACAAAATGAAACTTTTTCGCTTCTTTTTTATTAACAATTTTCAATCGTCTGAAAACGACCAAATTAATCGTGTAAAAATCAATTTCAGTGTTAGCGATAGAAGCGGCATCCCATGTAGTAGTCGTGACGTGAGCTGCGCTCTACTTCTCGGTACTTCATGGATACAGCGGATAGCGCGGCCCTGTAGTGAGAATCTCTACTACAGGGAACACCCTGATTAAAATAAAAGAGCGAACTACTAAGATACGTTAATTGGTGAACATGGGCAAATGACCTGGTTGATTAGTTATCAACAGTCGCATTATTCCAATGAGAGCTCAGGTCGATATAATCAATTTCGAATGCCGGGGCCTGGCGATCCAGCAGATTTGCCTGAAACGCACGCTCCAGGATGTCCTCTATAAGATAGTCCTCCTTGACCTCGAAGGGGCTGTACTCCTCCTTCAGGGAGATGTCGAACATACTCGCCGTTGTATTATACCAGAATGCGCGCCAGCCGGTGCGCAGTTCCTTGACCAGGTCGAAAGCCGTTCTGCCCGTCTGCCGGTGAATCAACTTTACCAGGATCTGACCTTCGGTACGGGTGAGCTTTTTCAGCTTGGCCGAGAATTCCTCCTCTATATATTTCTGAACCCTTTTTGTGTATTTCTTTCGGTCGCGCTTTTTCTCCAGGGTCTTCATACGCGCGTTCATCACCTGCAGCCGTTCGGCAGCCAATTTCGCATACGGATAGACCTTCCGGGTCTTTCGCCTGAGGATAAGATAACGACGGCGGTCTTCCTTGGAATTGAATTCGAGCTTGTTCAGCAATACTACTTCTTCCAGGTCTATGTATTCCTTCGGAATAGTGTCGCCCTCTATGATATAGTAAAAGGTCTCCACACTGTCCTTGTCAACCTGCCGGATCTCCTGCAGCGTCTGTGCCATCAACCCAACGGAGACAAAGAAGAATATTATATGAAGTACCGGGTTTCTATACATCTTGCACATAAACAAAATTACCTACGCTAAAATCATTCCAAAATTACATAAATAGAAACGCCCGGCTATCTAATAAATTGCTAATTTTGGTTTTTCTGAAAAATACTATCAATGGCACGATCTATACTGAATAAGAAGTCGATTACTTTCCTTGAAAAATACCTGAACAATGCTGCTCCCACGGGTTACGAATGGGACGGGCAGAAACTGTGGATGGATTACCTGAAACCCTATGTGGATGAATTCATCACCGACACCTACGGAACTGCGGTTGGTGTAATCAACCCGGAAGCGAAGTACAAGGTGGTGATAGAAGGACATGCCGACGAGATCTCCTGGTATGTGAATTATATCAGCGATAACGGCCTCCTTTACGTAATACGTAACGGTGGAAGCGATCACCAGATCGCCCCTTCCAAAATCGTGAATATCCATACCGAAAAGGGAATCGTGAAAGGGGTATTCGGATGGCCGGCCATACATACCCGGAGTCGGGCCAAGGAAGAACCGCCCAAACCGGAGAATATCTTCATTGATATAGGCGCCAAAGACAAGAAAGAAGTTGAGAAGATGGGCGTACATGTGGGCTGCGTGATCACCTACCCGGATGAGTTCCACATACTCAACAAGGATAAATTCGTTTGCAGGGCTCTGGATAACCGTATGGGCGGATTTATGATCGCGGAAGTAGCCAGGCTATTGCACGATAACAAGAAAAAATTACCGTTCGGACTATATATTACCAATTCTGTGCAGGAGGAGATCGGTTTGCGAGGTGCGCAGATGATCGCCGAACGCATTCAACCCGATGCCGCCATCGTCACAGACGTTACCCACGACACAACTACCCCGATGATCGACAAGAAGAAGCAGGGTTATGCAAAAATTGGCGAAGGTCCGGTGATCGCTTATGCCCCGGCAGTACAGCAACGATTGAGAGACCTGATCATCAAGGCTGCGGAAACCAATGATATTCCTTTCCAAAGGGCTGCTTTGTCCCGGGCAACCGGAACCGACACCGACGCCTTTGCGTACAGCAATATGGGCGTGGCCAGTGCGCTGATCTCCCTCCCACTTCGCTATATGCATACCACGGTGGAAATGGTCCATAAACAGGATGTGGAGAATGTGATCAAACTGATCTACGAATCCCTGCTGCAAATGAAGGATGGTGATACCTTCAGTTATTTCGACTGATCCTCAACGAACACACCTATATTGAAAGGCTGCTCTTAGTGGTGGCCTTTTTTTTATATTAGCCTTTAAATAGGCCCTGGTGTTATTCAATTCAATTGATTTTGGAGTCTTCCTCGTCGTTGTCTTTACGATGTACTGGGCTATTGGCAGTAAAAGACGAGTTGCACAGAACGTCCTTATCCTGGTTTCAAGCTATCTTTTCTATGGGCTTTGGGACTGGCGATTCCTCTCACTTATCCTGGGTAGCTCCCTTGTGGATTTTGTTGCGGCCAGATTTATTTTTAATTCTGAAAGAAAAATTACGAGACATTTCTGGCTAGGGTTCAGTCTATTCTGGAACCTCGGGATATTGTTTGTCTTCAAGTACATGAATTTTTTCCTCGACAGCTTTTATGATCTATTCAATATTGAGCTGATCCCGAATGAATTCTCGGCCTGGAACCTTATCATCCCGGTAGGATTGAGTTTCTATACCTTTCAAACCCTCAGTTATACCATTGATGTGTTCCGAAGACGTACCGAACCGACCAACAACTTACTGAATTTCCTGTGTTATGTGAGTTTCTTTCCACAACTGGTTGCAGGGCCCATCGAAAGATCGCGCTTCCTGCTTCCTCAATTCAGAAAAGAACGAACTTTCAATTACGACCATGCCAGGGAAGGAATGCGCCAGATCCTGTGGGGACTGTTCAAAAAGGTTGTGGTCGCCGATAAACTGGGAATAGGTGTAAGTGTGGTTTTCAGTGAGCCCGAACTCTATGGAAGTACGATGATCTGGTATGCATCCCTGCTGTTCTTCTTTCAGCTGTATTGCGACTTTTCCGGCTACACGGATATCGCAATTGGAACTGCTAAACTTTTCGGATTCAGGTTGAACAAGAACTTCCGCATTCCCTACCTTTCGTCCAGTTTTCATGAACTTTGGGGGAGATGGCATATTACGCTTACAAAGTGGTTTATGGATTACATCTACCTTCCAATTGTTCAATACGGAAAAAGAAAAAAGATCGCATTGCGGAATATCGCTATCGTCATAACCATGACCCTGGTAGGCCTCTGGCATGGTGCAAGCTGGAACTTTGTGATCTTTGGTCTACTGAACGGTTTGGTCCTTCTAGTGGAACGAATCCCACTTGGGAAGAATGGCAGATCTATTCAGAAATCACTCTACCGCATCCCAAAGGTGTTTTCCACATTGTATTTCTTTGTTATCGCATCATTGGTATGTATGGTGTTTCGGTCGGAAAGCCTGGAAAATACCACGACGATGGTCAGCAGGATGTTCACTTTGGTGCCGGACCAAACCCTTTCACTGCTTATTGGTTTCAAGATCGTATTTCTGATCATCATGGTAGTTGTGGAAGTCAGCACAAAAAAGTTGGATTTTCCACTTCAGAAATTTGAAGAAAAAGTGACTCGCCCGGTTCGCTGGGTCATCTATTATGCGTTGATCTTCATGATCATCCGGTTCTATGAACCCTTGCAGGAATTTATATATTTTCAGTTCTAGGTATGCTTCGGAAGTTCGCCAGATATACAATACTATTCTTCATACCGGTACTGATCGGATGTGTCACTGTTGAGTTGCTCACAAGGAAACTCCAGATGCGCTACATTCCTATTTCTGAAACACTTAAAGCTCAAAAGGATGAAATAGAGATCATGGCGCTTGGCTCTTCTCAAATGAAGGATGCCCTGAACCCGGAATGGCTGTCAAGACCCGGGATCAACCTCGCAGCCGGAAATCAGCATCACAATACCGATTTCAAACTATACCAGGGCCTGAAGGATCGGCTGCCTTCTCTGAATACGATAATTATGGAACTGTCTTACGCGCACCTGGAACTAGCTCCCAACAAAAGTGAATTCTGGAAGAATAATATCTATTACGAATACTACGATGTGAATTGTTTTGAGAGAACTGCCTGGGCAATGGATCGACTGATCTATTTTTCCAACCCGACCTACTACTCGGATGCTTTATATAAACATTTCATAGTTGATAGTAAACAGAGCAATTTTAATGCTTTTGGATTCGACAAGAACAACTTCAATGGGCTTTTCAGTAAATTAGGTTACGATCCGGATAAAATTGCTGTATCCGACTTTAAGATCATAAGCAGGAAGAATGACGATCTGTTCCGAAGCAATTCAACCCACCTCACTGAAATGTTGAATCAATTTGAAAAGGACGGGATTCGCGTGATCCTGGTAACCATACCAACCTATTTTACCTACCTCGAAAAACGAAATCCTGTAATTCTCAAAAGACGGGACAGTATGCTCACGGAAATAAAAAAGAAGTTCAATAATGTGACCATTTTAGATCTCGAGGAGGACAGTCTCAGGTTTGGCGTAAAGGATTATATCAATCACAACCACCTGAACCCGGACGGGGCCCGAAAATTCACTTCGGAAATAAACAAACTACTACATAATTAGCCTACTTCTTCTTTAACGAACTGAAGTAACGCCGCGCTTCTTTTACTACCCTGGGGGCCATTATAATTGTTGCCGTCATAGTTGGTAAGGCCATAATGGCGAAGAAGGTATCTATGAGTTGTATCATCATATCGAGAGTGGTGGTAGCGCCAACCAGAATACTCGTGATATAGATATAATTGTAATAGGACGCCCGTTTGGCCCCGAATAGAAACGACATACATTTTGTTCCGTAATAGGAATACGAAAACAGCGACGATATACTGAATACCGCAATGCATAGCAGTAACAAGTACTTGCCGGCTCCGGGTATGGTTTGTGTAAAAGCGGAAGCGGTTAGCGAGACCCCGTTACTGTCTGAGGTTTCCCACACACCGGTAACTAAAATTGCTAATGCTGTAAGCGTGCAGATCACCAGGGTATCTATTGCAGGTCCGAGCATCGCGACCAGTCCTTCCCTGATGGGTTCATTTGTCTTGGCAGCCCCGTGGGCCATAGGAGCTGTACCGATACCTGCTTCATTTGAAAAGGCTCCTCTTTTGATACCCAGCAACAATAAACCTCCAACCATTCCTCCGAGAAATGCCTCACCTTCATAAAAACTCGCCGAGAACGCATCCGTGAATATGAGTCCGAGGTACTTTGGAACCACTTCATAATTAATACCGAGGATCACCAACACCATAATAAAATACAGTGCTACCATACCGGGCACCAGTTTTGAAGCCGTACGACTGATCCTGCCCAGGCCACCAAGGATAACGAGTGAAGTTACCAGTACCAATAATATTCCAAGGGTCAGATTGCTGTTCAGGCCTGTGTAGAAGCCAGTCGGTTTCAGCACCAGGTCGTTTATGGCCTGTGTGAGCTGATTCACATTAAATACCGGCAAAGCCCCAACCAGCCCGGCTACGCTGAAAATGATCGCCAAGAACTTCCATTGTTTGCCGAGTCCTTCAACAATAAAATACATTGGGCCTCCCTGTATTTTTCCATTACTGTCCTTCCCGCGATACATCACAGAAAGTGACGCTGTAAAAAACTTGGTAGACATACCGATCACCGCACTGACCCACATCCAGAATACAGCCCCGGGTCCGCCTATGGCTATGGCAACAGCAACCCCGGATATATTTCCCATCCCAACTGTTGCCGATAAAGCCGTAGTGAGCGCCTGGAAATGACTGATCTCCCCCTTGTCGTTTTCGTCATCGTATTTACCTCGAAGTACCGCAATGGCATGTCCGAAATACCTAAATGGTAAAAACCTGATCCGGATGATCATATACAGACCACCACCTATAAGTAATATGAGTAGCGGGAGTCCCCAGGCGATGGATTGTGCCTGGGAAGTCAGGTTTTCGAGGTAGGCAATGATCTCTTCAAACATGTGGTGCTAATGTAATTTAAATTTTAAAATTCAATTCAATTGATTTTATTTGTAGTGAATGAAGCGACAACTAACCGCCTTTTTATTCCTACTTACCCTTCACCTGTATGCCCAGGAAGTACAGGTAGAAAAGCAATCATCCTTTGTTTTTACACCCGAGTTGATGCTCGGGATCACGGCCGAATCCAATGAATTCTTCCCGGACAGGAACCTGCAAACACAGCTACAACTGAATTTTGGCTGGGACCATTCGTATAACCCGCAGGAATGGGCAAGAAGGTTAAAAGGTTCTAAAACAGGGATCTCCGTGGGATACACCGACTTCGGAAATAAGGACAGCCTGGGCGGCGCCTTTACAATTATGCCATTTATCGAGTTCGATTTGTTCCGAAGTAAACGATTGCGATCGCAGGTGGGAATGGGAGGCTCTTATTTCACTAAGATCTACGACGAGATCGAGAACCCCAGGAATAAAGCTGTCTCGACCGATGTGACCTGGTCGTTCAGGGCATTCATGCATTATGATCTCATCAGAACTGAAAAGATCGACTGGAGGGTTGGACTGGGTTATTTCCACCACTCCAACGGTCATACCCGTCTGCCGAACCAGGGTTACAATTCCTTTCTGCTGAGCTTGTCTGCAGATGTAAAATCAGATGAACCGGAGAACATCCCTCAACTGAAGGACCCATCCGAGTTCCAGCGAAGGGTGAACGACTATATCAGCTTCTATGGAAGCTACGGACTCAATGTGCTGTCCCTGGCTTACAATGACAAACGGGCTGTATACACGGTTTCCGGTGAATATGGTAAGGTTTTGAATGGAATGTTCAGAGTAGGGATAGGTTTCTACTATCGCTATTACGAACACTACTTCGATTATATAAATGATGAGGAATTCCTGGTACGCGAGGGTGAGGAATTTGAGGAATTCAGGGATGATCCCTGGTGGTATGCCTCAAACTTAGGGATTCACGCTAACGGAGAATTCATGCTGAATCACATTGGCTTCAATATCCAGCTGGGAGTGAACCTGCACAAGCCAGCCTACGATATCGACTGGCGGATCAACCAGGGCTGGGATAATACACCAAGGGAGATACCACCTAATTTTATATTAGGTGAGTTCGATACGAAGTATCGGGTAAAGAAGACGCTGGCTACAAGAATGGGTCTGAAATACTATATCTTCGATACCAGTAAGGAACCCGTTCATAATATTTACTTCGGAATGCATATCAATGCCAATGGCGGACAGGCAGATTTTACGGATATCAGCCTGGGTTATGTGTATAATTTCAACTACCGGGAACGCAACAAATCCTGACGCGATTCGGGCAATCAGGAATTCTTAAGATAATTCAGCACATTTTCTTCAATTCGCTCCTGAATATTTGATACATCGGCCTTTACAAAGGTTTCACCTGTGATATTCTCGTACAGCTCGATGTACCGTTCCGAAACCGTTTCGATATATTCGTCACTCATATAGGGTACCTTCTGCCCTGACAATCCCTGGAATCCATTAGAGATCAGCCACTGCCGAACGAATTCCTTGGACAACTGCTTCTGCGGTTCCGACTTTGCCTGTCGCTCGGCATATCCTTCAGCATAAAAATACCTGGAAGAATCGGGTGTATGGATCTCGTCGATCAGCACGATCTTCCCATCCTTTGTCTTCCCAAACTCGTACTTGGTATCTACCAGGATAAGGCCTCTTTCGGCCGCTATTTCAGTCCCTCGCCGGAAAAGTTTCCTGGTGTAATCTTCAAGCTGTACGTAGTCTTCTTCTGCAACAATACCCCTCGCTAAAATATCTTCTCTAGAAATATCTTCGTCATGATCCCCTTTCTCCGCTTTGGTTGCAGGAGTTATAATTGGCTCCGGGAATTTGTCATTCTCGATCATGCCATCCGGCATGGAAACCCCGCAAAGCAAGCGCTTGCCCGCCTTATATTCCCTCGCAGCATGACCGCTTAAATAACCACGGATCACCATTTCCACTTTGAACGGTTTGCACGCCACACCAACCGCTACATTCGGGTCCGGGGTTGCGAGCAGCCAGTTCGGAACAAGGTCTTCCGTATCTTTCATCATCTTGGTAGCGATCTGGTTCAGGATCTGACCTTTATATGGAATTCCCTTAGGCATGACCACATCGAAAGCACTAAGTCTATCAGTTGCTATCATCACTAGTAGATCGTTTTCCAGTCGGTATACTTCCCTTACCTTCCCTTTATACACACTTTGGAGGCCGGGAAAATTGAAGTTGGTGTCGGTTATCGTATTGCTCATGAGTTCCTGTTTTCAATATCCCTGTAAGCGGAAATGATCTTCTTAACCAATCGGTGACGGATAACATCCTTATCGTCAAGGTGAACCATCCCAACGCCTTCCATGTCCTTCAGAATAAGTAATGCTTCCTTCAGCCCGGAGATCACCCTGCGAGGCAGGTCGATCTGACCGGGGTCGCCCGTGATCATGAATTTGGCGTTCTTACCCATACGCGTGAGGAACATCTTCATCTGCGCATGCGTAGTGTTCTGTGCTTCATCAAGGATGACAAAAGCATTGTCGAGCGTCCTTCCTCTCATAAAGGCAAGTGGAGCGATCTGGATCACTCCTTTTTCGATATGTGAATCCAGTTTCTCATGGGGGATCATATCCCGAAGGGCGTCATACAACGGCTGCATATACGGATCCAGTTTTTCCTTGAGGTCACCCGGAAGGAAACCCAGGTTTTCTCCGGCTTCCACTGCAGGACGGGTAAGAATGATCCTTCGAACTTGTTTTTCTTTCAGGGCTTTTACAGCAAGCGCCACACCCGTATAGGTTTTCCCGGTACCGGCGGGGCCGATGGCAAAGACGAGGTCGTTCTTCTTGGTAAGATCAACCAGTTTTCGCTGGTTAGCGGTCTGAGCTTTGATGAGCTTACCACTCACCCCGTGAACGATCACCTCTCCACTACCTTCCGGTGAAGCGTAATCTTCCCTGCTCTCACTCTGCAATACCCTCTCGATAGCATTCTCATCCAGCTTGTTGTACTTCCCGAAATGTTCGAGCAGCATCATCAGCCTGGTATCGAACTCTTCCAGTATCTCTTCATCACCATATGCCTTTATCTTACTTCCTCGGGCAACAATCTTTAATTTGGGAAAGTATTTTTTTAAAAGGTCGATGTTAGCATTCTGAAGACCGAAAAATTCGCGTGGGCTAACATCGGTTAATTCAATAATAAGTTCGTTCAAAAGCGGTTTTTTTATTAGATTGTCTACTTCGTGTAAATATAGTTTTTCTACTCGCAAAAGTACCCTATTTTTGCGGTAGTTGTTTTAACAAAATATCAACAATCTATGGCATGCCAATAATCACCCTCACAACCGATTTCGGAGAGAAAGATCACTTTGTCGGCGGGGTAAAAGGCGCGATCTACAGCGAACTTGACTCGATTAGAATTGTTGATATTTCACATTCCATATCTCCTTTTCATATTACCGAGGCAGCCTATATCATTCAGAACGCGTATAAGAGCTTCCCAAGGGGTACCATACACATCATCGGGATCGACAGCGGTCTCACGCCGGAGAACAAACATGTGGCCGTGAAGCTGGATGGTCATTATTTCATCTGTGCGAACAACGGTATCATCTCCATGCTGGCTTCAGAAATAAAACCGGAGAAAATTGTGGAGATCAATATACACGACCGGGTGAATAGCAATTTCCCCGTACTGGACGTCTTTGTAAAAGTAGCCTGTCATATCGCACGCGGTGGCACCCTTGATGTGATCGGAAAGCACATTTCAGAAATAAAAGAGCTTACCGGGATCAGGCCGGTCATCAACCAGGAAGGCAACCTTATCATCGGGAATGTGATCTATATAGATAACTACGGAAATGTTGTCAGCAATATCACCCGCAGCCTGTTCGAGAAAACAGGAAAAGGGCGGGATTTCAAGATCATGGCTCGCACGGCTTCCTTTACAGAGGTCTTCGATAATTACAGCGACGCCATCAACTTTGAGCTTCCTTCCGAGAAAAGAGAGGAAGATGGCAAGAAGCTCGCACTATGGAATTCCGGAGAATACCTGGAACTCGCCATATACAAGAGTAATCCAACCACGGTGGGAAGTGCTTCGACCTTGTTCGGACTGGAATACCGTGACACGATAACCGTAAATTTCCTTTAAAAAGGGATCACAGACTATGTTCACAAGAATTGTAAAAATGGAATTTGAAAGCAGCCAGGTGCCTGCTTTTCTGAGTAATTTTGAAGTAATAAAAGAGAAGATCCGGAATTTTCCGGGCTGTGAATTCCTCGAACTCTATCGCGACAAGAATGACCCGGATATCTTCTTTACATACAGCAAGTGGAACGACGTGGCGTCTTTGGAACAATACCGCAAAAGTGAACTTTTCAAAGATGTGTGGGCAACAACAAAAGCCATGTTTCGTTCTAAAGCCCAGGCGTGGAGCGTAGATACCTTGCATAGTTTGAATTGATGATCGCAATTGTAAAAAAGGAAATACAAACATTTTTCGGGAGTCCTGTGGGTTACCTGGTCATCGGGTTGTTCCTGGTGGCTAACGGACTATTTCTCTGGGTGTTTCGAGGAAATTACAACATCTTCGACTCCGGATTCGCCGATCTGGCCCCATATTTCGAATTGTCACCCTGGATCCTTCTTTTCCTGATCCCGGCCGTGACCATGCGGTCCTTCAGTGACGAATATCGTCTCGGAACTCTTGAACTCCTGCTTACGAAACCTATATCGATTCGCGGCCTTGTAGCAGGTAAATACCTGGGCGCCCTGATCCTGATCCTGATCGCCCTCCTTCCTACCCTGCTTTATATTTTCACGATCTCCGGACTAGGGAATCCGGAAGGAAACTGGGATGTGGGAAGTACTGCCGGATCATATATCGGACTCGTATTTCTCGCTGCTGCATATTCGGCTATAGGAATATTCAGTTCGTCTCTCTCGTCTAACCAGGTAGTGGCTTTCCTGGTGGCTGTTTTCCTTTGCTTTGCTTGTTACTACGGGTTTGAAGGGTTAACCGCACTTCTCCCCAACCTGTCCCTGGAACAACTGGGAATGAAAGCTCATTTCAACAGTATGGCGCGAGGAGTTCTCGATACCCGAGACCTGGTCTATTTCATTAGTGTCAGCCTGTTCTTTTTGGTTCTGACAGTCTTTAAACTTCGACAAAACCGATGAAAGGCCGGAAACGAAATATCAGGGATCTCTTTCTACTGGTGGCAGGAATCATTTTGCTGAATGTGATCAGTTCATTTATTTACAAACGCTTCGACCTTACCCAGGACAAGCGCTATACCCTATCCGAAGCCGCCAAACAAACCATATCCGATGTCGATTCACCTTTGGTGATCGATGTATTGCTGAAGGGTAACTTCCCTCCGGAGTTCACGCGGCTGCAGCAGGAGGTTGAGCAGCTACTGGACGAATTCTCAATCTACAATCCTAACGTTCGATATGAGTTCATCGATCCGTTGGCCGATTCGGACGATCGCGAGGCGATGCAGGCTCAGATGAAGCAATTCGGACTCACAGCGGCACAGGTTGAAGTGCAGGAAAACGGTAAACTTAGCACGGAACTTGTCTATCCGTGGGCACTCGCCTATTTCAACGATCAGACCGTTAAGATCCCCTTACTGAAGAACCAACTAGGGGCTACCTCGGAAGAGCGTGTGAACAATTCCATCCAAAACCTGGAATACGCCTTTGCGGACGGATTCAGTAAACTTACTAAACCCAAACGTAGAAAGGTAGCCGTACTCAAGGGAAATGGTGAACTGGACGACAAATATGTTGCCGATTTCTTCAGCACACTTCGCGATTATTATTTTATCGCTCCCTTCACCCTGGATTCTGCTTCTGTGGCACCGGAACGAACCCTTGAACAACTAAAAGAATTCGACCTGGTTGTGGCCGCATCTCCTACGGTAGCATTTTCCGATAGTGAAAAATACATACTCGATCAATACAATATGAATGGCGGAGCATCACTTTGGCTGCTGGATGCCACAGAGAACCGTCTCGACACACTGAGTGGGAAAACCTTTGCCTTCGGAAAAGACCTGAACCTGAATGATTTCTTCTTCAAGTATGGGGTCCGAATCAACCCGGACCTCGTTAAAGATATCTATGCAGCTCCAATCGTACTGGCAAGTGGCAACGAGCGTGATTCCCAGTACAATCGTTATCCGTGGTTCTTCAATCCCCTTAGCAGCTCGGCCAATAATCACCCGGTTGTGACCAATATTGAAGCAGTAAAATTCGAATATACCAGTTCGATAGACACCCTTCCCAACGGGATAGATAAAACGGTCCTTCTGAGCAGCTCCCCTATCTCGAAGATCATCGGGCTACCTGCAGAGATCGATATCGACAAGGAGATCCCTGCCAACCTGAAGGTAATAAACGAAGGCCCCGATCCTGCTCAATTCACAGCCGGCGAGGTACCCCTGGCTGTGCTTCTGGAAGGAGAGTTCGGTTCGGCATTCACAAACCGTGTGAAACCGTTCCGGTATGCAGGTGACAGGACGAAATCGGAATTCACACGTATGGTCGTAATAAGCGATGGAGACCTGATCCGAAATCAGCTTGATCGCGGCAGGCCACTGGAGCTTGGATTCGATAAATGGACTCAGTCCTTTTATGGAAACAAGGAATTCCTCCTGAATACGGTGAATTACTTGTTGGACGATAGCGGACTTATAAACATTCGAACCAAAGAAATAGCCATCCCATTCCTGGATCCGCAGCGCACGGCCGATGAGCGTACCAAATGGCAATTCATAAACCTATTACTGCCACTGGCAATCCTGGGGATCTTCGGGATTTTATTCCATGTTTTCCGCAAAAGAAAATACGGCGGTAAAACAGCGGTTAGAACCGACTAAAATGTTAATAAGTTTGTTTTAACGAAAAGCGCAATTAAAATATATTTGTAATAAGGCGAAACGGAAGCATTTATCCGTTAAAAAACAACTCTGAAAGACGAAACATCGAATGAAATTTATAGTATCGAGTTCTTATTTATTAAAACAGCTGCAAGTACTTGGCGGCATCATAAATTCCAATAACACTCTTCCTATCCTGGACAACTTCCTTTTCGACCTGGATGGGAATACACTCAATGTCTCTGCTTCCGACCTCGAGACCACCATTTCTTCGAAATTAGAAGTGGAGAGCAGTGAAAAAGGAAGTGTCTGTATTCCCGCGCGATTATTGCTGGATACGCTCAAAACATTCCCTGAACAGCCCCTAACCTTTACTGTTGAGGATAACAATACCGTAGAGATCAGCAGTAATCACGGTAAATATGCGCTTGCCTATGCCAGCGGTGAGGAATTTCCTAACCCGGTAGAATTAAAGGATCCTTCTTCGACAACTATCCAGGGGGATATACTTGCTACGGCTATCAGCAAGACGATCTTTGCAAGTGGAAATGACGACCTGCGGCCTGTTATGAGCGGGGTTTTCTTCCAGTTTTCGACGGATAACCTGACCTTCGTGGCCACAGATGCCCACAAATTGGTAAAATATACCCGGGAAGATGTAAGTGCGAGTCAGACCGCCGAATTCATCATGCCTAAAAAACCCCTCAACCTGCTTAAGAGTATACTGGCAGCCAGTGAAGAGGACGTTGTGATCGAATACAACGAGAGCAATGCAAAATTCAGTTTCGACAATACAGAGATGGTGTGCAGGCTGATCGATGGTAAATACCCGAATTACGAGGCAGTGATTCCGAAGGAAAACCCAAACAAACTTACCATAGACAGGACACAGTTCCTAAATTCGGTACGAAGGGTGAGTATTTTCAGTAATAAAACCACTCACCAGATCCGTTTGAAATGTGCCGGTGCCGAATTGAACATCTCGGCCGAGGATATCGATTACAGCAACAAGGCCGAAGAACGCCTGACCTGCGACTACCAGGGAGATGATATGCAGATCGGGTTTAACTCCCGCTTCCTCACAGAAATGCTGAACAACCTTACAAGCGACGATGTTTCCCTGGAAATGTCACTTCCGAATCGCGCAGGGATCCTTACCCCTGTGGATGGACTGGACGATGGAGAAGGTATTACCATGCTCGTGATGCCGGTGATGTTGAACAATTAATTCAGCGGTGCAAACAAATCAAAAAACCCCTTCCGAATTTTCGGAAGGGGTTTCTCTATTAAACTTCAAGCAGTAATTATGGAAACTGTAATTACTTATCGTCCAATGAACGCCAGTTGTCCTTTTTAAAGACCCCGGCGAAACATAGTGTGCAGAGTACCACCCCTACACTTAATATTGCCCACCAAACCATTTAGGAAATAAATCTTATGGTTCCGAAATAGGATGGTGCTTCACCATTTCCGGCCTTTACTGCATTCACGATGGGGATGATAAATCCAATAAATCCCACGTATATGAATCCGAGGATTCCGAGTCCGAAGAGAAATATTCCCGGAATACAGATAAACGTGATCAGGAGCAGCGTGAGCTGGAAGTTTACAATGGCCTTTCCGTGTTCATCCATACCTTCGACTTTGTCCTTTTGAGTAAGCCATAGGACCAGGGGAACGATCAGGCCACCGAAACCGGTGATGTAATATAGTAACTGCGTGAGGTGTGTGACCACTAATAAGTTATTGTCCACACGTTTCGCGCTATGATTAATGACTTCCATTTTTGATTGATTTTGAGGTTGCATTATATAAGACAGTATTTACGGTAAAACGTTACAACTCTTAACTAATTTGTATTTTTGCAGCCCATGACGAATAACGACACCATAGCAGCTTTGGCAACTCCCGCAGGTTCGGGAGCGATAGCCGTGATCCGTATATCCGGTCCGGACGCTTTGTCAATTGGCGCATCGGTGTTTGAATCTGTGTCGGGGAAAGTGTTGAATGAACAACCTTCCCACACAGTACACCTGGGTCATGTGAAGGATGACACCCGGATCATTGACGAAGTCCTGGCCACAGTTTTTATTGATCCCCACAGCTATACCGGTGAGGACGTGGTGGAATTTTCCTGTCATGGCAGCAACTATATTCAGCAGGAGATCCTGCAATTGTTACTACGGAAGGGCTGCAGGATGGCACAACCCGGAGAATTCACACTACGGGCGTTCCTGCATGGCAAGATGGACCTGAGCCAGGCCGAGGCCGTAGCCGACCTGATCTCCAGCGATAGTGAAGCTTCCCATCAACTGGCGATGCAGCAAATGCGTGGCGGGTTTTCTTCAGAAATAAAAAGATTAAGAGAACAATTACTGAATTTCGCATCACTTATCGAACTCGAACTCGATTTTGCTGAAGAGGATGTGGAATTTGCGAACCGGGACGATTTTCAGAAACTCATACATCGTATCCGAAATGTTCTGAAGAGGCTGATCGACTCATTCGCCACAGGAAACGTCCTGAAGAACGGAATCCCCGTAGCCATTGTTGGTGAACCGAATGTGGGAAAATCGACCCTCCTAAACGCACTTCTCAACGAGGAGCGCGCCATTGTTAGTGATATAGCCGGAACCACACGGGATACCATCGAAGATGAGATCACCATTGGCGGTATTGGATTCCGCTTTATCGATACCGCCGGGATACGTGAGACCAAGGATGTGATCGAAGGACTGGGTATTCGGAAGACCTACGAGAAAATGGAACAGGCCCAGGTCGTTGTATTTCTGCTGGAAGCGTCAAAATTCATCAGCCAGGAAGACGCGTTGAAAGTTGAGATCCGAAAGATCCGTGAAAAATACCCGCAGAAGGCAATTCTCATCATCGCGAACAAAGGTGATCTTGTTTCAGAAAAAGAAAAGAGAAGGATCGCAAACGAGCTGAATGACATTTCGAGCGAAGGCGAAAGGTTTGAAGCCTTACTTATTTCCGCTAAAACCGGTGAAGGCGTGGAAGAACTACAGCATACCTTATTGAATTTCGTAAACACCGGGGCATTAAGGAATAACGAGACCATAGTCACCAATACCCGTCATTACGACGCATTGCTCAAAGCCCTTGAAGAGATCGACAAGGTGCAACATGGAATCGATAATAATTTAAGTGGCGACTTACTGGCTATTGATATCCGCCAGGCCTTATATCACTTTGGGGAGATCACGGGTGAGATCTCCAATGATGAGTTACTGGGCAATATCTTCGCGAATTTCTGTATCGGGAAGTAACTTATTTTCTTTTTTTTTGTTAATGTATTGTTTTTACTGACTTTACGTGTTTTTATCTTCTCTTTTTTGTTGCTTTTTTGCT
>JAUIIU010000059.1 GCA_030431695.1 Bacteroidia bacterium | reverse complement strand
CATTAACCGTGACAACACCATGAATACGGTGGACAGCTATTTCGAATACGACATCGAGATCAGAAGGGATATGCTTGATCCTTCTACCAATGATTACGTTACGGACGTCAAGGAGTTGGACGTGACCATGCAGAACAACGAGACCATACCGGTTCGTTGGGTTCAGTTCAAGATCCCTATCAGTGAATCGGACAGAGCTGTGAATGGTATCGCAGATTTCCGTTCCATTCGTTTCATGAGAATGTATATGACTGGGTTCGCCCAGAATACCATCCTGCGTTTCGGGTCTCTCGACCTGGTTCGTGGAGACTATCGTCGTTATATCCAGACACTGGACATCACCGGCGAAGATCCTGATATGGATGACACCATTTTCGAGAACGAAGCGGTAAATATTGAACAGAACGAGAATAGACAGCCGATTCCTTATGTATTGCCGCCGGGTGTATTCCGAGAGGAATTGAACAACAACAACAATATAATCCGACAGAACGAGCAGTCGCTTGCATTAAGGGTTACAGGCCTTGAACCGGGTGATGGTCGGGGAGTTTACAAGAACTTCAACGTGGATATGAGGCAGTATGAGAACCTCGAGATGTTCATCCACGCAGAATCATTGCTGAATGAAGCCGCGCTGAGCGATGGTGATATGGTGGCCTTTATAAGACTTGGTAACGACATCAACCAGAACTTCTACGAGATCCAGGTGCCGTTGAACCCAACAGCCTTCAACGTTACATCTGCCGAAGATATCTGGCCTATTGAGAACCGACTTAATCTTCCTCTCAGTCTGTTACAGGAAGTGAAAACCAGAACGCTTGGAAGCCCGAATAACGACCCGACTCAATTGCAGTTCTTCGACCAGTCCGAACTCGACCCTGCTTCGGTTGACGGGCCGGAGAATGATCTGAGGATCGGTATCCAGGGTAATCCAAGTTTCGGCAATGTTCGTGTGATCATGCTGGGGATAAAAAATGCCACGACCAGCGATATTTCCGGGGAAGTTTGGTTTAACGAACTTCGACTTTCCGAATTGAAGAACCAGGGTGGCTGGGCAGCCGTAGCAAGTATGGATGCTAATATGGCCGACTTCATGAACGTTAGTGCAACAGCCGGGATGAGTACCATTGGTTTCGGTGGAATTGAGCAAGGACCGAATCAAAGAAGCAGAGAGGATGCTCAACAGTATGACGTGGTGACCAATGTAAATTTGGGTCAGTTATTACCCGAAAAATGGGGAATCAACCTTCCGTTCAATTACGGACGTTCCGAGGCGTTGATCACTCCGCAGTTCGACCCGGAATTCGATGATATTGAATTGGAATCACGCCTGGATAATACCACAGACGCATCTGAAAAGGCACGTATCAAAGAACAGGCGGAGGATTACACAAGAAGACAAAGTGTTAATTTCATTGGAGTGCGAAAGAATCGAACCAGTGAGAAGCCGCCAATGCCCTACGATATTTCTAACTTTACCTTCTCGTATTCCTACAACCAGGTGGACCACAGGGATTTCGAGATTGAGGAATCTATCGATCAGAATGTCCGCGTTGGTGCGACCTACGATTATAATTTCGTTCAGAAAACATACGAACCCTTTAAGAAGAACGATTCGTTGTTCACCGGGAAATACTGGCAGTTCCTGAAGGACCTTAACCTGAATTACCTGCCAACAAACCTTTCGGTGAGTTCTAATATTGTTAGACAGTACAACGAGCAAAAGTTCCGTGAGATTAACCTGGCTCAGAACCTTAAACCGGTTCCACTCTTATATCAGAGAAATTTTCTTTTTGACTGGCAGTACACCGTGAACTGGAATTTAACCAGGTCATTGCGTTTCAATTTCAACGCTTCTAACAACCGGATCATCAATAATTATATAAGCCCGGAACTTCAGAGTGACGGTAACGTGATCTACAATGTTGATAATTCCATTGGAATATGGGATGGCTTCTTTGAAGTTGGAGACCCCAACCAGCATTTCCAGTCATTGCAGGTGAATTACGACCTGCCGTTCGATAAATTTCCATTCCTGAAGTTTATCAGGGCTACGTATTCCTACCAGGGAGATTTCCAGTGGCAGGATGGTAGTGACCTCTTGAGTAATATCCCTTACCCGATCGGATCGGAAACGCCGGAATTCTACGACCTTGGAAATTCTGTTCAGAATGCAAGTGTACACAGGATAAATTCCAACCTGGATATGAATACGCTTTATCGCTACCTGGGATTGACCAAGATCAAGCCAAGTAATCGTGGTGGTGAGTCCGGTGGAGGCGGAGGAGCCAAGGGAGGAGGAAATATGACCAGCGTGCAGCAACAGAAAGCCGGTGGTGGAAAAGATGGTGGTGGAAAAACAGGTGACCAGGGAGACAAAGGAGGAGAAAGTAAAATGGCTGATACCAGTGGAAATGCCAGGGGTGGCGGCCGTGGAGGTGCTGCACAAGGTGGTGGAGGAACTTCACTTACCGGTGGCGAGAAAGCTGTGAACACCTTGATCGGATTAGTGACGTCCATTAAGAAGATCCAGTTCAATTACCAGGAGAATAACGGAATCTATCTCCCGGGATATACACGATCAATAGGTATGATGGGTACGCTGAAGCCTACCGCCGGTTTCGTGTTCGGTTCCCAGAGAGAAGTAAGGGAATTGGCAGCGCGTAAGGGTTGGCTGACATTATACCCTGAATTCAACGAACAATACACTGAAGTTGAGAACAGGCAGCTGGATTACCAGGTGAATCTCGAACCTCTGTCGGATCTTAAGATCGATTTTAACGGTAACAGGATTTATTCTGAAAATTACGCCGAAAATTATATAGTGGAAGACGGCTTATACCGATCACTTACACCATTTACCTCGGGTAATTTCAGTATATCCACATTACTGATCAGTACAGCTTTCAGTACCAGTGATGAGCGCCAATCTGCTGCGTTTGACGAATTCAGAAGTAACAGGATCGTGATCGCAAATCGACTGGCAGAAGATTTCTACGGAACTTCCAATTTCCCAACGGATGATGACGGGTTCCCTGTTGGATTCGGGAAGAGTAGTCAGAATGTACTGCTCCCGGCCTTCCTTGCAGCTTATAAAGGAAGTAATGCTTCAAGTGAGAAGACGGGTATTTTCAGGGACGTTCCTCTACCAAACTGGGATCTCAAGTATACCGGTTTGATGAAACTGGCATGGTTTAAGAAACGATTCAGGCGATTCTCAATTCAGCATGGATATCGTGCCGGTTATACGGTCAATCAATTCCAGACAAACCTGGATTATGATCGGAACAATCCGACGGCGACCGACCAGGCAGGTAACTTTAAGCCACAGACATTCCTTACCAATGTTAATCTGACAGAGCAGTTCTCACCATTGATCCGAGTGGATTTTGAGATGAAGAACTCTGTTAAGATACTTGCCGAACTGAGGAAAGACAGGGCATTATCGTTGAGTTTTGCGAATAACCTGCTCACGGAGATCCAGGGAGATGAGATCGTTATTGGTTTGGGATATCGTATCAAGGACCTGAGGATAGGAACTAATTTCGGCGGTAAGAAGAAGATCCTGAAAAGTGACCTTAACTTCAAACTGGACCTTTCCCGAAGGGATAATAAGACGATCATCCGTTACCTGGATATAGAAAACAACCAGACGACGGCCGGACAGACCATTTACGGAATACAGTTTACGGCAGATTACGCCTTGAGTAAAAATCTAACAGCCCTTTTCTACTATGATCATACATTCTCGGAATACGCCATTTCAACGGCCTTCCCACAAACTACGATCAGAAGTGGAATTACGCTACGATACAATTTTGGAAATTAATTTCAACCAAAAAATAAAATAATACCATGAAGATACCTTCAGAATTAAAATATACCAGGGACCACGAGTGGGTACGTGTTGAAGGCGATATAGCCGTTGTAGGTATCACCGATTTCGCACAGGGTGAATTGGGTGACATTGTTTATGTTGAAGTGGAAACCGTGGATGAGACGCTGGACAAGGATGAAGTGTTCGGTACCGTGGAGGCAGTGAAAACAGTTTCGGATCTGTTTCTGCCTGTTTCCGGAGAGATCATCGAGTTTAACGAGGCTCTGGAATCGGAACCGGAGATCGTCAATTCCGACCCATATGGTGAAGGTTGGATGGTTAAGATCAGGATCTCGGATGCAGCGGAATTGGATGACCTTTTGGATCATGCGGGATATAAAGAACTTGTCGGGGCGTAGATCCTTACTCATTGCTGGTATTTCATATACCATCTTCATTACATTTTTATTCTTTACTCCGGTGCCGGAGGAGTCCGCTTTGGAGCTTCCCTGGCTGGATAAGGTCGTTCATGCGCTGCTGCACTGGCTGCTGTGCTCGATATGGCTGACATACTTCTACTTAGGTGACCAAAATCATTTTTCTTCTAAGATGCTAATGTTAGCTTTGATTACATGCTTCTTTTATGGCATAGTTGTTGAAGCCTTTCAGCAGTGGTTCACCGAAACAAGAACCTTTGATTTACTGGACATCGTTGCGAACGCAGTGGGTGATTTATTAGGGCTTCTAACTTTCAGGCTTGTTAGAAAGAACATGTGAGTTTAAGTTGAACGCCTAAAATAATCATGTATGGAAGTCAAGAAGAATCCAAAATTCGACTTAGGAAAGAGGAGTTTGATCTTCTTTCAGATTGGAATGATCTTCATGTTATTCTTAACATGGCAGGCCTTGGAAATCAAATCATATGATACTTCCGAGACTGAGCGTGAACTGATCGACGTATCAGATGCGCTAGAAGAGATTATTCCAGTGACCGAGCCTTTGGAGGCTCCACCACCACCGCCACCTGCACAAACCGTAACTTCTGTGATCGTACAGGTCGAAGATGAAGCGGAGATCGAAGAAACTGTGATCGAGTCCACAGAAACGGACGAGAACCAGGAGATCGCCGAGATCGAAGAGATCGAAGAAGTTGTCATTGAAGAGGAGATAATCAATGTTCCGTTCCACGTGATCGAGAACGTGCCTATCTACCCCGGATGTGAGAATTTGTCCAGTAATGCCGAACGAAAGGCATGTATGTCGGAAAAGGTACAGCAGTTCGTTCAGACCAAGTTCAACGCCGACCTGGCCGGAGAACTTGGATTGGAAGGAAGACAACGTATACACGTACAGTTTCGGATAGACCACACAGGTAGAGTTGTGGATGTACGAGCACGTGCACCACACCCCAGGCTCGAAAAAGAGGCCATAGATGTTGTATCATCTTTGCCTGATATGGAGCCCGGGAAACAGAGTGGAAAGCCGGTTGGTGTACAGTATGCATTGCCTATTTTGTTCGATGTTAAGACACAATAGCGATTAATTTCTGAAATTTCCACTAGAGACTTTACTTTATATTAGAATTTGCATATTTTAGCAACTATATAAATACTCTATTATGGAAAGTAAGAAAAGTACGAAGGCAGATGTAGGTAAAAGAAGCATGCTATTTTTTCAGATAGGATTGATCCTAATGCTTCTGATTTCCTGGATTGCCATCGAGCATAAGACGTACGACAAGACCGATCTGGGGCGCGATATGCTGGATGTGGGTGAGGAACTGGAAGAAGAAATCCCGATCACCAATCCTGTTGAGCCACCACCACCGCCACCACCGCCGCCACCAGCACCTGAGGTGATCGAAGTTGTTGAGGATGAAGAGGAAGTGGAAGAAACAATAATAGAATCTACAGAAACCGATACGGAAGAAGAGATCGTTGAGATCGAAGAGATCGAGGAGGTTGTAGAAGAAGAGATCGCCGATGTACCTTTTGCGGTTATCGAGAATGTACCGATCTATCCCGGATGCGAAAGCGCCGGAAACAATGATGCGAAGAAGAAGTGCATGTCGGAAAAGATCCAGAAATTCGTTCAGAAGAAATTCAATAATGAACTGGCGAACGATTTAGGACTGGATGCAGGTAGACAGCGTATTTCCGTTCAGTTCAAGATCGACAGGAACGGTAATGTTACGGGGGTAAGAGCGAGAGCTCCACACCCAAAGCTTGAGCAGGAAGCGATCAGCGTAGTTAAACAACTACCTAAAATGACTCCTGGTAAGCAGAGAGGAAAGCCGGTAGGGGTTCTTTATGCACTACCTATTGTCTTTGAAGTACAGAACTAGAGATTTCCATACATTTAAATACTGTGATCTCCGGGTAAAACGCCCGGAGATTTTTTTTTTGGCATAACCCTTGTGTTTCATAAGTACTATTAATCCTTAAAAATGTACATTATGAAACCATCAGTACAGAATTTCAGAAGCGATCAACCAAAAAAGCTTTCGAAAAGAGAGGATAAGAAAAGTGTAAATCACAGGTGGAACTCCAGGCTCTATTTTCAGCTGGGACTTATCATCAGCCTGGGGATTACGATTCTCGTAGTGGAAAGCACTATCGGACTCACAGTTATTCGTGAAGTAGCCGTAAAGAGTGACCCATTCATCGACCCACCTACCATTATCTACGAGATCGAGAAGCCTAAACAAGTCGTTACACCGGAACCCCAGCTTAGAAAACCCGATCCGGTAAAACCGAGAAAAACGATCACTACGGTCGTTGCCGTGGCCACCAATTTGCCTACGGTTGTCGAGACCCCCGTTGCTCCGGTAGATGCACCAACTGCACCTGAAGCACCGGTGAACACAGTAGTCACTCCAACCCCGCCCACGTCGGAGAATATCAACAGTGTTGAGTTCGTGCCTGTCTTTCCGGGCTGTGAATCCATGGGTACGAATGAAGAAAGAAAACAATGCCTGTCCGATAAGATTCGGTCTTTTATCGCCAGGAAATTCAATTCGGATGAATTCTCATATCTGGATTCCGGTTCGAGTTTCCGAATCGATGTTCAATTTATGATCAATTCGGAAGGTGAGATAACTGAGATTAGGTCGAGAGCACCGGAGCGATCCCTGGAGCTGGAAGCAGAACGTGTAATAGGATTGCTTCCAAATATAAAACCCGGAATGCAAGGCAATAAACCGGTGAATGTCCTGTATAGAGTGCCGATAAAATTCAACGCACAATAATTGTTGAAAACCGCTGTGATAACGCAGCGGTTTTTTTGTGTTTACGGTTTTAAAAAAGCCGTATCTTTCAGGAAACTACTAAGGACCCAATGAAATTTCTTGCCTCGATTCTGTTTTGTTTAACCCTTGGCTCGTTATATTCCCAGGTAAACACCTCCACCTTCGAAAAATATCCCGTCTTCCCTGAATGCTCAGACAGTGATATAGACCAGCTGGAGTCCTGTTTTAATTATACGTTGCAACAATTTGTCTATTCAAATTTTCAGGTTCCGGAAGTCGTTTCCGAAGAAAACTACAAGGGGGCTGTCGCAGTGTTTTTCGAGATCGATAAAGAAGGGAATTTCAAGGTGATCCTCATCGACGCGATCTATGAGGAATTGGAAGATGAGGCGGAACGTGTATTCGGAATGCTTCCGAAGATAACACCGGCCACCTATAACGGTAAACCGACCTACGTTCAGTTTACCCTGGCCATAAAGGTACCGCTGGTAGCTCCTGAAATTTCAGAAACTACCGAAGATATTTCCTCACAAACACAACCTGATGAAGTCGTGCTGAATGAGTACGATTCCCTGGAAAAGCTCCCTTATGAAAACGAGGAATACACCAGTAACATCAATATTCCGTTATCTCACCACAATTACAGTTTGTTTGATCCGGCGATCAACCGGGTGGGACTGAACAATCACACGGCGCAAAAACCGTATATCTACAATGAAGTGAACCGCTACTACAATTTCCAGGCGGAGAATGAGAAACTGTTGAAGAACAAGTCGTCCTGGTTTGGTCGAAAGTGGTGGAACGAGCACATGGTTGCCGTAAAAGGGAAGGATTACTGGTTCACACTGGACCCGGGAGTTGACCTCCAGGTTGGCAGGGATACGGATTCGGAAATAGACACCTATAATAACACCAGGCTGGTCTATGCCCAGGGAGGCATTGGCAAGAATCTGAATTTCTTCGCTGTCATTTACGAAAGCCAGGGCAGGTTCGCGGGTTATTTCAACCGCTTCGCGGAATCGATCAGGCCGGATGGGGGTAACCCTGCCATCATTCCGGGGAGAGGAATTGCCAAGGAGTTCAAGACAGACTCTTACGATTATCCTGTTGCCACGGGGCATATTTCTTATTCACCATCCAAGACCTTCAATTTTCAAATCGGACACGGAAAGAATTTTATCGGAGATGGATACAGGTCTCTGCTGTTAAGTGACAATGCGAGTCCGTATCCGTTCTTCAAGATCAATACCACATTCTGGAAGCTAAAATACACCAATACCTGGATGTCGCTGCGCGATGTGCGATCGGAGGTAACTGAAGATGGTTCATTCAGGACAAAATACATAGCGAGTCACTACCTTAGTTACAATGTGACCAAGCGATTGAATATCGGATTATTCGAATCTGTTATTTGGCAGAATGACAACGACAGGGGCTTTGATTTCAATTATCTGAATCCGGTGATATTCTATCGCGCCATCGAGTTTTCAACGGGTTCAAGGGGCGGAAATGCACTCATTGGATTAACAGGGAAGTTCAAATTCACCGATAATGTCAATATATATAGTCAGCTCCTGATAGACGAGTTCTCCTCCAGTGACATCTCGGGCGGTAACGGAAGCTATAAGAACAAGATCGGATATCAGCTTGGGGCCAAATACTACGATGCATTCAAGGTGGACGGACTATACCTGCAGGCGGAGTACAACCGGGTTAGGCCGTACACTTATTCACACAACACCGTTATATTGAATTACGGACACAGTAACCAGGCGATCGGACATACATTGGGAGCCAATTTCTGGGAGTTTGTAGGAATTGCACGCTACCAGAAGGGACGTATTTTCGGAGATGCGAAGGTTATTGTTGCCAAACGGGGATTCGAGTTCAATACTCCCGGGGATATGAATTTCTACGGCGGAAATATTTACGGAACTGAAGACAATCGTGTTTCGGATAACGGTAACGACCTGGCGCAGGGGAATACAACCGATTTTCTGCATACTGAAGTCATGGCGGGATATCTAATCAACCCGGCCACAAATCTGAAGGTATATGCCAGCTTGATATTCAGGGATTTCAAACCTGAATTGAACACCGATGAAGTTTTTGAAAATCAAACCACCTGGTTCAATTTCGGAATTCGTACAGATCTTTTCAATTGGTATTACGATTTCTAGCGACCACCTTTGTCGCCATCACCCCCGTCTTTTTCACTATTTTGTTTTCTGCGGATTTCCTCAATCCTGCGTGCAGTATCTTCACGGTCGCTCTTTGTGTATTGAGCTGAGATGTCATCGTAGATCATCTTCATGAATTGTTCCCGGGTTATGAAGTGGTCTCCAAATCCCTGCTCGTCGTATACTGAGGTAAGTTCGTTCATCGCAATGATTTCCTCTTCTTTTTTGCCGTTAAGGTATTGAAAAGCCACCTTCTTGGAGATCGTTTCTATCATCTGCTGCGTTTTTCGGATATCCTGGCGGTTACCAACATTACCATGACCGGGAATGATCTTTGTGTTTTTGTCGCACATTTGATATAGGGTTGCCAGTCCTTTCAGGTAGCCTGCAAGCGTTCCGCCGTTATCCTTATCAATATAAGGATATTGACCATTTACAAATGCATCTCCCGTGTGGATCACATTGCTCTTTTTAAACTGAACCAGAATATCACCGTCGGTATGGGCCTTTTCAAGGTGATGTGTCATTATTTCTTCATTTCCGAAATAGAAAGTCATCTTATCCGATACAGTAATGTTTGGAAGAATAGAATCATCCACTTTTTCACTGCCCTCCCGGATGGAATTAATAAGGTTAACATATGCCTTATCGTGTGATACGATAACTGCCCCTTCTTTGCTGAGGTTAGCATTACCACCGGTATGATCGCCGTGGTGATGCGTGTTAAGTACATATCGAACAGGTTTTTTGGAAATACGCCTGATGTCTTCCAGTAGCTTCTCTGTGACATCCTCAAATTGCGTATCGACGATCAAAGTTCCCTGTTCGCCCAGATACAACCCGATATTTCCACCCCTGTTCTTGTATATATAAACTTTACCGGTCACAGGTCTTATCCTGGAATCACTACCTTCATTACTATCATCCTGTGCATGCCCATCTACTGATACAAGAAATACACTTAGAAGAATTACGATCAATAATCTCATTTTTCAGCCTTTTTATTGAACCGGCAAAATAGTAAAAAGACGAAAGATATCACGAACAATATTGCAGTTATATTGTAAAAAAAGGGACCGTAATGTATCTTTGCCCCGCATTGGCCAAAGTATTTCCCGGCCTGAATAAATAAATGAGTTTGTCGACAACCAGGACATATGCTTCACCCCGATCGATAGTAAGGAATTTTACTGAAATCACGAAAATACGCCTGTCCGTAAGTGTAGTATTCTCTTCACTTGCCGGCTACCTCCTGGGATGTGATCAGGTTGACTTTTTTACGTTGCTTCTGCTTAGTGTGGGTGGCTATTGTATGGTAGGGGCTTCCAATGTTTTTAACCAGATCATTGAACGAGACCTCGATGCACTTATGGTTCGTACCAGGGATCGCCCGATCCCTGCCGGTCGTATGGGCGTTTTGCCGGCCTTTGTCCTGGCTTGTGTATTGACCTTGCTAGGCATAGGTTTGTTGTACGTGATCAACCCAAAGACCGCTTTATTCGGTGCTATTTCAATTTTTATGTATGTGAGCCTGTACACCCCTCTTAAAACCAGGACGCCACTATCGGTTTTTGTAGGTGCGTTTCCGGGAGCAATACCCTTTATGCTGGGTTGGGTGGCTGCGACCAATGATTTCGGAATAGAACCGGGTACCCTGTTCATGATCCAGTTCTTCTGGCAATTTCCGCACTTCTGGGCTATTGGCTGGTTCCTTTATGATGATTATGAAAAAGCAGGGTTCTTTATGCTTCCTAACGGAAGGAGAGACAAGGGGACTGCCATACAAATTATTCTATACTGCATCTGGACAGTGCTAGCTTCGCTGATCCCGGCCTTCGGGGTCACCGGATCCCTCTATCTTTCGCCTGTTGCGGCAATTCTGATGCTGGGACTAGGAGCCTGGCTGATATACTACGCGGTAAGATTATTCAGAATAAAAAGTGATAAGGCCGCAAGGCAACTGATGCTGGTTAGTGTGAGTTATATTACCCTGCTGCAACTGATATATGTACTTGATAAATTTATACGATAATGGATTATACTGAAGGAAGTGAAATAATGAAAAGAAGACGAGCTAAGAAAATGATGCTCTGGTTTGGTATTATCAGCTTGTCGATGAGTTTCCTTGGTTTTACAAGTGCCTATATCGTGAGCTCTAAGCGTGATGACTGGCTTAAGAATTTCGATATTCCTCAATCCTTCTATTACAGTCTTGCGGTGATCATACTCAGCAGTATCACCATGCACTTCGCAAGCAAAAATGTAAAAAAGGAAAACAACAGGATGGGTATGATCCTGCTCTGGGTGACATTTCTTCTGGGGGTGAGCTTTGTATGGCTTCAGTTACGGGGGTTTGACGAGATCATTGGCTTATTTGGATACAACCCTACCGGCCCTACCAGCAATATAACCTACACCTATATTTTCCTGATCGCGACGGTTCACATCGCCCATATTGCCGTTGCATTGATCAGCTTATTAGTGGTAATTTATAATCATTTTAAACAGAAATACCGTAACGGTAAAACACTAGGTATAGAACTGGTAGCCACTTTCTGGCATTTTGTAGATATACTATGGATTTATCTATTTTTCTTTTTCTATTTCGTTAGATGAAAAATAGTCGTATTTTTGGACCTTTAATAAAAGCAATTTCTTTGTATGGACGCTACTGTTGCTCAAACAGGCACAGAAGGTAAGACTTGGGGAGGTGGTAACCGACCACTAAACGCCAGCTACGGAAAAATGATGATGTGGTTCTTCATCGTGTCCGATGCCCTGACCTTCTCCGGATTCCTTGCCTCATATGGTTTTTCAAGATTTAAATTTATAGACTCATGGCCCATAGCGGACGAAGTGTTCACCCACGTACCGTTCCTGCATGGTGTACCCGCACCCATGTATTATGTGGCATTCATGACGTTCATCCTGATCTTCTCTTCTGTAACTATGGTGTTGGCCGTGGATGCCGGGCATAGGATGCAGAAGAACAAAGTAATCATCTATCTCTTCCTTACAGTTATCGGAGGTTTGATCTTCGTTGGTTCACAGGCATGGGAATGGGCAACTTTTATCAAAGGAGACTATGGAGCCGTAGAAACCAATGGCGGAAAGATATTACAATTCCTCGATAAGGATGGGAAAAGGGTTGCTATTGGCGAATTCGCCACTACCATACCAACAACGGCCGAAACCCATACCGAAGGAAATGGTATATGGTACATGGAAGGCGGGACTAAAACCTCACATACTTACGAAGAGGTAAAAGCCGGATTCCTGGCTAATGAGAACTTACTGATCCGCGACCAGGAACTGATCCCTAATATGGAAGTTCTGAGGGCATCGGAAGATCTTGCCGATAAACAGGAAGTTGCACGCCTGGAGCGATCTTATATCAACCTTGATGAAACAGGAGAAAAGGCGATATACAATCGCGAGATGAGTGTTTCGAAATTGGTTAACGATGGAAAACTGGTGGTGGAAGGGGCAAACCTGAAACACAATGAATACGGAACTCCATTATTTGCAGACTTCTTTTTCTTTATCACCGGATTCCACGGATTCCACGTATTTTCAGGTGTGATCTTCAACCTGATCATCTTTTTCAATGTTGTGATCGGAACATATGAGCGTCGCGGACATTATGAAATGGTTGAAAAAGTTGGGTTGTACTGGCACTTCGTTGATTTGGTGTGGGTATTCGTATTTACCTTCTTTTATCTTGTATAGTTTATTAAACAGAGCACATGGCACACGAGCATAAACTTGAAATATTCAGAGGACTGTTAAAGTTCAAATCCAACGTAACAAAGATATGGGGGGTATTTACCGTACTTTCCATCGTAACCGTTGTTGAGGTGGCCCTGGGGATCATCAAGCCTGATTTTCTTACCGTGAACCGCTTCATGGCAATGAAGTTGCTGAACTGGATATTCATCATCCTAACACTTTTTAAGGCATACTATATCACATGGGACTTCATGCACATGCGTGATGAGGTAAAAGCAATGAGAAGAGCCGTTGTTTGGACCGCGGTCTTCCTTATTTGCTACCTTGTGCTGATTCTCCTCATCGAAGGTGATTATATCTACGAGGTCTACAAGAACAACTATATTAAATTTACCTTCTA
Source organism: Bacteroidia bacterium (assembly GCA_030431695.1). Classification (GTDB taxonomy): domain Bacteria; phylum Bacteroidota; class Bacteroidia; order Flavobacteriales; family Flavobacteriaceae; genus Pukyongia. The sequence goes on along the minus strand of JAUIIU010000059.1, from coordinate 3,384 downwards.
AACTGAAGAATAATAAAAAAACCCTGCCAGACGGCAGGGTTTTTTTGTACTTATAAATTAACGTTAAGAGGTTGTTTCAAGGTTATTTTGAGTGTATTTTTGCAGAAGTCTGTATGCTATGCAAGTAAAGAAGTATTTAGTCCTGGGAGTATTGTTCCTGCTTCCGCTTTCAATGTACATTTTTTTCGCTTCCGGAAAGGATAATTTCGGGCGACTTCCGATTCTTACACAGAACGTGAAAGAGATCACAAACTTCAGCTCTCAAGATAGCGATACAGTTCGTTTCAAACAGCATATTACGATCCTGGGTTTTCTGGGACAGCATCCGCTGGAGAATAAAGTGAACGCATTTAACCTCGCACACAAGATCTATAAAAAGAATCGGGGATTTGCCGATTTCCAGGTGGTGATGCTCCAACCGGAAGGTTCTGAAGACGAAGCCATGGAGTTGAAGGAAAAGCTTTCGGAAATAGCCGACACCGATCGTTGGAAGTTTGTTTTTGGTTCCGAAGAATCCATTAAGGAAATATTCGATTCCCTGGGTTCAGAATACCTGCTGATGCCGGATGGTAGTAGCCCGTATGTGTTCATCATAGATAAGGACTCAAACCTGAGGGGACGAGATGACGACGAGGATGTTGGAAAGCTATACGGATTCGATGCTCGTGACTTTGCCGAGATCAATAACAAGATGGACGATGATGTAAAGGTGATCCTGGCCGAATATCGCCTTGAATTGAAGAAGTACAAAGCCGAAAGGGAGATATAAACTCATGAAGAAGAACTACTCATACATTGGAATTTCCTTCATTATTCTGATCTTCGGAATATGGGCCGTCCCAAAGATCGTCGACCAGTTTAGCGGTAAGGAACTGGCAGTGATAGGAGCCGTACCGGAGTTCAGTTTTACCGATCAGCACGGCAAGACCATTACAAATAGCGATTATGAAGGCAAGGTCTATATCGCCGAATTCTTTTTCACCACCTGCCCATCCATATGCCCTATCATGAACCGGAATATGGTACGCATTCAGAATGAATTCTTCGGAAACCCAAACCTCGGTATTGCGTCTTTCAGTATAGATCCCGAATACGACACTCCCGAGGTCCTGAATGATTACGCCGAGAGTTACGGTATTACCAGCCCCGACTGGCACTTGTTAACGGGCGATAAGGCAAAGATCTACGAACTGGCAAATGCGGGATTTAATCTGTACGTTGGTGAAAACTCCGAAGTTGAAGGGGGATTTGAGCATTCAGGATATTTTGCCTTGATCGATCAGCAGGGAAATATCCGGTCCCGTATTGATGACAACGGAAACCCAATAATCTATTACGACGGACTAGAATCCGAAGGGATAACAATGTTGATAGAGGATATCGAAATATTATTAAAGTAATTACCGAATGAGCGAAAACAATGTTTCGAAGCGTTATACAGCCTGGATTTGGATACTATCCATTGCTATTCCTGTGGTAGTAGCCCTGTTGTTTTCAGTGAGAATTCCAGGAGTTGAAAGACTTGGGTTTCTGCCACCCATCTATGCCACTATCAATGGTTTGACGGCCTTGCTGCTTGTAGTAGCGGTAATACAAATAAAGAAAGGAAATCGAAAGGTGCACGAAAGGATCATGAAGTTCTGTATAGTGTTGTCGGCACTTTTCCTTCTCATGTACGTGGCCTACCACATGACCTCGGATTCCACACCATACGGAGGTGAAGGAGTGTTGCGATATGTGTATTTCGTGATATTGCTCAGTCATATCTTCCTTTCTGTTGGAGTGATTCCCTTTGTGCTGATCACCTATGTGCGAGCCCTGACGGGCAATTATGAGAAGCATAAGAAAATTGCGAAGATCACCTTCCCGATCTGGTTGTATGTTGCAGTGACCGGTGTTATTGTTTACCTGATGATCTCACCCTATTATTAGACATGAATAAAAAGCTGTTCCTGATATTGATCTTGTTGATATTCGCGGTTATTCCCGCAGAGGCGCAGTGTGCCATGTGCCGTGCGGTACTCGAAAGTGAGGAAGGCGGTAAGGCAGCCGAAGGAATAAACAACGGGATCATCTACCTTATGATCTTTCCATATTTGCTGATCGGGGGTGTAGGATATGCGATCTACAGGATGAGGAAAAAAGCCAGGGAGGCAAATTCCTAGAATCATTCGGATTGAAGTGTAACATATTTTTTTCTTCGCAGTCTTATTGAAGAGACTTCACACTAACCACCAGTAAGTCTTAACATGATTTTCACAAAAGAAAGCGCAGAAGCGCTTTATTTTGTATTTAGATTTCTAGATTATGATTGAGATTAAAGGCTTACATAAATCCTATGTTACAGGTGCTAATTCGCTTCATGTACTGAAGGGCATCGATTTTACTGTTGAGGAAGGGGAAATGGTGGCGATCATGGGCTCATCTGGCTCGGGAAAATCGACCTTGCTGAATATTCTGGGAATGCTTGATGAGGCAGATGAAGGCAGTTATGAACTGGATGGCAAGCCGATCAAAAAACTAAACGAAAAAATTGCTGCGCGCTATAGAAATAAATTCCTCGGATTTGTATTTCAGTCGTTCAACCTGATCTCCTACAAGAACGCACTCGAGAATGTAGCTATGCCCCTTTATTACCAGGGAGTAAAACGAGGTGAGCGATTCAGTAAGGCCATGCACTATCTGACCAAGGTTGGATTGGCAGATTGGGCCACACATTTACCCAACGAGCTTTCCGGCGGTCAGAAGCAGCGTGTTGCGATTGCGAGGGCCCTGGCCAGCGAGCCAAAGGTGCTGTTGGCCGATGAACCTACAGGTGCCCTGGACTCAACGACTTCCTATGAGGTGATGGAGATCATACAAGGTATAAACGACGAAGGAAAAACAATTCTGATCGTAACACACGAAGACGATATTGCCCATATGTGCAAGCGTATTGTCCACTTGAAAGATGGGGTGATCATAGAAGATTCCAGGATCGACCAGGTTCGGGTAAAAGAGCTGAGTCATGTTTAGTCTAGAACGATGGCAAGAAATATTCGAAACCATTCGCAAAAATAAGTTGCGGACCTTTTTAACTGGCCTTTCTGTGGCCTCGGGGATCTTTATACTCGTTATCTTGCTGGGATTCGGACAGGGAATGCAGAATGGTGTTGCCCAGGAATTCGAGGAGGACGCCGCCAACCGTATTCACGTTTGGACACAGGTGACCACCGTTGAGTACAAAGGTCTTAATCCGGGAAGGTTTATTGAACTTACCAATGAGGATTACAACCAGCTCATCCGAAAATACGAGGACGACCTGGAGTTCAAATCATCGGTTTTCAGAATTTGGAATGGCTTAGCCAACTACAAGAAAGAATCCGGCACATACCGTGTTGAAGG
>JAUIIU010000118.1 GCA_030431695.1 Bacteroidia bacterium | reverse complement strand
GACAGGTATTCGAAGTGACTGTCGATTTTACGCCTGGTAATGATTTCAGCCAGCTGATCGATTTCCCGGCTAATGTTGAAGTGTATGAAAGCGATGCCGTGCTTGTTTACCTTCTAGAAGACGTAGTCCCGGGAAGTGGCGGTGGCATTGACGTATGGAGTCAGTTACCACAAACATTCTTCGTTGGAGACAATACCCTTGTGTACAGTTTCGATCACACTTTCCTGGATGTTAGGCTATTCCTCGATGGAAATTTCGACCTTAGTACGTTAGGAAGTACATTCACAGACGACCAAACGTTTCGTATCGCGGTAGTTCCTTCTGAATTCGCCGACACGAATCTTTCAATGACGGAACTGATGGATGCGATAAACCTGGAAGTAACAGATATTCAATCTATCGGAAACTAACGTTAAAATGAAACAAATTGCAATCCTTGTCCTTGCCTTCTTAGTCGTAAGCTGTAATTCGAAGGCACAGGACAAGAAGGAAAAAGAAACCTTCACTGTAAACAAAACGGATGCAGAATGGCGTGCAGAACTCACCGAACTGGAATACCACGTACTCCGTGAGGCCGGTACAGAACGTCCATTTACCAGTGAACTGAACAAGAATTACGACGCCGGAACCTATGTTTGCGCAGCCTGCGGCACACCTTTGTTCAAAAGTGAACACAAGTTCGACAGTGGGACAGGCTGGCCCAGCTTCGACAGGGAGATCGAGGGGAATGTAGCCTTCGATACCGATTATAAGATCGGTTATGCCCGTACCGAAGAGCACTGCGCAACCTGTGGCGGGCACCTTGGTCATGTATTCAATGACGGTCCGAGGGAAACCACAGGACAGCGACATTGTATCAATGGCGCCGCACTGGATTTTATTCCGAAGAAACAATGACGCAGAAACAATATCCGATCCACAAAACGGAAGAGGAATGGCTTGAGGAACTGGGTCCGGAACGCTACCGGATCCTTCGCCTCAAAGGCACCGAACGTCCTTTTACCGGGGAATACAACCTGAATTTCGACCAGGGTGTATACGCCTGTGGAGCCTGTAAAACTCAGCTATTTGACAGCAACAGCAAATTCGACAGCGGGTGTGGCTGGCCGTCCTTCGACCAGTCCATAGAAGGCACGGTCGAATACATCAGGGATACTTCGCATGGCATGATCCGAACCGAGATACTGTGTGCCAATTGTGGTAGTCACCTGGGCCATGTGTTCAATGATGGTCCTACAGCTACCGGGCAACGCTATTGTGTGAATTCGCTTTCTGTGGATTTTCAGAATACGAAGGAATAAACCACCCCTCCCATCGGTCATTTCCAGGATGGCAAATCACCCTGGAAGACCACAGATTAAAAAAAGGTACATACTTTCATCATTCCGCATACATTTCGTAAATTCGTTACCTCAAATAACGATACTAATTTCAGGAAATGAGTAAATACGATATTATTGTTCTGGGTAGTGGTCCGGGAGGCTATGTAACGGCCATCAGGGCGTCCCAACTGGGATTCAAGACTGCCATTGTTGAAAAGGAAAATCTGGGTGGCGTTTGCCTGAACTGGGGCTGTATCCCAACCAAGGCACTACTTAAAAGTGCCCAGGTGTTCGAATATCTTAAACACGCCGAGGACTATGGCCTTTCGGTCAAGGATGCCGACAAAGACTTCTCCAAGGTCGTGGAGCGCAGCCGCGGTGTTGCCGACGGAATGAGCAAAGGTGTTCAGTTCCTGATGAAAAAGAACAAGATCGATGTTATCGAGGGACTCGGAAAGATAAAACCCGGAAAGAAGGTTGAAGTTGACGGTAAGGAGTATTCCGCAGATCACATAATTATCGCAACAGGTGCCCGCTCGAGAGAACTACCGAACCTTCCACAAGACGGTAAAAAAGTGATCGGGTATAGAGAGGCAATGACCTTGAAGACGCAACCCGAGAGCATGTTGGTGGTTGGAAGTGGTGCGATTGGAGTTGAATTCTCCAATTTTTACAATTCAATGGGTACTGATGTGACCATAGTGGAATTCCTGCCCAACCTGGTTCCCCTGGAAGACGAGGAAGTCTCCAAACAATTCGAGCGAATCTTTAAGAAATCGGGCATCAAGGTAATGACGAATTCTTCTGTTGAAAGCGTGGATACTTCAGGAAAAAAAGTAAAAGCCACGGTAAAGACCAATAAAGGTGAAGAGGTACTGGAAGCCGATGTTGTGCTATCGGCGGTTGGAATTGCCTCGAATATTGAGAATATCGGACTTGAAGACGTTGGAATTGTGACCGATAAGGGCAAGATCATCGTGAACGACTGGTACCAGACGAACATTCCGGGCTATTACGCCATAGGAGATGTGGTTCCGGGGCCTGCCCTGGCGCACGTAGCTTCTGCGGAGGGAATTACCTGTGTGGAAAAAATAGCAGGCATGCATGTGGAGGCCATCGATTATGGGAACATCCCCGGATGTACCTATACGAGTCCTGAGATCGCCAGCGTTGGTCTTACTGAAGCCCAGGCGAAGGAAGCCGGATACGATATCAAAGTGGGTAAGTTCCCGTTCTCTGCAAGTGGAAAAGCCAGCGCTGCAGGTACCAAGGATGGTTTTGTTAAGGTGATCTTCGACGCTAAATACGGTGAATGGCTCGGTTGTCACATGATCGGAGCCGGTGTAACTGATATGATCGCTGAAGCCGTTGTAGCAAGGAAACTTGAAACTACAGGGCATGAAGTATTAAAAGCCATCCACCCTCACCCAACTATGAGCGAGGCAGTGATGGAAGCTGTTGCCGATGCCTATGACGAAGTAATTCATCTCTAGTGAGAGTCGAACATAAAGTGTGAAAGCGTCCGTTTAGGGCGCTTTTTTTATTTCTGAAAGGAAAGTAAGGCGAGTTCGTAACCCTGCAGTCCGAAGCCCATGATCACCCCGCTCGCTACAGGGGTAATGAAAGAGTTATGCCTGAATTCCTCCCGTTGGGCCGTGTTGGAGATATGAACTTCAACGACAGGGGTTTTAATGGCTGCGATGGCGTCCCGAAGTCCGACGGAAGTGTGGGTATACGCGGCTGCGTTGAGGATGATACCGTCGTAGGTGAAACCAACTTCATGAATCTTATCGATAAGGGCTCCTTCAACATTACTCTGAAAGTAATCCAACTCGAACCAGTCGTATTTGTTCTTCAATATTTCGAAAAATTCTTCGAACGGCATATTGCCATAAATATCCGTCTCCCGCTTTCCAAGGAGGTTCAGATTCGGGCCGTTGATGATGATGATCCTCATGATCCAA
>JAUIIU010000058.1 GCA_030431695.1 Bacteroidia bacterium | reverse complement strand
TGATTCTTACCTTCTTTCAGTTCCTTATACTGAAATGCCTTGATAGCAAGATTCCCCATGAGTACAGCTTCTGTTAACGGGCCTCCATAGCTGAAAGGCGATGAAGTTTCCGTGCCGTTCAGGCAGGCGTTGACCCATTCCCCTGCATGGTCCGTCTCTACACGTTTTATGGTAGGAGTTGGTGGTGTGAAATCCAGCATTCTTTCTGAAGGTAACAATCTCGGGTTTCCGGAATAAGTATCGGTGATCATGATCCCATCGGTTCCGTGGAAAATACTTCCACCTCCTGAACCACCCGGCTCCTCTCCGTCTCCCAGTTCCGAAGGAAGATCAGGCATGATACCTCCATCGTACCAGTTCAGGGAAACATCCCCGTGCTTTTCAGAATTGAATTTCAGCCTTACTATCGAAGATGGCGGACAGGCCTCCGCATAATCGGCTTCAACAAAATCCCCGGACCAGATCGTTGTGCAACTGGCTTCTGCTTCGTAGGGGAATTGCAGTCCGAGGGTCTTGAAGGGTGTTTCCATGATATGGCACCCCATATCCCCCATGGCACCTGTACCGAAGTCCCACCATCCGCGCCATTTGAATGGCAGATAACCCGAATGATAATCTCTCATAGCGGCTGGCCCGAGCCACAGGTCCCAACTCAAGGTTTCGGGGACGGGTTCGCCCTTGGTTATCTTTCGGAATCCCTGCGGCCAGACGGGACGATTCGTCCAGCAATCCACCCGGTGAACCTTTCCAATCACCCCGGCATCGATCCATTCCTGTGCGAGCCGGATGCCCTCACTACTCGCTCCCTGGTTCCCCATTTGTGTTGTAATGCCCATCTCCTGAGCAGTTGTGGCCATTAATCGGGCCTCGTAGATATTGTGAGTAAGCGGTTTTTCAACATAGGCATGTTTTTTCTCACGCATGAAAGGCAGAGCGATGACTGCATGGGTGTGATCCGGGGTGGCCACCATAACCGCATCTATCTCACTTAGATGGTTATCGAAAACTTTCCTGAAATCTGCGTATTGTTTGGCTGCAGGATGGTTGATAAAAGTATTTGCAGCTCTCTTCTTGTCCACATCGCAAAGCGCAACAAATTTTACCTTTCCGCTGTTGAACATTTCATTCACCACTCCGCCTCCGCGGCCTCCCACTCCAATTCCCGCGACATACAATGTGTCGCTCGGTGGTACGTGAACTCCTCCCAATACAAAGCTTGGGACAATTGAGAATGCCGCTCCGGCGGCGGCTGTTTTTTTTAGAAAGGATCTGCGTTTCATAGTTGGATAGCTTATTGTAAGACGACTAAAGATACTAAAAGATTTTGCATGACTCACGGAAGCCTGTACTTTTGAAATTGATTAACTTCCAAGAGAAAATTATATGTCATGAAAATCATAAGCGCAACTATCGATCACCTGGATACCCTTGCTCCATTGTTCAACGCTTACCGTGTCTTTTACAAGAGGCCATCCGATCCTGAAGGAGCCCGTGAATTTCTATTCCAGCGATTCCGGATCGGGGATTCGGTGATCTTCCTAGCAGTTTCGGATACTGGTGAAGGCCTGGGGTTTACCCAGCTCTACCCCTCTTTTTCTTCCGTGGCCATGCAGCGAACCTATATTCTCAATGATCTTTTTGTTGCTGAAACCGCCAGGGGACTGGGCACGGGCGAGGCCTTACTAAAGCACGCTCAGCAGTTCGCCAGGCGTGAAGGAAGCAGGGGCCTTACCCTTGAAACCGATGCGGATAATCCTGCGCAAAAATTATACGAACGCCTGGGATGGAAGAAGGATACGGCCGTATTTCACTTTACCTGGGAGATATAAATAGAAGTATTTACAGTATTTTTACAATCTAAATCGCAACACATGGACCACCTTACCAAACTAGAAGAAATGCTGGACCAGGCCAACCTGGATATCAAGAACGGGCTATACGACGAGGCCACTAACAAATTGGAGAAGATCATAGATATCGACCCTAACTTCGGAAAGGCGTATAATCACCTGGGCTACTTATACGAAGTGAAATTCAAGGAGTACGAAAAGGGAGAAACACTATACAAGCTTTGCCTCGAGAAAAGTCCGATGTACCCGGCTGTATACTACAACTATTCAATACTGCTCTCAACGCTTGGCAAATGGGACGACCTGAAGGAGTTGCTGGACAAGGCCATCAACATTCCCGGTGTGACCAAATCGACGATCTGGAACGAATACGCAATCATGTTTGAGCAGCAGGGCAAACTCGATGAGGCGATCGAGCATTTCAGGAAGGCGGCTTTAAGTACGCTGGACCAGAAGGTCCTGGAGCGTGCCAAAGCATCCATCGATCGTTGTAAGGCGAAAAAAGACCTGATGTAATGCGAATCGATATCATCACCGTGCTACCGGAATTGCTTCGGAGTCCGTTTGAGGCTTCTATTCTCATGCGGGCTATTGACAAAGGGCTGGTTTCGGTGCACATCCACAACCTCAGGGATTATGCAAGTAATTCCTACAGGCAGGTGGACGATTACCAGTTTGGTGGCGGTGCGGGTATGGTGATGATGATCGAACCCATAGACAAGTGTATCAGTGCTCTGAAAGAGGAGCGCGATTACGATGAAGTGATCTATATGACGCCGGACGGGGTGACTTTCAACCAGGGGGTGGCCAATGAGCTTTCGCTTAAGGAGAATATCATCATATTGTGTGGTCATTATAAAGGAGTGGATCAGCGGGTTCGCGATCATTTCATCACCCGGGAAATCTCTGTAGGAGATTTTGTACTGAGTGGCGGGGAACTGGCAGCTGCTGTGGTATGTGATGCCGTGATCCGACTTATACCCGGGGTCCTTGGAAATGAGACCAGTGCATTAACCGATTCCTTCCAGGACGATCTGCTGGCGCCTCCAATCTACACCAGGCCCTCAGAGTACAAGGGCTGGAAGGTCCCGGACGTCCTGATGAGCGGACATACGGCCAATATTGAGAAGTGGCGGGAGGAAGAGGCCTTGAAGAATACGGCAAAGAAACGCCCTGATCTGTTGGACGACTGACCCCGCGTTAGGGATTGAAGAAGGCTACCTCGCCGTCGCCCGCCATGTCGGGCAGGCGTGTAGCGCGGAAAGCCCGGCCCTGAAGTGAAACGTAGTTTCTACTTTAGGGAAACGCCCAAAATCCCGATAAAATAATTTGTAGAATTCAATGCTGTAAAAGTAGAAAAATGTATATTTGCAGCCGATTTGCTTCAACCTCTGGCGATAATCGTGAATGTTGTTTCGAACGCAACCATTAAAATTAAAAAAATGGAAAGCTTAGTAAAATTTGTCCAGGACGAATTTGTACCAAAAAAAGAATTCCCGAAGTTCGGTGCCGGAGACAGCATAACCGTGTATTACGAAATTCGCGAGGGTGAAAAAAAGAGAACCCAGTTCTTCAAGGGGACAGTTATCCAGGTAAAAGGAACGGGAAGTTCTCAAACTTTTACCATCAGGAAGATGTCCGGAACCATCGGAGTTGAAAGAATTTTCCCAATCAACCTTCCTGCTCTGCAGAAGATCGAGGTGAACAAAGTAGGTAGTGTACGAAGAAAACGTATTTACTACTTCCGCGGATTGACCGGAAAGAAAGCGAGAATCCGAGAAAAGAGAAGCTAGTAATAACTGGCAACCCTATAAAATACAAGGCCTCCCAAGTGGAGGCCTTTGTTATGAACAAATGTTGATAACACAAGTGAATACATTGTGAATATAAAGGAGGGTATTTTTCTTGCTTTTTAATTTTTCTATTCTACATTTGAAATATCAATGTGATGCAAATCACTTGGTAAACATAAAGTAACGTTCTTTATATCTTTTGTTGAATTGCCTGAGACACTGACGACCGCAAGGAAGGTCAGGTCGAGATTCAGTGAAAGTTAGGGTATTGTTTTCGGAGGCAGGAAGAACTCGTTTCGGAAAGCCGTTGAGGAAAACAGTCTCATTGAAGCAGGTCACAACTGCGAGGGTATAATAAACTCGCTTCGATCCGCCCTCGGCGGATAGTTGGTAACGACAGGTTTCACAAGAAGCCATATCAAAGTAGCAATACGGTGATATGGCTTTTCTTGTTTATACGAATTCCTATCCATTTCTTAACCTATATCCTTTTAAAAGCACGCGCTATTCCCTATCTTTGCCGTCCTTAAACAAGTTCACTAAAATAGCGCAATTCCATGACCAAAACCGCCAAGATCATCTACACCATGACGGACGAAGCTCCGTTCTTAGCCACACATTCACTACTACCGATCATACAGGCATATACAGGGCCGGCGGGAATCGACATTGAAACCAGGGATATTTCCCTGGCAGGCAGGATCTTAGCCAATTTCCCTGAATACCTTAAGGAAGATCAACGAATCGGGGACGCTCTGGCTGAATTGGGTGAACTGGCAAAGACCCCTGCCGCTAACATCATCAAACTACCAAACATCAGTGCCTCCATACCGCAGCTTATCGCGGCGATCGCAGAGCTACAGTCGAAGGGATATACCCTCCCCGACTACCCGGACGATCCGCAGACAGATGAGGAGCGAAAGATCAAAGCCACCTACGACAAGGTAAAAGGAAGTGCAGTAAATCCAGTGCTTCGCGAAGGAAACAGTGACCGCAGGGCACCGAAAGCCGTAAAGAACTATGCTAAAAAGAATCCACACAGCATGGGAGCATGGAATTCGGGTTCCAAAACACATGTATCTACTATGTCCAGCGGCGATTTCAGGAACAATGAGAAGTCGGTCACCATCGCAAAAGAAGGCCAGGTATCCATCGTGCATACGGATGTACACGGTACCAAGACCGTTTTAAAAGATAAGATTGCCGTACAACAAGGTGAGATAATAGATGCTACCTTGATGCAGAAATCGGCACTACTAAAATTCCTCGAGGCACAGGTGAAAGATGCCAAAGACAAAGGTGTGCTTTTCTCCCTGCATATGAAGGCAACGATGATGAAAGTTAGTGATCCGATCATTTTCGGGCATGCGGTGCGTGTATATTTTGCTGAATTGTTTGAAAAATACGGGGACACCTTCGAACGAATCGGGGTGGATGTGAACAACGGGTTCGGAGACCTGGTAAGTGATCTTGAGAAGCTTTCCGAAGGAGAGCGAAGCGAGATACTCGCTGAAATAGACCGGATCTATGAAGCAAACCCGGATCTCGCCATGGTGAACAGTGATAAGGGGATCACAAACCTTCATGTGCCCAGTGATGTGATCATTGATGCGTCCATGCCGGCCATGATCCGTAACTCCGGACAGATGTGGGATAAGAATGGTGACACAAAAGACACCAAGGCGGTTATCCCTGATAGCAGTTATGCTTCGGTTTACCAGGCGGTGATAGAATCCTGTAAGGAACACGGTGCATTCGATCCAACAACTATGGGAACAGTACCCAATGTGGGACTGATGGCTCAAAAGGCAGAGGAATACGGATCACACGATAAGACCTTCGAACTTAAGTCCGACGGCAAGGTAACGGTAACCGATCAGGATGGTATAGCGCTCATGGAGCACCAGGTTTCAGAAGGAGATATCTGGCGTATGTGCATGGTTAAGGACCTGCCAGTTCAGGACTGGATCAAGCTTGCGGTATCAAGGGCAAGGGCTACAAATACACCGGCTGTTTTCTGGCTGGATAAAGACAGGGCACACGACGCACAATTGATCAAAAAAGTTGAAAAGTATCTTCCCAACCACGACACTCAGGGACTTGAGATTAAGATACTCTCTCCTGAAAAGGCCACAAAATATACGCTCGAGCGTGTAAGGGCGGGACAGGATACGATCTCGGTAACGGGAAATGTGTTGCGAGATTACCTAACCGACCTCTTCCCTATTCTCGAACTGGGTACAAGCGCCAAGATGCTATCGATAGTTCCCTTAATGAATGGCGGTGGGTTATTTGAAACCGGCGCCGGAGGTTCGGCTCCTAAACACGTTCAACAGTTCGTGGAAGAAGGCCATTTACGTTGGGATTCACTTGGGGAATTCCTTGCTCTTGCTGTTTCTCTCGAACACCTGGGCACTGTATACAACAATAATAACGCGTTACTACTTTCGGAAACCCTGGACGATGCGACCGAGAAGTTACTCGAGAATAGAAAAAGTCCTTCCAGGAAAGTGAACGAACTTGACAACAGGGGAAGTCATTTCTACCTGGCCATGTACTGGGCGGAGGCACTTGCACAGCAGGATAAGGATCCGAATCTGAAAGGAAAATTCGCTGCGGTTGCGGAGCAATTGAAGGCAAACGAGGAAAGGATCGTGAACGAATTGAACGACGCCCAGGGAAGCCCGGTTAACATCGATGGTTATTACAAACCGGACAGCAAGCTGGTAAACGAACAAATGAGGGCAAGCACAACCTTGAATTCCATACTTGGGAGTATCGGATAATTTAACAAAACACTTAGAATTGAATTTTCGGGGTTTCAGGTTGATTGGCTAATTTTAGCGAAAAATTGAACTTGAAGAAACTACCCCTACTCTTCCTTGCACTTTGGTGTGTTTATGGAATTGCTCAGGAAAAATTTACCTTGAGTGGTACCGTTTCCGAATCTGCTACCGGAGAAACACTAATCGGAGTGAATGTTCTCATTACTGATCTCCGAACAGGCACTATCACCAACGAATACGGTTTCTATTCCATCACACTTCCGGAAGGAACGTACGATGTAACATTCAGCAGTCTCGGATTCACCAGCCAATCGATAACCATCGATCTCTCACAGAATGTCCGACAAAACATACTGATGGAGAGTGACGCTGAACAACTGGATGAAGTGGTTATCGAAGCAGATGTGGAGAGGGCGAGTATCCGTGCTGCTCAAATGAGCGTAAATACGTTGACCGCTGAAACAGTGAGATCCATTCCTGTGGTCCTGGGAGAGGCGGACGTTGTTAAGTCTATCCTTCTTCTTCCCGGTGTAACGAATGCCGGTGAAGCCTCTTCAGGATTCAATGTACGCGGTGGAGCCGTAGACCAGAACCTCATATTACTGGACGAGGCTACAATTTTCAATTCGTCTCACCTTTTCGGGTTCTTTTCGGTATTCAATCCCGATGCGATCAAAGATGTAAAATTGTTCAAAGGTGGGATCCCCTCTCGCTATGGCGGCCGGGTCTCATCCGTACTCGAAATTTTTCAGAAAGAAGGAAACAACAGGGAAGTTAAAGTAAATGGCGGCATAGGTGCGGTGGCCAGCAGGTTACTGGCTGAAGGACCCATTGTGAAGGACAAAGCCGCCTTCCTGGTGGGAGGAAGAGCCTCCTATGCGCATTTGTTCCTGCCCCTGTTTGATATCGACAACAGTGCGTACTTCTACGACCTTAATACCAAGATCAACTATCGCATAAATGATAGAAACAGTTTATTTCTCTCGGGTTACTTTGGAAGGGACCTGTTCAGCATCAATGAAAGTTTTGTGAATGTGTATGGAAACGCCCTTGGTAACTTCAGGTGGAACCATATCTTCTCCGATAAGTTGTTCTCCAACCTTTCCGTGATCTATTCGGATTACTACTACGGTCTTGAACTGGATTTTGTTGGTTTCGAATGGAATTCCGGAATTCAGAACTTCAATATAAAATACGACCTCAAGCATTATCTCTCGGATAAGCTCCAGGTGAATTACGGTATCAATAATATTTATTACAGTTTTAATCCCGGTAGAATTGAACCGAATGACGCAGAATCAGGTATTATTGAAGATCAGCTTATTAAGAAGTACGCCAACGAGTTTGCCGCCTATGTCGACGTAGAACATACATTATTTGAAAGGCTTCGGGTTCAATACGGATTGCGATTGAGCAATTTCATACGTTTCGGTCAGGACGAAATAAACGTCTATGAAAACAACCGGGCCGTGGAATTCGACCCTTTGCTACAAATTTATCGAGGAGCAGACCCGATCAGGGTGGATCGATCCAGCAGGAGCGATCAACTGGCTACTTTTACAAACCTCGAGCCTCGGATCTCTCTTTCCTATATGTTCAACGAAGACGCCTCCATCAAGGCCAGCTACACCCGAATTGCCCAGTATCTTCACTTGTTGAGCAATACCAGTTCGCCTACCCCTCTTGATGTATGGACGCCAAGCGGATCCTTTGTGGAACCCCAGTTGCTCGATCAGTATGCTTTCGGGTATTTCAAGAACATTTTCAACAGGGACTATACCCTAGAGACCGAAGTGTTCTACAAGGATATTCAGAATAGGATCGATTACATAGATGGCGCAAATCTCATAGCGAATGACGCCATTGAACAAGTGATCCTGAATGGGGAAGCCAGGGCCTACGGCCTGGAATTATTGATTCGGAAGAACAACGGGAATTTACAGGGTTGGCTTTCCTACACCCTTTCCAAATCGGAACAAAGAACTCCTCCCAGGAACGAATTTGAGACCGGCATTAACAATGGGGAGTGGTACAATACACCGTTCGACAAAACGCATGACATTACTCTCTATGGTAACTATCAACTGAATGAAAAGTGGAGTTTTAACGGGAACTTTGTGTTCCAGACCGGTCAGCCCACGAATTTCCCAATCGGTCAATTCGAATTCCAGGGCCTGGTAATCCCCTATTACGGACTTCGAAACACCAGTCGCCTTCCGGATTACCATCGCCTGGATATCTCGGCAACCCTTACACCACGAAAGAATAGAATTCGCAAATGGCAGGCAGAATGGGTATTCAGTATATACAATGCGTACAACAGGAGAAATGCGGCCTCCATTAATTTCAGGCAAAACCAGGATACCGGTGTGAATGAAGCTGTAAGAACATCTATCTTCGGAATCGTCCCATCTGTAACCTATAACTTTAAATTTTAGGATGAAATACTTAATAATCACATTGGTTTGCTTTGGAGTCTTCACCTCTTGTGAGGATGTTATTGATGTTGATCTGAGTACGGAAGAACCACGGCTTATCATAGATGCACTTATCCGTGTCGATACTGAGAATCCTGTTACTGAAGTTGTTGTAAAAGTGAGAGAGACGAGTTCGTTCTTTGAATCGAACACGGCTGTAAGCCCGGAACGGATCACTATTGAGAACCTGTCGCAACCTGGCGGAATGGAGCCACTTCAACTGATAGAACAAGTCCCGGGTTCGGGTGTTTACAGCAGATTGGTGGACACCGATTTTCTTACCGAAGGCAGCCTGATGCTGCAGGTTGACTTCGAAGGAGAAGTGTATGTTGCCATGACTGAATTTGTCCCTACAGTCCCTATAGACTCTGTGGTCCAGGGTGACGGTTTCCTGTTCGATGAGAACGATACGGAGATCATCATCACATACACGGATAATGGAGATCGTGACGACTTTTACCTATTCGATTTCAGTTTTGGGAATTATCTCGTCACCGAGGATGAATTCTACCAGGGGCAGCAATTTGAATTCTCTTATTTCTATGACGAAGAAGAAGTGTCTCCGGGAGATTTGGTTATAATAAGCATCATGGGGATAGACGAGGAATTCCATACGTATATGGATGAGATCATCACACAGTCGGAGGACGACTCCGGGCCTTTTCAAATACCTACTATCACGGTTCGGGGTAACTTCATCAATACTACCAATCCAGGAAACCCGAACAGCCCGGCTGCAACCGACAATTTTGCCCTGGGTTATTTCGCTGTAGTTCAGGAATACAAGGAGACCATCGGAATTGAATGATCAAACAAGTTCACTTTTCATGTAGGCACAAAATAACTCGATATCACAATGGTATCGGGAATCTGTCTTCAGAGTAAACAATTTACAATTCATGTAACTAGCTGCAATCATAGCCTTTTAATCCTTACTTTTGAATAAATAAATCTGCGATTTGACCTTCAGAAAAACCACAGAAGAACCGTCCAATTACGATCACCTGGAACAGATGTCGGTTCACGAGATCCTTGTATCCATGAACCGTGAGGATAAGACTATTCCGGATGCTGTTGAACAAGCTCTTCCTCGAATTGAAGCATTGGCCGAAAAGGTATCGGAACAAATGCTTAAAGGAGGAAGGCTTTTTTACGTAGGAGCCGGAACCAGTGGCCGCCTCGGCATAGTGGATGCCAGTGAATGCCCGCCCACATTCGGGGTACCCCACGGACTGGTAGTTGGCTTGATCGCAGGAGGTGACAGCGCCATCCGAAAAGCCGTGGAATTCGCCGAGGATTCTAAAGAACAGGGTTGGCTGGATCTTTACGATTACAATGTCTCTGAGTTGGATGTGGTAATTGGTATAGCCGCTTCAGGCACAACTCCTTATGTGTTGGGGGCATTGGAGGAATGCAACAAAATAGGAATTCCAACAGGATGTATCACCTGCAACGAAGGGAGTCCTCTGGCCATGACCGCGAAGTTCCCCGTGGTGGTTGTGGTTGGGCCGGAATTCGTAACGGGAAGTTCCAGGATGAAGGCAGGAACCGCCCAGAAGCTTGTGCTGAATATGATAAGTACCACGACTATGATCCGCCTTGGCCGAGTGAAGGGAAACCGTATGGTTGATATGCAGCTAAGCAATAACAAACTAGTGGATCGCGGAACGAAAATGGTGATGGAAGTATTGAATATTTCAGAAACACTTGCTAACGAACTCCTATTGAAACACGGAAGTGTTCGAAAAGCCATAGAATCGCAGAGCAATGCCTAAGGGACATACCGACAAAAAAATGCTGGTAAAGGGGATCAAGTATATGGCCCTTGTTATTCCTTTGTTGGTTCTCACCACTTATATATTCACCTTTATTTTTCTGAATAAGGAAACTAAGCTTTTTTACTACCTCCTTCCTCTCGCCATCCTAGGCATGGCCGGCACCATATGGTTGGGATTCAAGGGACTAAAGATCATTATGAGGTCGGTTTTTGGGTAGTTGACACCGGAAGTGTGATCAATACCCTGGTTCCCGTTGGATTTCCCTCTTCGTCCGTACAATCGATGATCTGTATGTTGCATTCCTTAGATGTGCCATGGACAAAATTCCGAAGTCGTTCTTCCGAAAGCGCTATGCCATAAGATTTACGCTTCAGTACCTTTCGTTCTTTGATCGCAGCGGCTTGTTTTCTGCCAATTCCGTTATCGTAAATGGATACTTTGACCTGGTCATCCTCCAGGGAGATATCCATCGAAAGTTCTTTCAATCCTTTTTTCGGGGACAAGCCATGCCAGATGGCATTCTCCAGGAAAGGTTGAAATAAAAGGGCAGGTACTTTGGTTGTTTGCGTAGGGATGTTATCATCTATGGTGATGTCGAACTGGAACTGATCGTCGTCAAAACGGATCTTTTCGATCTGAACATAGAGTTTAGTGATCTCAATTTCATCGTGAAGGGAGATATTCTTCTCCATGGAAGACGAAAGGATCAATCTTACCAGCTTACTGAACTTGTTCAGGTAGTAAACCGCTTTCTCCTGGTGATTCTCTATGATGAAGCTTTTTATTGAATTCAGTGCATTAAAAATGAAGTGTGGGTTCATCTGGCTTCGCAATGAAGCTAGTTTCAATTCTGCCATATCTTTTTCATACTGGATCGTAAGTCTTTCCAGTTGGTCCCTTTCAACCTTGGCATGCAGCAATTCCACATCTTGCTGAAGCTTCTTTCGCTGCCTGTTTTCCAGTCGTTCATTCTCTTTCAATTGAACAATCAACTTCTCCTGGGCTTCATTGCGTTCCTGCATGACCAGCCTTTGCTTCATACCCAAACTCAATGCAAAAACCACATTCTCGGCTATAAAACCAATATACAGTAGGCTGAAGGAGGATTCTGTTGGTTTTCCACTATTCACCAGCCTCAGGTATACTACAAGTGACCAAACCGAAAAGATCAGCAACAAAAAGGATCCCGTGATCAAATAGTTTCTCAGAGGTCGCTTAGACCTGAATATCAATACATAAAGGAAGACACTGAGTATTAAGATCAACACCACGAAAATGTAGTACAGATTCAGGTTAAGCGTCATATCTCCATTGCGGATGAAGATCAGCAGCTGGATAAGACAAAAAGCCATGAGCACATAGAGGGAATAACGGATGAATTTATAACCTCGAGGAAAATCTTCCTTAATGGACAGGAACTTAAAGGCAAAAAAGAAATAGATGATGTAGTAGGCCTCTGTATAAAAGGTGAAATAATTCCGAAGGCCACCCAGCATGTTAAATGCCGAATTCACAAAACCATCGGTTATATGACGGTTCTGAGAGAGTATCATAAAAGTAATGTATACCGAATATATCAGGTACAGAGAATCCCTGTTTTGAAAATATAGAAAGAGATGATACAATGCGAGCAGGGCCAATCCCCCAATAACAAAAACCAGGAATCCACTTTGGATAGGATACTGAAGAAAATTATCTACTGATACTCCCATCGCAATTACATAACAAGACGCCCGGTAAGACCATCACGTCGCGACCTGGAAATTGGGATTTGCTGGCCGTTCGTCATGATCAGATAATGCCCATCCGTACGAATATATTCTTTAACATGGTTGATATTGATACAATAGGAATTATGAATTCGATAGAAGCAACCAGGAAGAATTTCGGTTTCCACGTCCTTCAGGTTCCTGGTAATAACCTCCATCCCGGACCCTTCGAAGTGGAATTCGGTATAATTTCCATCCGACTTACAGAATAAGATCTCATCACTATCAACAAATAGTGTCTTACCGGCCAACGGGATAGAGATCCTGCTTTTATTCCTTGGGGAAATTGTTTGTATGATCTTTTCCAGTTCGAAACCCAATCCTAGATGTTCTTTTTGGTGAATGACCTTAGAAACGGCTCTTTTGAGGTCATCCGAATCGATCGGTTTTAAAAGGTAATCGACAGCGTTCTCCTTAAAAGCAGTAATAGCATAATTATCGTATGCAGTGGTTATTATAAGATTGAAGTCCCTGTATTTCAACTCCTTCAGCAGTTGAAATCCATCCATTTCGGGCATTTCGATATCCAGGAACACACAATCCGGTTTCAAGTAGTTGATCCCTGAAATGGCTTCGGAAGGATTGGTAAAAGCGTCTAAAACCTTGATTTCAGGACAGAAACGTTCGATCTCCCATTGAAGGTTCTTAATGGCATTGGCTTCGTCGTCAACAATAATTGCATTTATCATTATTCTGCCCATTCGGATTAAATCTTAAAGTTAACTACTCTGTTAAAAAGACGCTATGCTATTGTATTAATAGTTTCAAAACAGCTGTGGATCTACACTAATCCTGTATAATTAACCATTCCACAGTAACTGATTAATTCATTTCAATTATACAGGAAATTGAACTGACTACACACTTTTATCAGTTGATCAGACAATTGAACCACGGTAAAAATAATCAATGTATAGTTTTATTTGAGAAATTCCATATCATGAAAAACAAATACATACTGATTATTGTTCTAGTGTTAACTTGCACAATAAGCACTGAGGCACAAATCCTTAAAAAGATAAAGAAACTGAAGGACGGCGTCGCTGCTACCCTCTCGCTGGACAAACTTAGTCGGGATCCGGTTACTACATCCTTCAGCGATGTCGACAAGACCAAATACCTTTCGGATGATTTTGGAAACAATGCCGAGTATAAAAATCTTCACGAGCAACCATACACCTGGGAAAATGGTTTCTTTCTAACACCAGGGTATTACGAAGGCTACTTCAAGTCGTTTTGCATCAAAGCCGGAACGTATACCCCTCAGGAAGGTAACGGACGCTTTTATGCAGAATTAAAAGGTCCAAAAGCCGATATAGTGGCAGCAATCATCGACGGGTTCCAGCAAAAAAGTGACGAAATAACGCAACAAGAGGTGCAACTGCTGCTTTGGGCGATCATTGCAAAAACAGATTTTCAGAAGATGAGCGGACCGATTAAAGTAACCGCATTAAAACTGCTTTCTCCCGAACAGATCGCCCGATTAAGCAAAGGAGCACTGGACAACTATGCTTCATCTCAAATATCCAAGGTGGCAAATAAAAACCCCACAATGCGAGCGGTACTTGAGGCCGAGAACAATCTCAGGAATAAATACTACCAGGGGATAAATGACTATTCAGAATATGAAGAGATAGCCATGCGCGCGGGTATTGAGCCTGTACTGAACGGATTTGATACCGGCCGATGGACCAAGCATCCCAATGGTTTTTTTATTCGATATATCGTTGGAAATTATTCCAAAACGGTGGTCCAGATATATGTTCCTGAAGATATCACAGCTTTTCGTCCTATTGAAGGAAAGGGGCCTTCTTTTGATGACTATTACATACCGGTTCAGGGAGAATACTATAAATCAAGAAATAGTGTTGCTACTCCCTCAAACGATAGTGCACAACGAATTCTTCAAACGGATATCCCAGCGGATGATTCACAAGGAGGACCGGGTAATGGGACTGGAGGTAATGGAGGTGTTGCAGGTACTGGTGGTACAGGCGGGACAGGTGGTACAGGCGGGACAGGAGGATCTGGCGGCAATGGTGGTTCCGGAGGCAGCGGAGGCGGAGGAAATGACGGTTCGGGAGGATCAGGCAGTGGTGGAAACTCCGGCGGTAGTGGAGGATCCGGCGGAAACGGAGGGTCCGGAGGCTCCAGCGGTACACTTCCATCAGGGGACCAGGAAAACAATGCCTTTCCATGTGAAGAAGTAATTGATCCTGTTGCCCACAAAAATATTCGTCTGGAAATGCTTAGACAAAACATTCCCGGACTGCTTGTGGCCGTATTCAAGGGAGACTCCATCATTCACATGAAAGCCTACGGAAAAATGCGACTCAACCATCCCCTTACGCTGGATACAAAACTGCAATGGGCTTCAGTGTCTAAATCGGTTACAGGAGTTGCCGCCTTGCAAATGATAGAGGATGGGAGGCTCCACCTGGACGACAAGGCCTCGAATGTGGTATCGAATTGGCCTCAAAGACGTGTCAATATCAAAGCAGAAAATGGCAAGGAATACATTGAGGACCGTTACATGGATATCAGCTTGCGCCACCTTCTGAACAATACAAGCGGGATTCAACACTACGGAGAAGGAAGGAACGATGCTAAGACAACCCAATATGGAAACGTTACCTTTAAGTTTGTTCGCAGTGACGATTACACCCCAGCCATGAATGGGGGGTGGAACGCGAATAGCTCGGTAGAACAATTCAATAAATCGATTCTGGACTTTACCCCGGGCACCGACTATTTGTACTCTTCTTATGGCTTTAATCTTGCCGGAGCGATGATCGATTCTAAAATTCACTATGGCTATGATGATTGGGTAGTAAGGCATATAAAAAATCGTCTGGGATTACAAGATTTTGGGGTTGCCAAAGGAGCCGTGAATAGATACGGCTATGAATTCATGAACGATGGAATAGTAAAAAATGTAGCCCTACAAGATTATGATGATGTCTTGCCTTCCGGAGGCTGGGAATCTACCATCTGCGATCTGGCTACATACACCAGGGCATTAAGCACGGGGGAACTATTAAAAGACGGGGAAGCATTATGGAGAGAAAGTAACTCAACTGTTATAAATGACACAACTAAACTAAAGTATGGATTGGGTTTGATGAACAGAGGAACCGGTAATAACCTGAGAGTATTCCATGGTGGTACTCAAACCGGTACCCGTGCGTATCTCCATTTCTTTCCAAAGGACAGCGTAGGAATTGTAATGCTGGCCCCTTTAAAACAAGCAAATTTAGAACGGCTAGCAGCAAATCTCTTCAAGGAAATGAAATTGGGACCGGACATTTATACTACTGAAACAAAACCATTGGATAAATGTCATAATAAAATGGCAAGCGGAAATGATCTTTTCACTGGAGTATGGAAGAAAACAAACCAGGAACAGATCATAAGAACCGGTCTTGATATTAATGAATTCAGGGATGAAATCAGGATCATGCGAGATGAGTATGGTTATCACCTTGAGGATTTTGAAATACACGTTACCGATGATCACATACAGATCTATGATGGAGTATTTAAAAAAGGGAAAGAAATTCAGGTTTTATCAACTGCAAGAACTTGGCAGGAGATGCTGGTTGATAAAGAACGGTTCAGGGAGCAGGGACTGGAAATAATAGATATTGAATTTGGCCTGTTTGATCCTGCATCAGATGATATTTCAACTAATAGTTCAATAAATGCACTATTTCAAAAAGGTGCGTCAAGAAGTGAGTTCATTGTGAAATATAGCCAAGATGACTTTTTTGAATTAATAGAATCCAGTGCTAATCGCAATTTAAAGATAGTGGATGTGGAAGGACATCCACATATAGACGGAACCATTTTCGCAGGATTGTTTACAAAGGGAACTGGAAATACAATAACCTTTGAGACACCTACGAGCTTTCATCAATCTTTAAAGGATGGTACCCACAATCACCTTGGAACATTATTGGATGTGGACATGATCCTGAGAGGAGAAAATCCTGAGGCGCGATGGGTAATCAGCATCTGGGAACAAAACACACTCCCAGTTAGAACAAGTTATGATGATGCGAAGCAACCCGAATTGGATTTCTGTTCCTTCATGGACGCACATGAAGCAAATAGAGATGAAGGCTACGAATTAATTGACTTTGACAGAATATACACAAGAGTAGATAACTAAATCGTATAAAAATGAAACTGAAAATCATATTATTATTCCTTGCTTTAGGGTTGCTGAACACGCCAAATTCCGAAGCACAAATTCTCAAGAAGATCAAGGACAAGGTCAGTACTGTTACTGGGGGCAAAAAGAAGAAAAAGGATTCCATCCCGGAGGAAAATGACAATCCACAGGAACCCACACAATCCGAGGAAGAGCAACGGAAGCGGGACGAAAAAATGTCCAGCTTATTCGGAGGTAGCCTTGACGAAATTCGTGACACCTATACATTTTCGTACAGTTTGGTTTACGACCTGACCACAAACAAAGAATCTATGGCGCTGGAGTATCTCCTGGAACCGGAAGCAGATTATTTTGCCAATAAAATGGTGGATAAACAAACAGAGCAATTGATGGTATACGACTTTAAGAAGAGTGCCATGGTGACATTTATGGACAACGGGGAGCAGAAAATGGCCATGAAAATGAAGATGCCCAGTGCAAAGAAAATGGAGAAAAAATTCGGCAAGAAGATCATCCCGGATGAAGAAGAGGATGTAGAAATAGTTCCTATTGAAGGAAAGACCATTTTAGGGTATCAATGTGATGGCTACCAGGTGACATCAAAGGATGGTGTGGGCAAATTTTGGGTAACCAACGAAGCTCCGGTGACCATCAACCAGGTATTTGCCGATTTCAAGACATTACCTAAAAAAGCACGCAATTACCCTATAAGTGTAAATTCCCTGATCATGGAAATGCACTATACACCCCATCGCGGGAAAAAGGATAGAATGACAATGCTATGCACCCAATTGGTTGAAAATTCCATGGAAATAAATAAAAAGGACTACAGATCCGGATATTAGAACCTAAACTACAGCCTAATGAAAATTATATATTTGATACTCGTTCTGTTTTTCTGCTCAAGTATATCGTATTGCCAGGAAACCGAGGAGTCCAAGAAGGCTTCAGAGCAATACCAGGATTTTGTTGAAGACATGTTTGACAACGATGAGGATGAGGACGAAGACAACTCCAATTCCTCAAATGAAGGCCAATTTGAAATGCCTAGTGTTATAGACTTGCTGAAATTTCGTTACGCAATGCGTAATCTTGGCGGTTCTTTTGGTTCTTTTTATAAGACACTGGAAAACACTTATGTTTTGACCGATGAGGGTTGTTCTAATACCTATACTTGCATGTTTAATCATCTCATGAAATTAGAAACGATCGTTTACTTAGAAAATAGACTTAAGGAAAATATATCCTGTAAGGATAGACAAATAAGACTGGAGGATTATATTTTGTTTATTGGTATGATCAATCTTGATATATTTTGTGTAGATCATTTACATCCGGACAATAAGCAACTAACAGATGAAGATTTAGTAGATGTAATGCTTGCTATGAGTAAAGCAAATGAATCAAAGCTCGGGAGTTACTTAGATTTCAAAAGTTATAAGGATATTAAAGAGTTTGCACAGCCTTACTGTGTAAATGATCTGAAAGGAGATTGTTCTTGTGGTGAATTTATCGGCACTATGGATCAAAATCAGAAGAATATAGTTCTAAAAGATCTGCGTACGCTTATTGATGCTATAAATCCATTTTGGCAAGCTCAAAAAGCACTACAATTAAACCAGGAACTTCAAACAATAACTCCCTGTAGTAAGTAAATTATTCTTTTTATTGCAATTTGCTTCGCAACCGGGCTATCCGTTCTATCTTTTCATGCAAATCTAAGGCATAAAAAGGATATCACTCCTATCCCTTTTGCCAAAGTTTACACAAAGAACGCGTTGAGGTCCCTGAGCTTGTCGAAGGGCTATCCCTATTGCAGATAAGGGAAAGTTTAACAATCTTTTACAAGCACTTCATGAGAATCCGGCTAAGAGAATGATTACAGCACTGAAAAAGGCCGCTCGGAAGATAAAACGATAAACCCAACAGCTTTTATCATGTTATTAAGGTATAAAAGCAGTTGGGTTCACCACCACGTTCAAACGTGGATTAGGTTATGGCATAAAAAAAACCCTCCAAAGCTCATAGAGCGAAGGAGGGTTTAAAGAAGGCGGCGACCTACTTTTCCACTGTTGTAGTATCATCGGCGCAAACGGGCTTAACTTCTCTGTTCGGAATGGTAAGAGGTGAGCCCCGTCGCTATAACCACCTTAAGTTGTTCGTGAGTGGTGAAGCGTTAGGGGTGAATCGACTCACGATTCACGCTTCACTGTTCACGGTCACGCTTTTAGCGTGACTAATATCATAACATATTGGAAAAATAAGAGGTAGGAGTTGGCAATTGCTTGCTGATTCTCTGAAAAAAAGAGGCTGCTCCCCTTGGACCCCTGAGCGGAGTCGAAGGGGAAGCGCGTACATAAGCATACGGGTTATTAGTATCACTCGGCTACATGCGTTACCGCACTTCCACCTGTGACCTATCAACGTGGTAGTCTCCCACGACCCTTTAAAGAAATCTCATCTTGTGGTGGGTTTCGCGCTTATATGCTTTCAGCGCTTATCCCTTCCCAACGTAGCTACCCAGCAGTGCCCCGGGCGGGACAACTGGTACACCAGAGGTTAGTCCAACTCGGTCCTCTCGTACTAGAGTCAGATCCACTCAAATTTCTAACGCCCACTGT
>JAUIIU010000002.1 GCA_030431695.1 Bacteroidia bacterium | reverse complement strand
TCTTTCCGCTACCGGTACCACCCGCGATACCAATTGTGAGCATAGGCTATACGGTTTATACAAAAGTAGCAATTATGTACTAGAGAAAATATGACAGCCGTCCTAATTTACAAACCACGTTATTCAGTAACCCCTGAAACTTCTTCGGGAGTAACCATATCGTCTTCAGTATTTTCCCATGAATTCATCACATAATTCAGGACATCGGCAACTTCTTCGTCGCTCAGACCCATGGGTATCATGACACTATTGTAAGGTTCTCCATTGACAAGAATCTCACCGGATTGGCCGAATTTCACCGCACGTATGCTCTCCTCACGTTTGTCTGTGAGCCAGTTGGATCCTGAAAGAGGAGGGAAGGTTTGTTTAATACCCTTGCCATCCGCCATATGGCATTGCACACAAAAATCGTTGTAAATAGTTTCTCCACGTTCAATACTGGATGCTAATCGGTCATTTTCGACCTGAGTATCCTTTATTTCTGTTGAATTTCCTTCCCGGATCTTGCCAGTATTTTGTTTACATGAAAAATTTAGCAAAATCATAAATGTCATTATGTAAGAACTGTATTTCATTGGTGAAAATGTATCGTTTTCCAGCTTCATTTTTAGTTTCAGAAATTAAAAAATCAACTTTCGTTAAAAAATTTATCCGGTTAAATAATGATATAAATCATAAATATTGAACTGTTTAACTGACATAAATCATAAATAGTATGTGCGTCAGCGCATAGTTTTGTATCAAATGTTACAAACAAAAGATCAATGAGAACTTTAAAAGACCTGTTAACTGTCCTTGCACTATTCTTTATAGGTTTCAATTTACCCGCACAGTCGGAACCGGGTCTCGAACCCGGGATGAGTAATACCACGCTCTCCTGTGACCCAATCTCATCGAGTTTTACCATTCAGGGAACTTCCTCACTACACGATTGGGAAATGGTTTCCCATTCATGCAAAGGTAAACTGGAATATAATGAAACTGAT
This sequence comes from Bacteroidia bacterium, assembly GCA_030431695.1. Taxonomy (GTDB): domain Bacteria; phylum Bacteroidota; class Bacteroidia; order Flavobacteriales; family Flavobacteriaceae; genus Pukyongia. Next base: position 120,322 of record JAUIIU010000002.1, on the reverse strand, counting down.
GGAACAATCGGGATATCAGACATCGTAATCAGGGTAGGGGTGACTACCTTGAAGAGTGGTAAAAAAGTGATGGACAAGAAGTGCTATGCTGCATTGAAGCACGAAGATCACCCCAATGTATTATACAAATTCAAAAAGCTGTCCTCTATCTCCAAGGAAGGTGCCGGAAAGTACAAAGCGAAACTTAACGGGACTCTTGATGTAGCAGGTGTGGCAAAATCCGTGAATATTGATGTCACCATAGAAATGAAGAGTGGTGTCATGAATATCAAGGGTAGTTTACCAATGAAAATGACCGATCACAACGTAGAACCACCTACAGCTTTGCTCGGTACGCTTAAAACAGGAAATGAAATAACGATAATCTTTAACCTAAACTTTGTTGTGTCATGAAACAATTAGTAAAACAACTTTTTTTAATTAGTATTTTGTTCAGCATGGTTGCTGTAACTGCGCAGAACAAACGAAGTCTGAACAACTTCAGAGAACCTTCTAAAGATGGCATCAATGTCTTTGAAGCGCCTAAGGATACTTCAGTAACCAAGGCATTCGAAGGAGTTAAGGTTCGAATTGGTGGATCTTCCACACTTCAATTCCAGGCGTTGGACCATGAAAATGGCCGACCAGCGGAAAACACTATCATGCCGGGTAGCCCTTGGTTCATAGATGATGGTATGGGAGGAAACGCGAACCTGCCGCTTAAGGAAATTGGTTCAAACTTCAACCTTGCAACTGCCAACCTCGATCTGGATGTTACTTTGCACGATGGATTGCGTATGCACTTACGTACATACCTGTCTTCAAGACACCACCCGGAACCATATGTAAAAGGTGGATATCTGCAGATCGACAACCTGAACTGGATAGGTGAAGGAACTCTGGCTGACGTTATGAAGTATGTTACAGTTAAGATCGGTCACATGGAAGTGAACTACGGTGACCAGCACTTCAGACGTTCAGATAACTCTCAAACCATTTACAACCCATTCGTAGGAAACTCCATTCTTGATGGATTCTCTCAGGAGGTGGGTGGTGAGATCTACTACCGAAATAACGGTTGGATCGCCATGGTAGGTTTGTTCAACGGAAAATTAAACCAGGCAGTCGACAATCCGGAAACTACTTCTCCAAGTTTGATTGGTAAACTGGGATGGGATAAACAATTGAATGAAGACTTGAGATTGCGACTCACAGGTTCTGTATACAACACTGCACATAGTGCAAGAACCTATCTTTATGGAGCCGACCGTGCTGGATCTCGCTACTACTTCGTGATGGAAGATGCCAATGCAACATCAGGGGGACGAGGATATTTCACATCAGGTAGAATTGACCCGGGATTCTCAAACGAGGTTACCGCAATCATGATCAACCCGTTCGTGAAATACCAGGGCTTTGAGTTCTTCGGTTTATTTGAAACCACAACTGGTAGAGCCGATTCAGAATTCGACGCCAGCGGAAATAATACAGACAGAAACTGGACTCACATAATGGCAGAAGCCCTGTATAGATTCGGAAATAACGAAAACTTCTATATCGGAGGCCGATACAATACGGCAACTGGTCCTTTCAGAGGAATGACAGAGGATGTTACCATCAATCGTATCAACGTTGGTGCCGGTGTCTTCTTCACAAAGAACGTGCTTGCCAAGCTAGAGTATGTTAGCCAGACCTATAATGACTATCCTGTTGGAAGTCAGTTCAACGAAGGTAAATTCAATGGAGTGGTCATTGAATCTGTTATAAGTTTCTAAGTAGTTTATTGATCTGAAAAAGGGGGCTCTTGGCCCCCTTTTTATTTTGGGATCACTTTGTAGATTCCATCGCCTTCAACTGCTATGTAGATATAGCCGTCCGGGCCCTGCTTTACGTTTCTTACCCTTCCTATATCCTCGGCGATCTTTTCACGTCCTACGACTTTGTCACCATTGAGCTTCAGAAGTTCAACGTAATTGAATTTTAATGAACCAACCAGCAGATGTCCTTTCCATTCCGGATATCGATCACCGCTCACGAATGTCATACCACAAGGTGCGATGGAAGGAACCCAGTAGTAGACGGGTTGTTCCATACCATCCCTGCGCGTCTCCTCTGTAAATTTAGTACCGCTGTAGTTTACACCATAGGAGATCACCGGCCAGCCGTAGTTTGCCCCTTTTTTTACAATATTGACTTCGTCACCGCCTTTGGGACCATGCTCGTGGATCCATATATCGCCCGTTTTCGGGTGTTTTGCCATCCCCTGGGGGTTGCGATTCCCATAGGTGAAAATAGCGTGTTTAGCGTTGGGTTCGTTTACAAACGGATTAGAATTTGGTATGGATCCATCTGAATTCAATCGGTAAATCTTTCCACAATCCCTGGTAATGTCCTGTGGGTTCACATCACGATCACCACGGTCACCAATACTGAAATACAAAAATCCCTCATTGTCGAACTCTATTCTTGAACCAAAATGCTGCCCCCGGCTGGAATTCGGATTTCCTTTGTACAGATCTTCGATGTCGACCAGGGAATTACCCCTGAGTTTCGCTCTCGAAAGTTTCGTATTACCCCCGCTTCCACCTCCGTCCGATGAGGCGTATGTAAAGTAGATCCAGGGATTGTTCTCATAATCGGGATGAACTTCGATGTCAAGAAGACCTCCCTGACCTCGAACATATACTTCGGGTACATTCTGAATCTCCGTTCTCACCCCGTCCTTAAAAAGTATGATCTCACCCCTTTTTTCGGTGATCAGCATACCTCCGTCCGGTAACCAGGCCATACCCCAGGGATTACTTAGACCCGACAGTATCTTTTCTGTAGAGTATTCACGTTTTACCTCTGTTTTAATGGCGACGTCGTTTTCTCTTTTCTGATCATTACAGGAGATCAAAAGAACCGAAAAGGAGACTAGAAATATATATTTTTTCATGTAAAAATTATCGATAGATTAACATGAAAAACTATGATTTTCATGCCGTATTGAGTACCTTAGAGAGACCGAAAATTATGATATTTTCGGCAGAGTCAGGTGTGAATTAACAAAACATTACTAATCTAAAAACCTGTCAGCATGAAGATCGATCATTCACAGGTAGCCGATCTGATTGAGAGGATCGAAGCGATCATAAATCATATCCATCTTAGAGAAGATTCAGAAAAACCCAGGATAGAATCGGTAGATCCCTATTACCGGGAGAGTGCTATAAATTTGGTTCACTACGACGCATTCAGGGAGAAGGATCTCAGGGAGATTCAGAAATCACTCCGAAACCTGGCGCTTTCACGCTTGGCAAATGCGGGAAGTCACTTGGAATCAAGTCTATTGAATACCATATACATCTTAAAACGACTGTTGGGCGAACTACCCGGGCCGGAAGAGGTTAATCGCCTTCCGATAGAGAAGGGAAAGCTAATGCTGAGATCCCGTACCGATGATCTGCTGGGAGTTAACAATGGATCGAGAAGGGTTCGGATCATGGTAACCCTGCCAAGCGAAGCCGCTACGAATTATGAGATGGTTCACAATATGGTCGCTTCCGGAATGGATTGTGCAAGGATCAATTGTGCGCATGACAACGAAGAAGTCTGGCTTGAGATCATTAACAATGTAAAAGCCGCGGCATCGGTATTAGGCAAGGAAGTACGGATAGCTATGGATCTTGCAGGTCCGAAAATAAGGACCGGTGCGATGGAACCCGGCCCTAGGATTCGAAAGTTTACTCCCAAGAGAGACGAAGCGGGCCGAATTCAGAAACCTGCCGTGATCTACCTGGTAAGCGAGCTATCGGAAAGTATAGACAAAAAAGAATTGGTAGTTGATGAGAACTGGCTCCGGCAATTACAAAAAGGTGACAAACTGGAACTTATCGACACACGGGATAAGAAGCGTCGTCTAATGGTAATGGAAACAGGCGAGAGGGTCCAGGTTCATACCTATGAGACATCATATATCGGCACGGGAACGGAAATTGTCCCTAAGAAGACTCATTTGTCGAGTACTCGGGTAGGATTATTACCTGCGTTGGAGCAGTCTATCCTGATTCATCCGGGAGAATTCATTCGGATCACCAGTACTCAATTGCCTGGTGTGCCGGCCAAGGTCGATAACGACGGTAATGTGATCGAGAGTGCAAGAATTCCTTGTTTAACTCCTGAGTTGATCGAGCAGGTGAAAGAAGGCGAGCGAGTGCTTTTCGATGATGGTAAGATCGAAGGAGTGATCGAGGAATGTAGCCGGGATCATTTTAAAGTTCGGGTCACACGCGCTAATGTAAATGGTTCCAGGCTGAAAGCTGAAAAGGGCATGAATTTTCCGCGGAGCGATCTTAATATCAAAGGCTTGTCGAAGAAAGACAGGGAAGATCTGAAATTCGTGGCAAAATATGCCGATATCGTTAATTTTTCATTTGTAAACACGGTTGAGGATGTTCGGGAATTGTTTTCCGAATTGAATTTACTGAATGCGTTCGACAGGTTGAGTGTGATCTTAAAGATCGAAACCCAATCTGCATACCTGAACCTAAAGGATATCCTGCTGGAGGCCATGCGGTCCAGGTATATCGGGGTGATGATCGCCAGGGGAGATCTGGCCGTAGAGATCGGTTGGGACAGGATCGGACAAGTTCAGAATGAAATACTTTCTCTTTGCGAATCGGCTCATATTCCTGTTGTCTGGGCAACCCAGGTACTTGAAAATATGGCAAAGAAAGGACTGCCATCCCGTTCAGAGATCACAGATGCCACCACTTCCTTACGAGCCGAGTGTGTGATGCTTAATAAGGGAACTTATATCATGGATGCAATTCGCCTGTTGAACACGATTCTGGTGGATATGGAACAGTTTCATGAAAAGAATGAGCATATGCTTCCAAAATTGGCCAAACTCTGAGGCGTAAATTTCCCGCGTGGACTTTTCTGTTCAAAAAAATAGGATATATTTGCACACCTAAATTGGAGTGCTTACAGAAATCATTCTTTTAAAGCTCTCCGCCCGGTTTCCGGGCTACTTAGTTTGAGTAGTTTTTTTTGGAATTTGGGATTTGTATATTGTTTTTTTCAGCGCAAGCTGTTTACTCGGGGTGTAGCCCTTCGACTCCGCGAGGCGTCGCTCAGGATAAACTCCGCCCGGTTCCCGGGCTACTTGGTTTAAGTAGTTTTTTTGGAATTTGGGATTTGTATATTGTTTTTTTCAGCGTAAGCTGTTTCATCGGGGTGTAGCGTAGCCCGGTTATCGCGCCTGCTTTGGGAGCAGGAGGTCGCAGGTTCGAATCCTGCCACCCCGACCGAGATAAACCAGTCATAGAGATGACTGGTTTTTTTTATTCTCGAACGTGAAAAACTTGTTTTTCTAAGTGAAGGGAATAAAAAAAAGCAGTGCAACCGCAGGTTGCGGGTTTGTCTCGAGCACCGCCCCCACTTCAGGATCACGATCCGCCTTTGGCGGAGAGTAATCCTGAGACTCTGAATCAAGTTCAGGGTAACATACACAGTACGACTGTAAGTTGCTTGTTTGTCTCGGATGATTTTCAGGATTCCGAAGTATCGAGTTCGTCCAGTTCGTCCATATCTTTCAATAACTGGAAGGTTTTTATGGCCTCCTCCTCATCCACGATACTTATGGCGGCCCCAACATGTACCAGCACGTAATTGTCTACCTCGGCTTCCGGGACCAGAGCCAGGCTGACTTCCTTTATAACACCGTCAAAAGAAACCCTTCCCGTTGGGAATTCTTCACCTTCAGCAGAAGTGATCTCTATAAGTTTACCGGGGATTGCCAGGCACATATTCTATACTGTTTAATTTGAATTCCTCTCGCAGCCAATCATACCATTCCGTCATGCCGATCCCCTTTGTTGCCGATAGTTCAAAGAACCGAAGGTTCGGATTCACCTTCAGGGCGTTTTCCTTCAGCAGTTCAACATCGGCATCAAGATATGGCAACAAATCTATTTTATTAATGATACATAAATCCGAAGTATGGAACATATCCGGGTACTTGAGGGGTTTATCGTCTCCTTCTGTCGGACTGATAATAACCACCCGATTGCTTTCTCCCAGGTCGAACATGGACGGGCAAACCAGGTTGCCCACGTTTTCGATCATCAGGATACCGCTGTCTTTAATTCCAAGTTTTTTTACCGCCTCCAGGACTATCTCACTCTCCAGGTGACATCCTTTACCGGTGTTAATCTGAAGTACCGGAACTCCCAATGCAGCTATCCTGTTGGCATCATTTCGCGTCTGCTGGTCTCCTTCGATCACGTAAAAAGGTACTTCATCCTTCATGTCTGCCAGGGTGCGTTCCAGCACAGCAGTCTTCCCGGATCCCGGTGAGCTGACCAGATTTAACGCGAGAACCCCTTTGGCTTCGAAATATCCCCGGTTCTTTTGCGCCATCAGGTCGTTGTGATGGAGAATATCTTCTTCTACATCGATCACCTTGTTATCATGGTGATGATGGTGGTGGTGGTGATTGTGGTGATCATGATCATGGTCGTGATGATGATGGCCATGATGGTGTTGATGCTCGTGTTGAGACTTTTCAGTTCCCGGTTCGAGTATGATCACTTTATTTTCTGAAGAACATCCGCAGGTTCCGCACATATTTCAAGATTTAAGAGTTAGTTCTAATATTTCTTCATTGAAGAACTTGAGGGCGCTCTCGAGGTTGATTTTTGCCCTTTCCGACAAACCGATCTCAAGATCGTAATTTACCCCCGAAATTCCCAGTACAAATGATTCCGGCCTGGCATCGTATATGGATTCGGCCAGAAACAGTACCGTTTCAGGGTCCAGTTGATGGGTCGTATAGCTCTCCGTAGGCTTCGGAACGCCTTTTTTCAGCTGAAATCCTTTTTCAAATTGTTCGATATGAGCATCTACGAAATAGATGCGGTCATAACGGGAGATCAATTCGGCATCTTCGATCTGAAGCTGATATCGATATTCCAGCTGGTAGTTTGAAGGGATATCACTTTCCAGCGCTTCGAGGAATGCCCAACCCAGGCCGTCATCCGAGCGGCCCGAGTTGCCTATTCCTATGATCAGTATGTTAGTTTCTGAGCTTTTCATCGAGTATATTTCCGTAGGCGTCAACAATGGAAATGTCCAATGGCATCTTTCCGAGAGCATGAGTGGCACAGCTCAAACAAGGGTCGTACGCCCTGATCGCAACCTCGATCTGGTTCATCATTGCCTCGGTGATCTGTGGCTTGCCGCTTAATTCGTGCTTAGCGACCCATCGAACCGCCCGGTTCATTGCTTCATTGTTGTGGGTTGTCGAAACGATGAGGTTACAACGCGTGATGCGGTCCTTATCATCTACTTCGTAGTGGTGGATCAGCGTTCCGCGAGGCGCTTCAATGATGCCTATACCTTCATTTCTGCGCTCACCTTTACGGAGCAGGTCATTGGAGATGATATCATCGTCCTCCAGCAACCTCTTCATCATTTCAGCACAATACAGGATCTCGATCAATCGCGCCCAGTGCGTATGCATGGTCATATTGTTGATATTTCCTCCTGCCAGTTCGAAATCCAGTCGTTCCTTTTCAGCAAGTGGTGTCTCGATCCCGTCACACACATTGATACGTGCCAGTGGTCCAACCCGGTTCCAGCCGTGTTCCCTGCCTATATGTCTCAGGTATGGGAATTTCAGGTAGGACCATTTCTCTACGCCTTCGTAAAAGTGTTTGGCGTAATCGACATCGGGGATATCCGGCAGGGTAACATTGCCGTCGCAATCAAGGGCTCTCAGGTGTCCGTCGTATAATTCGAGGAATCCGTTATCTTTTTTTACGAGTCCCAGGTGGCCTGAAGGATAATTCGCAAAAGTATCCAGGAACGCACTGTTCTTCTGATGGTATTCCTTCATGAAATCCAGGATCTCAACAGACCATTCGATCATGGTATCAATAGAAGGCATTTCTTTACCATCGAGGAACCTGTTTCGTTCCTTGACCGTGATCTTTTTATGAACACCTCCGGGAGTAGTGGATATACCATGGATACGTTTCCCGGCCACCATTTTAATGATCTCCTGTCCGAATTTTCGCATCAGTATCCCTTTCTTGGCCAGTGAAGGATACTCCATTGCAACTCCAACCACATTTCGTTTTACCGGGTCGGCATCATAGCCAAACAGCAGGTCTGGCGATGCGAGGTAGAAGAAATGCAGGGCGTGCGATTGGAAAACCTGTCCGTAGTGCAACAGTTTTCGGATCTTTTGTGCAGGCAACGACAGGTCTTCAGGATCCAGTCCGACGATCTGGTCGATGGCCTTGGCAGCAGCAAGGTGGTGGCTTACAGGGCAGATTCCGCACAGACGTTGTACTAAAACCGGAGCCTCCCAGTATGGATGGCCCTGTATAAAGCGTTCGAAACCCCTGAACTCCACGATGTGGAAGAAAGCGTCCTTTACGTTATTATGATCGTCCAGGTGGACCGTTACTTTGCCGTGTCCTTCTACCCTGGTTACGGGATCTATTACTAATTTTTGTGACATATCAGTAAATTTTCAAGGCGTTAGTCGTATTTGAATTCATCGTGGGCGATGGAGAATTCTTCTCCTAAAAGAATACTTTTCACCACTTTCCAGATGTGCTGAGCATTTGGCGGACAACCCGGAATGTAATAGTCGATCTTGACGACCTCGTTACATGGGTACACATTGTTCAGTATCTTCGGAATGTCCTCATGTCCTGGGATGATATCTGCCCCCACTTCCGTGGTCATACCATTGAGGTAGGCTTCATCCAGGCATTCCTTTAACGGAACGAAATTCCGCATTGCGGGGATTCCACCCATGATGGCACATTCACCAAAACCTACCAGGATATCACACTTCTTACGGAATTCCCGAAGAACTTCCACGTTCTCCGAATTGGCACAACCACCTTCTACAAGTCCGATGTGACATTGTTTGCTGAAATTCTTGATATCGGTCAACGGGGATTTGTTGAACTCCACGATCTCAAGTACATCCAGGAGATCGGTGTCAATATCGAGAAGTGACATATGACAACCGAAACATCCGGCCAGGGATGTAGTGGCAACGATAAACTTACCGTCTTCCGTTTCTCTAAGGCTCTCTTCTTTTACTCGTGGCTTGATGTCCTTACCTAAAAGGTCATATTTCCGTTCGCCGAAAGGCTGCTCGTGGATCATTCCTTTAACGAGGATCGCTCCCACAGGGCAGATATTCATCGCGTGAATAGCCTCGGCTTCGGTGAGTTTTGCCTCCTGCTCATAATCGATGTGCACCCGTGTCTTTACACCTCGCTGAACAAAGGAGAATACGTCTTTGCCATCCGAAGTTTTTACTTCCTCCACACAACGTTTACATAGGATACAGCGGTTCGACTCCATGATCATTCTTTTCGGATTGAAGTCTACTATCTTATCGCTGAAAACGTGTGGATACCGGGTAACGGTGATCCCCATATCGTATCCAAGGTTTTGCATATCACAGTTCCCACTCTTTTCACAGGAAGGGCAGAAGTGGTTTCCTTCGGCATAAAGCATCTCGATGATGGCTTTCCTGTTATCGAGTAGTTCGGGTGTGCTTACCTCAACATCCATTCCTTCGGCAACCTTCACCGTACAGCCGGTGGTCTCCCTGCCGTTTACCTTCACTGTACAGATCCTACAGGTAGCCAGGGGATTCAGTTCTTTGAAATAACAAAGTGTTGGGATATAAGTCCCATTTTGTTTGGCAACGTCCACGAGGTTGGTACCTGCTTCCGCCTGAATTGGTTTGCCATCTATCTTTAGGTTTACCAGGTTACTCATAATCGGAGGTCATTTCGTTAATTATGCGGTCGTAGTCAACAGTGGCATCCTTCAGGTTGAAGGCCTTGTTGAAATCTGTGTTTTCAGAAAGTACTGTTCCGAAAACATCTGGGAACTTGAATATTGCGTCGTTCAGGGCCGTTGAGGACATCTTGCCCAGGCCACAGCGACTGGTGGTTTTTATGATCTTGCTCCATTCCTTGATCTCCTCCAGGTCCCTTTCTTCACCGTGCCCGAGCTTTATCCGGTCTATCTTTTTATTGAGAAGGAAGTTACCCGTGCGACAAGGGACGCAGATTCCGCAGGATTCATCCACGAAGAAATCGGCGACATTCTTCATAACATTGAGAACATCCCGGCTTTTGTTGAAGATCATTACGGATCCACCCGCCCTAAGTCCGATACCACTCATCTTCTGGGCGTATTCGATCGGGTTCTTGAAATGGAACAAAACATCATCGGCCAGCAGGTTCTCGCCGGAGATCTCCCTGTCGAAATCGACTTCCGACAAACATTCGCCGGCATAACCGTTGAACAATATGAATTTCGTGTCTTTTGCCCCGATCAATTCGAGGAAATCTCTCAATTTCATTCCCCATTCGATCTCATAAAGACCCGGTAGTTCACAGTCTCCCGACACACTCAGTAACTTGGTTCCCGGAGTTTTTTCGGTACCCAGTTCCAGGTATTTATCGAGTCCCATCATAAGGATCCTGGGGACTGCCGATAGCGTCTCCACATTGTTGACTACGGTAGGCCTATTGTTGAATCCGCGCTCTACGGGGAAATATTCCTTGGTACTCGGCTCCCCTCTTTTTCCTTCCATGGAATGAATAAGGGCGGTCTCTTCCCCACAAACATATGCACCTGCGCCCATGTGGATGTAAATATCAAAATCGAATGGTCTCTTTGCCCTGATATTTCTACCCAGGTATCCTTGTTCGCGGTAGGTTTGCAACAGGGTTTCCAGGCTCTTCCTCAAGTACATATACTCGGCTCTGAGGTAAATAGCTCCCTGTGCAGCACCTATGGCGTATGCACCGAGGATCATTCCCTCGATCAGTAATTCCGGGTGTTGTTGCATAAGAACACGATCCTTAAAGGTCCCTGGTTCTCCTTCATCCGCATTACAGATGAGGTATTTTATCGGACCTTCATTCTGACGGCAGAACTGCCATTTAAGGCCGGTTGGGAAAAAGGCACCACCGCGGCCGGTAAGTTTCGAATTCTTGATGATCTCTATGATCTCGAATGGTTCGTACTCATTCAGTTTGGTAAGAGAGGTGAACCGGTCGTAGGGTTTGAAGAAGATCGTTCGCTCGGGTTCGGGTGTATAACGGACATTGGTTTCGGGATGGTCGCAGATCTTCGAGGGTTTTGCACCATTCCGAAGTTGTTCAACAATATCATATACCTTTTCCGGCGTAAGGTTGGTGAAGGGTTTGAAGTTTATCAAACAGGAAGGCTCCTGGTCACTCAAACCGATACATGGTGTTTTATACAGGCCGAAAAGTCCATCGGCACTTATCCTGCCTAGTTTGATACCAAGTGATTTTTCAAAAGCCTCAAGAACTTCCGGCCGCCCGGAATGTTCAGAAACAATAGAGTCGTTCAAGTAAATCGTGAATTTACCAGAGGGAATCCTGTGGTAAAAGTGGTAAAAGGTTACGATCCCTTCGAGTTCCATCCTGGACATATCGAATTGCTGAGCAATTTTGGTGATGTCGTCATGTCCGATGTGATTTTTTTTGCGCTGAATGTCCCAGATAACATCCATTAACTTGCTGCGGTCAAGATTGTTCGCTGTTATCATTGATCGTTTTCTATTAGGTTTAGAATCAAATGTATAACAGATTTATATCCTTTGGAATGACCTTAGTCATATATTCCAAAACAAGTTAGGATCAGGTAGTCAGCCGCTTTACACGAAGCTCCTTGCCTTGCAATATCTCCTTCTCAAAGCTGTCACAGTTTGGACAGGGATCGTGGAGGAAATCCAGTTCGAATTCGGTCTTACAATTCGAACATCTCGCTACCGCCTGAATGGTAGTGATCTTGCGTTGCGCCTTATCCAGAACGGTATTCCGAACTGCCGAGTTCCAAACGAATTCAAGTGCGTCCAGTTCGATTCCCGTCAGGCTGCCGATCTCAAGTTCGATCGTATCGAAGGCCTCCACCGAAGCTTTCTTAGCTTCTTTTTCAGCAATATCAACAATACTAAGGGCGATCGACATTTCGTGCATAGCTTCAAATATTGCCTTAAATTTACAACACAATTCGAAGTACAGAAAGTCAGCGAATGCAAAAAACCTTCAAGATCGTAATTACAGGCCGGGTACAGGGTGTGGGATTTCGCCCCCACGTTTATCTGCTGGCAAGGTCTTTCGGTCTAACAGGTACGGTTTCTAACAACGAAGAAGGTGTGATCATATATGTCTCCGGGAAAGAGGGAGTAGCACGGAGTTTTTACAACACCCTGATTGAGCAACCTTCCAGGGCATCCAGGATTTTAGATCACCGGATCGAGGAGATCGATACTGTAAGTTTTGAGGATTTCAGAATTGTTCCTTCGGAAAAGGGCAGTAAGCTGAACCTTCAGCTGACTCCCGATCTTGCTATTTGTGAAGCCTGTGCGGCAGAGATCCGGGATCCGAAGAATCGCCGTTATAATTACCCTTTCACTACTTGTGTTCATTGCGGTCCGCGATGGGCGGTCACCAAAACATTTCCATTCGAACGTGAGAATACGACCCTGGCCGAATTTGAAATGTGTCCTCCCTGCCTGGAAGAATACACCGATCCTGCTAACTGGAGATTCCACTCCCAGACGAATTCCTGTCCGACCTGCGGGATTTCTTATTGGCTGACCGATAGTTCAGGTAATCAACTGAATGTCTCCGATCATGATGTTTTTACTGAAATGGCCCGGATGATACGAGAAGGAAAAATACTTGCGATAAGGAATACGTCGGGCTACCTGCTGTGTTGCGATGCTACTTCCGAAGCTGCCGTTAATCAACTTCGACATAAAAAACAACGGCCGGACAAACCTTTCGCGCTTATGTATCCATCCATGGACCAGATTCAAGCGGAATTCGTTTTGTCCGAGTCCGAACAGCAGTTACTCACATCTCCCGAGCGTCCCATCGTAATCCTGAATTCAGCCTCCTACGATGGCGGTGTGGCGTACGAAGCAGTTGCACCCGGACTGAACCAACTTGGGGTTATGCTGCCCTACACAGGAGTCATGCAACTGCTGACAGACGAATTGGATCGACCGATCGTTGCCACCAGTGGAAACCTGCACGGTTCTCCAATACTGAGTGAGGTCGGAGAAGCGGAGGAGAAACTTGGCACAGTAGCCGATTACTTTTTACACCACAATTTACCAATTGCAAATCCTCAGGATGATTCAGTAATAAAGATCAGCCGCACCAACCATATTCCAATAATGTTCCGAAGGTCGAGAGGTTATGCGCCTAATTTTTCGCGGAATAACACTTCAAATCAAACCCGTGTTCTCGCCTTAGGCGGTCATCTCAAAAGCACGATCGCCTTGTTACCCAATGATTTCATTTATGTAAGCGAATATCTTGGAGTCCTGGATAACGCTGAAGTGTATGACAGGTTCTGTTCAAACATAACGAAGATGCTCGCAATATTCGAACAGGAGTCAGGTGTTATCCTGGTCGACAAACACCCGGCCTACCAAAGCACCTTGTTTGGGAAATCACTGGCAGACAAGCTGGATATAGAGTATGTTGGGATACAGCATCACAAAGCGCATTTTGCAGCGATAATGGGGGAACATTCACTTTTCGATTCAGGAGAAAGGGTTCTAGGAGTGGTCTGGGACGGAACGGGTTACGGAGACGATGGTAATATCTGGGGCGGGGAGTTCTTCCTGTATGAGAATGCTGAAATGGAGCGTGTGGCACATTTCGAGTATTTCGACTGGCTGGCCGGTGATAAGATGTCGGCGGAACCAAGGCTATCCCTTTTCTCCCTGACGGAAGACTCAGACTCGACATTGATCGCATCAAAATTCAGTACTGAAGAGATCCGCATATACAAAACAGTTAAAGAGCATAATTCGCTTAAGACCTCCTCTGTTGGCAGGTTGTTTGATGCCGTGGCATCACTGCTCGGACTCACGGATCACAACAATTTTGAAGGGCAGGCAGCAATTTTACTCGAGAACCGGTTAACGGGCTACGACCTCGATACCCGTGAATTATATACCGACTTTGATGATCCGGGGGAAATTTCAACAAGCTCGATCTGGAGTCGAATTTGCCAAGACCACGCTGTCGGAAAGTCTTCAGAATTGATCATAGAAAATTTCCTTTACACGCTGGCTAGTGCTGTGAGCGTGATCGCGAAGGCCCATGGGGTGCAGAATATTGCCTTTAGCGGAGGGGTTTTTCAGAATACAATTCTCACAGATATGATAAATGACATAGTTGGAAAGGAATTCAAGCTGTATTTTCACCAAAGATTATCACCCAACGATGAGAATATCTCCCTGGGTCAATTGATGTATTACCTGCATTGCACACCGGAAACTGATGAAATATCTGAATGAATACCGAGACCTTGAAGCCACGAAACGCTATTTGCAGCGTATCCGTGAAACCGTGACCAAACCCTGGAATATCATGGAGGTTTGCGGCGGACAAACCCACGGTTTGATCAAGAACGGTATTATCGACCTGCTGCCCGAACAGGTGCGCATGATCCATGGCCCAGGATGCCCTGTCTGTGTGACACCGCTTACCTTGATCGACAAGGCCATTGCCTTGATGGAACAAGGCGTGATCGTATGCTCATTTGGCGATATGATACGTGTTCCGGGAAGTAAGAAGAGTTTGCTGGAAGCCAAAGCTGAAGGAGGAGATCTCAGGATATTGTATTCTCCGCTTGAGGCTGTATCCATCGCCAGGGTAAATCCCGATAGGGAAGTGGTCTTTTTCGCGGTTGGTTTCGAAACTACTGCACCGGCCAACGCACTCTCTGTGTTGCAGGCAGAAAAAGAGGGACTTTCGAATTACTCTATCCTGGTTTCCCACGTCCTGGTTCCGCCGGCTATGGAGGCTATCCTGGATGATGAATTCTGCACCATCGATGCCTTCCTGGGCGCAGGTAATGTCTGTGCGATCATGGGAACGGCCGAATATCACCCACTGAGCAAAAAATACAAGGTGCCTGTTGTGGTTACCGGCTTTGAGCCGCTGGACCTGGTTCAGGGGATCTATATGGCAGTTTCCCAGCTTGAAGAGAAGCGTGCGGTTGTTGAGAATCAATATGTGCGTATAGTGAAAGATGAAGGGAACCTGGCGGCGAAAAAAGTGATCAGTCGGGTGTTCGAAGTAGCGGATCGTGACTGGCGTGGTATTGGAACCATTCCGAAGAGTGGATATAAATTGCGGGAAAACTATTCCGCTTTTGATGCTGAATTGAAATATGGAGTCGCGAGCATTGGAGCAAAGGAGCACAGCAGTTGTATTGCAGGGGAGATATTGAAAGGAATAAAGAAACCACATCAGTGCCCCGAATTTGGTAAAGGTTGTGATCCGTCCAATCCGCTGGGTGCGCCGATGGTTTCTTCGGAAGGAGCCTGTGCTGCATATTATCATTTTTCAGAAACACTTTAAAAAATATAGATGAAGGATAACAACCTGTCTAAATCAACAATAAACCTCGGACACGGGAGCGGTGGTGTAATGACACGTGAACTCCTTGATGAGGTTATCTTCAAAACATTCAACAATCCATTCCTGAACACCAGGCACGATGGCGCCATACTTGATCTCTCAGGGGAGGTGGCCATCTCGACGGATAGTTTTGTTGTGAGTCCGATATTCTTTAAGGGTGGAAACATCGGGTCGCTGGCTGTTCATGGTACCGTGAATGACGTAGCTATGTGTGGGGCCATCCCGCAATATCTGTCATTGTCCTTTATCGTGGAAGAGGGAATGGAGATGAAGGATTTCATTTCGGTCGTCCGGTCGGTCAAAGAAGCTGCCGATGAAAGTGGTGTCCAAGTGGTTACGGGTGATACAAAAGTTGTTGAACGAGGAAAGGGAGATCAGATCTTTATCAATACTACCGGCATCGGAAGAGTGCACCCAAAGGCGAATATCTCCATGGCAAGAGTTAAGCCCGGGGACAAGATCATTTTGAGCGGCCCGCTGGCTCAGCACGGTATGGCCATAATGTCTCAACGGGAAGGATTGGAGTTCGAGTCGGATATTGTAAGTGATTCCACCAACCTTAATTACCTCGTCAGGGACCTGCTTGATCAATTCGGTGAGAAGATACACCTGTTTCGCGATCCAACCCGTGGTGGATTATCCGGGGTGCTTTCAGAGATAGCGGCGGATACGGGCAGGGAAGTCGAAATTTATGAAAAGGATATTCCTTTGGACACCCAGGTGGCAGCGGCCTGTGAGATACTTGGACTGGATCCTTTGTACGTAGCTAATGAAGGACTGTTCGTTGTTATTATTTCTCCTGAAATAGAGGAAGAGGTTGTTTCGATGCTTCGCGCTTCGGAAAAGGGAAGAAAGGCATGTTGTATCGGTACTATTTCGGATCGGGAAGTACCGAAGGTAGTATTGCATTCGAACATTGGAGGAAAACGAATCGTGAGTCCGTTGATAGGAGAACAACTTCCCCGGATCTGTTAAAAAGCGGTCACCCAATAGATACCAACTACAATTGCAAAAAGTCCGGCAGCCAGTCGGATTCCATTGAAAAAAGTAAGGCTGTGCCTGTCATTGGCCAGTGCAGCCACCGATCCAATGGCAAAGGCATAGGCGATCATTGCCAGTAGTATCCCCAGGCTAAAACCCCCGATATAATTCAGTGTATCTGTCCAGGTCTCGAAGGTGAGAACAGGAAGGAATAGAAGAAAGTGGGCTACACCTGCAAGGCCGTGTAATATACCTATTCCGAATGCAGCTATGCCTCCCTGGCGCTGTAGTTTATCATGCTGGTGTTCGTGATTCGGTTTATGACTATGGTCGTGTGAATGTGTGTGGATCAGGTTGTATTTTCCTGCGTGCACATGAAGGTGTTTGTGCGACTTCTTCGGGCGATACAATCGATAAAGCACCCAGATCCCAATTCCGATCAGTAGTAGTCCGACGATCTGTTCCGAATAGTTCGAGATGGCCTCCACAGGTATTAATTCAGAAAAAAGATACATCAATACACCGATGATCGCCATCCCGACGAGATGTCCCAGGCCCCAGGCCAGGCCAACTTTCCAGGCTTTACGTTTGGCAACGAGGGCAAATGGCGTCACCGCCGCAAGGTGATCAGGGCCTGTGATTACATGAAGCATCGACGCCAGCAGTGCGGCGAGAAAGGGAAAGCTGTCTTCCATTCAGTTCTTTTGCTTATAAAGTAACGAACTATTTAAAGACTCGAATGGCGGGTCCTTAAATAGTTCGCCGAATACTTAATCTATTTATTCTCTCTCCTCGGTTTTGGTTTTAAAAGTATAACTGGCACCAATCATTACCATGGAGGTCGTCATATCATAGGAAACCTCACTTCCGGGTATCGCGCCATAGGGTGGATAACTGGAAATGAACATAGGGTTGAGCAGCGGACCGGATGTAGCACCACCGCTGGATCCATAGTGGAACAGCCCGTCGAGTTTGAAAGCGTCATTGACTTCGTAGCTCAATCCGAATTGAAACGCATTCTCAATAATGGCCGTAGCCGGGATATTGAAGAACGCCACATCGCTTTCGATAGGGTTCGAACTATATGTATACCCTACTCGCAATGGTAGTCTGTCCACACCTTTGTACTGTATTCCTGCGGAAATAATACTGATATTCTTCCATCCGAATCCAGCAACAGATGCTGTTGGTGTCCATCCAACTTCAGAAAAACCATCTGTATTCTCATAATCCACGAGACGGTAATCCAATGCAATATCGAAATCTCCTTCGGAGAAACCTGCTCCGAACGACCAGATGGCCGGATAATCCATGGCAAATTCGTTTGTTGCCATAGCACCGTTCAGATAGGTATTATCGAATTCAAAATCACCAAAGGATTGTACGGTTTTATACGATGTACCGAATTTGAAACCTACACCGGTATCGTAATAAAGACCGATCTGTCCTCCAAACCCAAGTGCAGTTGCCTTATCGGTTGAAGGATATCCAAAAGCCGTTGGATTGGCCGTCGGGTTAGGCATTAGTTCCAGTGTTGCATAGTTAAAGGTTGGTTGTACACCTATTGAAAATTGTTCCGAGATCTGGTAAGCCCAGGTAAATCCGAATTGAAGTAAACTATAGTCGGATTCAACGCGGCCAAAGCCTCCCATACTCTGAGGTGCATTGATCGGGTTCATGGCATTTTCCGGGAAAGTAACCCCGAATCCACTTATACCGAATGCAGATGCACCAAAGGTATGCTTACTATCCGAAGCTCCCCAAACCATGGCCAGGTTGGGTAGTGGAGAGACACCACGGTCGTCTTCTGTAACACCACTGAAAAATTCGCCGGTAGGCATACCCATGCTGTCGAACACCGGAACGGTTGAACTAAGCTCGGGAGAAGAAAAGAAAAGCCCGATGTCGAACTTCAGAATATCGCTATCGAAGGTACTAATAGCTGCTGGGTTCCAGTGTAAGGCGCCGGATATGTCGGTGGGTTGCCCTGTGGCCGCTCCACCCATGGACATGTTTACGGCACCTGCACCCTGCATAATGTGTCCTGCCTGAGAGTAGAGGGCTAATGAAAACAGGCACGCAAGAATACTAAGTATGTTTCTCATGATCTATTGTTTAGAAGCTATTCGGGACTACAACTATACCTGGCTGCGTTCCATAAATAGCTGTGTTAAATTCAGAATTAGGAAGACAAAGCTATTGACGGCAGGCATTAGGAAATATGACAATAATCATGATATCATAAAGAATCGTTGATCATGATATATATCATAATTCATTTTCCGATCCAACTTTAATTTTACCCGTGAAATTAATAGACCAATAACCTTCTTAAGAATAAATTCACCACATGAAAAATCTTCTTATTCTTGGCGCAGGAACAGCTGGCACCATGATGGCCAATCACCTAACCAAGAAACTTCCAAAGCAAGAATGGCAAATCACCATAGTAGATCAGCACGAAACACATTACTACCAACCGGGGTTCTTGTTTCTGCCTTTTGACATTTATACCGAAGACCAGGTTAAAAAGGACGGAACGAAGTTCATACCTAAGTCGGTGGAGTATATCCAGAAAAAGATCGAGCTAATCCAACCCGAAGCGAATTGTGTTCAACTGGAGGGTGGGGAGCAGGTGAACTACGATCTCCTGATCATTGCTACCGGCTCTACCATTGCTCCTGAAGAGATCGAAGGCATGGACGGCCCGATGTGGCATAAGAATATCTTTGACTTTTACACCTATGAAGGAGCAAAGGCACTACGCGACAAACTGCGTGAGTGGGAGGGAGGAAAATTGGTTGTGCATGTCACAGAGATGCCGATAAAATGCCCGGTGGCTCCACTTGAGTTTGCCTTCCTGGCCGATTCATACTTTAAGAACAAAGGGATGAGAGATAAAGTGGAGATCACTTATGTCACTCCCCTGGATGGCGCATTCACCAAACCAAGGGCGGCTAAAGCACTGGACTATCTGTTGGAGGAAAAGGATATTAAGGAAGTTACAAGTTTCAACATCGAAAGGGTTGACTACGAGAATAATAAGATCATCGATTACGCCGATGTGGAGGTGGAATATGACCTGTTGGTGACTGTACCAACAAATATGGGTGATTCGGTGATTGAACGCTCCGGAATAGGAGACGACCTTAATTTCGTTTCAACGAACAAAGGTTCGCTTCAGAGCAAGGAATACGAAAACGTCTTTGTGATAGGTGACGCTACTAATTTACCTACTTCCAAAGCAGGGTCGGTGGCGCATTTCGAAGCGGAGATACTCACCGAAAACATTCTGCGGTATATCAAAGGGGAGCAGTTGGAAGAAGCCTTCGACGGGCATGCCAATTGTTTTGTGGAAACCGGAAACGGCAAAGCACTGCTGATCGATTTCAACTATGTGCACGAACCCGTGGAAGGGACATTCCCGATCCCCGGAATAGGCCCGCTTCGTTTACTGAAGGAAAGCAAGGCGAATCATTTAGGAAAACTGGCCTTCCGATGGGTGTACTGGAATATGCTCCTGAAAGGCGTTCCAATCCCGTTCGTGTCGGCGAAAATGAACGAAAAAGGAAAGAAATTAGAAACAGTTAATACATAAATACAAGAGACCATGAAAAAGATCATCGCACAAAAAGAAATTGATGTTAATGAAGAAGGATATTTGCTGGATTTCAATCAGTGGAGTAAGGAAATAGGGGAAGCGCTGGCAGCGGAGAACGACATCACAATGACAGATCGCCATTGGGAAGTGATCGATTACCTGCACGATAAGCATCAAAAGGAAGAACCTCTTTCCATACGCGGTATCAAGAAAAGCGGAGTGCTAAATGTGAAGGAATTCTACAGTTTATTCCCCGGGGGACCTCTCAAAAAATCGACTTTGATCGCAGGGATTCCCAAACCAAAAAGCTGTATTTAATAAGAAAAGAATAATCGAATAAATCTCAAGTTATGGGCGAAACAAAAGTTAAGAAAATGCTTTTTATCCTTTCGAAAGGAACGATAGAGAATGCATATGCCGCCTTCGTGATGGCAAATGGTGCTCGCATGGAAGGAATTGAGGCAGAGATATTTTTCACTTTCTTCGGGCTGGAGGCAATTCAGAAGAAGAAACTCGAACACCTGCACGTAGCAACGGTTGGTAACCCGGCCATGCATATCCCAACCATGCTTGGTGGTTTGCCCGGGATGGAAGCCCTTGCCACGAAAATGATGAAAAAGGAAATGGAAAAACTGGACATGCCACCAATTGGTGAATTCCTGGAGATACTTTCTGATTCCGGATGTAAACTTTGGGGCTGTAAGCTGGCGGTGGACATGTTCCATTTGAAAGAAGAAGACCTGATCGATGAACTCGATGGTATCCTGACCATTGGTGACTTTTACGGCAGGGCAGATCAGGAAGGAACCCATCTGTTGTTCATCTGATCGTTTTATAGTTGTTATTATTTTTGATTGATAAAAAAGTGACACCTCGGTGTCACTTTTTATCATTATAAACTAGCCGTGTTATTTAATTATCTTTCACGCACCGGAATCCAACATGCATGAGGGATGTTTCCGGGGTTGATCCGCTTCTTCCCGAAACCCTGTAGCCGTGACAGACCTTCAGGTCGCAGAGGTAGGATCCACCACGCTGGACTTTTTCACTTTCCGGACCTGGATTAAAATCGGATGGGTTCTGATTGTACGGTATTTTCCAGTTCTCACACCACTCCCAGACATTTCCCGCCATGTCCTGTAGTCCGAGCGGGGTACTTCCAAAAGCTCCAACCGGAGAGGTGAGAAGATAACCGTCTTCACCGCTGTTATAGGCAGGAAAGGCACCCTGCCAAACATTTGCGAGATATGTACTCCCTTCGTGGTCGAGATCACTATTCCAGGGATAGATATAATCCTGGGTTGCTCCGGCATTGCGGGCTGCATATTCCCATTCCTCTTCCGTTGGAAGTCGTTTTCCAGCCCATTCACAATAGGCTTTTGCATCATTCCATGATACCTGGGTCACGGGATGGTTGTCTTCAGCCTTATTTTTGCCGGGGCCCTGCGGGTACTGCCAGGTTGCTCCGTCTACCAGCGACCATCGGCCGGTATCTATGTCGAAAACTCCCGCATTCCCGAATCGTTCGGCTTCGGTTGTATACTTCGTTGCACTGATGAACTCCCTGAATTGTTCCACTGTTACCGGGTGTATGTCCATAAAGAAGGCATTAATCGTCACTTCGTGCTCCGGGCCTTCCGGATCGAACACTTCGTTAGACCCTATAATACTGGTACCTCCGGGAATGAGAACCATCCCTGAAGGTGTTTCGATGTCTTCCGAAGTAACATTATTATTTCGGCAGCCACCGATCGAAACCACTACGATCAAAAGACTGATGAACAAGGTTTTCATTTGTTGATTGACAATGTTAGGAGTTTATTCGATTTTGGCTGTAAAACTACGATTTAGATGAATTATCGTGAAATTAGAACATTACGATCAAATTCAGGAAAGAAAATTAAAACTGCGTTGGCTGAACTTTTTAAAATCGTTATTTTTGCATTCTGTTTCGGGATGTGGCGCAGCCCGGTTAGCGCACACGCCTGGGGGGCGTGGGGTCGCAGGTTCAAATCCTGTCATCCCGACTTAACCAAAAGTGATTCAGAGATGAATCACTTTTTTTATTTCTGAAAGCGTACGAAATTCATTTCGTTAAGCTTGAGGAAATAAAAAAAGAAATACGCAGTATTCACTTTTGATTTGCACTGAGGGTTTAGTAGGATTCTGCAAATCCTGTTTTCTTGGTAGGGGGAAAAGAAATACGCAGTATTCACTTTTGATTTGCACTGAGGGTTTAGTAGGATTCTGCAAATCCTGTTTTCTTGGTAGGGGGAAAAGAAATACGCAGTATTCGCTTTTGATTTGCACTGAGGGTTTAGTAGGATTCTGCAAATCCTGTCATACCGACAAATAGATGCCTGAGGATAAAGTCCTTGGGCATTTTTATTAACGGGTGAATAAAATACGGATTGAGAGTAGACTACATATCACGGTTTTCCTTATCCTCTTTCAGTGTTTTACGGATGTGTTCACCATCCCAGTGCATATCATCGGTCATTAGCCCTCTTTTCAGATCCTTTTCCAACAGCTCTTCTTGCTGCGCGAGTTCCTGCCTGGCCCTGTAAATGTAGTCCTTGCCTCTTCTCGGTTCCTTAGCCATACGTCTCAGGCTCTCTTCATCGTAAGTGATGAAATTATGCACTTGTCGGTTCAGAGTATATTTTCTGAAACCAAATTTGTGAAGTACATCGCTTGCCAGGGCTAGGGAAGTGTCCAGGGTTTCCCGGTAGATATTTTCGATCCCAAGATTGAGTAACTCGTAGGCTTCGTACCTGTTCTTGGCCCGAACCATCAGCTCAATATGTGGATAGTTCTCCTTTACCAATTTGGCCACTTCCTTTGTAACCGATGGTTTATCGATTGCACAAATGATCAGGTTGGCATCCTTGATCCCCGCCGATTCCAGCAGATCCAAACGAGTAGCATCGCCATAGTACACCTCAAATCCCATTTTCCGCAAGAAATCGACGCGGTTGGAATCAAAGTCCAATATGGTTGCCTCCACCCCGTGAGATCTCAAAAACCTGCCTACCGTACTTCCAAAATGACCGAATCCAAGAAGAATGATCTTTTGTGACTTTGCAATATGATCCATTGGATGAGGTATGGATTCCTTCGTGCCCACTTTCGGTAAAATGAAACGTTCGTTTACAACACTTAGAATAGGTGTGAGCGACATTGAGACCGCCGTAATAACCAACATCATATCCATTTGTTCCGGTTCGAGAATATCCAGTTGAAAAGCAAACGACAGTAAAACGAATGCAAATTCTCCCACCTGGGCCAGGCTGAAGGTTAGCAGTAATTTTTGATCCAGTTTTAGTTTGAAAAGTCTTCCCGCCAAGAATAGTACCGTTGCTTTCAGAAGTATTATCGCCAGGAGAATGCCACCGATCGTCAGCGGGCTTTCTGCGATAACAATGAAATTGATGGAAGCTCCAACTGCCATAAAGAATAACCCCAGGAGTAAGTTCTTAAATGGCTCCAGGGTGCTTTCCAATTCGTGTTTGAATTCACTGGTCGACAATACCACTCCCCCCAAAAACGCACCCAGGGCCGGACTTAAACCTACGAATTCCATCAGGTAAGAAATGGCAAATACGATAAGAAATGCCGCAGCAATAAGCAATTCGCGTATACCAGCCCGGGAAACTTTTCGAAGCATTGGGACGATCAGGTAGCTTCCCATCAAGATGATCACCGCTACAGAAGCAATAATTGCCAGGGTTTGCAATCCGATTGGCAGATTCTCAATCAGCGTGGCCGTACTGTGGTCATCAACCGGTATAGAATGATCATCGCTGGTTAAAAGGGGTAAGGCACCTAGCATGAATATGACAATGATATCCTGGAAGAGCAAGATTGAAAAAGAACTTATCCCGAAAGTAGTATCCATTAACCCCTTTTCCTTTATGGTTTGCATGGCAATAGCCGTCGATGATAATGCTACTGCCATACCAATTACCAATGCCACACGCCAATCGAATCCCAAAAAAGTAAAAAGGAGATAGGTGAGCAAGACGGTTACAACTACCTGAAACCCTCCCATTCCGAGGATTGACTTGCGCATATTCCAAAAATTCCTGGGTTCGATCTCCAGACCGATCAAGAATAGCATCATTACCACACCAAACTCGGCAAAATGCAGGATGTCTTCACCTTCTTCCCCAACAAAACCCAGTACATACGGACCAATAAGCACACCGGCTATCAAATAACCCAGTACAGAGCTTAGCCCAAGGCGTTTTGCCAGGGACACACAAATAAGCGCTCCTGCCAAAAATACTATAGCATCAAAGAGTAATGAACCAGACATAAATGATTAGTTTTTTAACAATGATGAATCGTTCAGGAATAGGCAGTTGGACAAACTCTCGGTTAAACGATCATTTTGAAGCTGATCAATTAAGTTCTCATATTTATCGGCATAGGCCTTTAGTCGATCGTCTGTAAGATTATAAGTGCCCATAACTGCAAAAGGAGGCAGATAGCTCATTCCGCAGAGATTCGCGGTTTGCTCGAAAGGACGTAGAAATTCATTGATGGTGTAACTGTTAATTCCTTCGGAACAATAAACCTCTCTGGAACTACCGGTAGTGATAACATTGAACACGGTTTTACCCTCCAGTGCATGACCCTCCGGGCCATATGCCCAATTGAACTCCAAAACCATATCGAACCATTGTTTTAAAAGTGCCGGACAACTGTACCAGTAAAATGGATGGTGCCAGATAATGATATCATTTTCCTGTAATAGTTGTTGTTCTTTTTTCACATCGATGTGAAAATGCGGGTATTCCTCGTAAAGATCGTGAAAGGTAAGATGTTCCTTCGCCCCTAACCGATCAACCAAGGCAGCATTTGCCCGGGAGTTTTCAAACCTTGGATGAGCAAAGACAATTAATACTTTTTTCATCGCATCAAAATAAACAATTATTCGTTAATTTCTAACGTCTTGTTTTGGTATGAATGTGTTCGAATAGGATCTTTTGTATCCCTGAATTTTGAAGGGGTAAGGTGAATACTGAACTAAATTGATACTCAGATAATTGTAGTAAATGATAAGGAATGTATTACTAACAATCGCAACAATATCATTACCTAATGAAAATCCGGTCCTGTCGTCTGACGGACAATGATATCTATTATACACTTTTGATATTACCTGAAAGTTCTCTCTGTGCCTTTCTATCCCTTATCCAGTATATAACCGTCCTCCATGCGTATGATCCTGTCGGTTTTTTGCGCAAAGTCATCATCATGGGTTACCACAAGTAGTGATAAGCCTTGTTCCTGACTAAGATTTCTGAATATCCGGAAGACATTTTCAGCATTCTGACTGTCAAGATTCCCGGTAGGTTCATCTCCCATAAGAAGTACGGGATCGTTGATGAGGGCCCTAGCTATGGCCACCCGCTGTTTTTCACCACCGGATATCCGGTTTGCGCGTTTTTCGGCGAGGTGACCGATCTCCAGCACATCCAGTTTTTGCATGGCATCCTCCCTGATCTGCTCAATGGGTCGCTCTCCAAGTTTCTTTGCGGGTAGCATGACGTTTTCCAGAACGGTGAATTCAGATAATAAATAATGAAACTGAAAGACGAACCCCAGGTATTTATTCCTGATGTGAGAGAGCCTGTCTGCATGTAGTCCGCTGATCAACTTGTTGTTCAGCCATAATTCACCATCGTACTCCGTATCCATGGTAGACAGGATGTACAAAAGGGTCGATTTGCCACAGCCCGACTTGCCCATAACCGTAACGAACTCGCCTTTTCGAACTTCGAGGTTTATGTCTTTCAACACATGAAACTCTACAGGCTTCCGAAAATGTTTGTTGATATGTCTAGCCTCAAGAACCTTTTCCATTTTACTGTCCCCTGATTATTTTCACCGGATCCATGCGTTTTGCTCTTCGTGACGGCAGATAGCCGGCTAGGAATGTGGATATGATGGCAAATGTGATTCCGATAGCGTAGAACCACGGATTGTGATTGACCGGATAAGTGGACACCGTTGGCAAGGCTTCGGTTTCAAATGGTATACCATCGATAAGGTGTGCCAGGCCGATGCCAATGATCAATCCCAGGATCCCACCCACGATCCCGATGATGAGTGCCTGCATGATAAAGATGAGTTGCACGTCACCGCCTGAAAAGCCCGTGGCTTTCAAAATAGCGATATCGTTCATTTTTTCGTAGATCAGCATATTTAGAATGTTGTATATACCAAAGCCGGCAACGATCAAAAGTGTAATCGATACCGCGTATGTGATCAGGTTTCGGATGGTCGTTCCGGTTTCAAACTGGGCGTTTGCTTCGTTGATATCAACAGCCGTCAGCCCGAACTGTCGTTCTACCGATCCCGCCACGGCCGGAGCCTCGGAGATATTGCGGAGTTTGAGGTTGATATCCGTTATGTAGTTTGTCGCTCCCTGAACCAGTTTTTGAGCGGTCTTGATGGTCGTATAGCTTCGTGCATTGTCGATCTCGGCCAATCCGCTTTGAAAGAAGCCTACGATCTTCAGTGGGAAAACGGTTCCGGATGTTGAAGTGACCTGCACCCGATCGCCAATTTCCAGCGACATATCCTCCGCAATTCCAATTCCAAGCAGAATTCCATTGTCTGTATTCTTCAGGTCTACCGGGTTGCCTTCAACAATATAGTCGGCAAAATTGAAGTATTCAACCTCTTTCATGATGTCGATCCCGGTGATCGTCCCGCCCATTTCGATTGTACCGGCAACGTAAAAGACCTGGGCCCGCACCTGTGGTAATGCGCACAGAACATTTGGATCCCTGTTTAGTTTTTGAATGATTGGGAGAGCATCGTGGATCCTGTTCTGATTTTGTTTCGGTTTTACTGTATGGACTACGTTGAAGGCATTTTTGAAAGTTTCATACCGTTGAATTGGTTGCTCTTCCGAAGGTTGTATTTCATTGTAAATGTGAACATGCGGGGTCTGGTTCAGGATCATATCGTCCAGCATCTTGTTCAGTCCGGTCATAAAGCTCACCAGGGTAATATATGCTCCTATTCCGAAGGTCACACCAAGCGCGGCAGTGGACGTCTGCCGGAACTTTGTGAGCAAATGCGTCTTTGCGATATTCAGTAAAACCTTCGTTTGATTCATTATTCCGGCTTTAGGATATAATCTTCTTTGGAAAGCCCCGAAACAACTTCAACATAGTCAAGGTTCCTGAGACCCGTAACAATTTCCACTAGACCATTTTCTGTTTCAACACTGGTTCCATTGACCAGGTAGTTCGTTGGGATGGCCAGGACCTTTTCCTTAATAGCCACTACCACATTAGCCTCACCTGAAAGCCCAGGGTACAACCTATCCGGCGGGTTGACGAATGAGGCTTCGATCGTGAAGGTTTGATTCCTGAAGTCTTTTTCCGGGAGGATCTTGGATACAAGGGCTTCAAAGGCCCGGTCTTCATAAGCATCGAGGGTAACGATAACCTGCTGGTCTTCTCTTATCTTCACAACGTCCACTTCATCCACCAGGAGTTCGATCAGGAAGTTGTTTGTGCAGCCAACCGATGCAATGGGTTCAACTGAACTCACAAGTTCCCCAGGATTCTTGTTCAAGGCGTATACTGTTCCGTCCAGTTTACTTTTTATGGTGAAATCCCCGAAGGTTACCAGGGAGGCCTTGTATTGATTTTGTGCCTGCTCCACCTGTGTCTGAAGTTCATTCCGGGTTCTGGCATAGTCGTTTTCTAGCCGGGTGAGGGTTCTCCTGGAAATATCAAAGGCCAACTTTCGGTTATCATATTCCGCCTTAGACCCGATCTTTTGTTCCCAGAGGTTCTTCTGCCTGAAATAGGAAATGGAATCATTGGACAGTTTCAGCTTGGCCGATTCGATCTCTTCCAGCAATGATTTCAGCAAACCGGTACTCCCTGAAAAGTTACTCCTGGCCAGTTCGTAGGCGAGTTTGGCGTTTTCGGTTGTAAGGGAAGGATTGGTGTTAACGATCTTCATCAGTGGTTGTCCCCTGGAAACCGTATCGCCTTCTTCGACATAAATTTCATCCAGGATCCCGTTTACGGCAGCATATACTT
The DNA here is from genome assembly GCA_030431695.1 of Bacteroidia bacterium. Lineage (GTDB taxonomy): Bacteria > Bacteroidota > Bacteroidia > Flavobacteriales > Flavobacteriaceae > Pukyongia. The sequence continues at coordinate 92,174 of JAUIIU010000002.1, read as the reverse complement.
TGTAAAGACTGTCCGGCTGCACGGTTGCAGAAGCGTAAACAGATTCGGTAAGATCCATTTCCACCGGCTGGATTCTTTCATTTCTTGAGTTACAGCCAAACAAAAGGATTACGATAAAGCTAAATATCGGGTAGATTCTCATTATCAGCGATTTGCTTCAAAATTCAGTAATAATATTTACTGTGGCTATGATAAATATCAAATTTAACGCAAAGTCGGAAGTCCGATAGTATGTGGTTTCATATATTTCTGCGATCTTTACGTTTTTCCAAAAGTATTGGAAATACAGGTCATATGACGTGTGTCATATTTTAAAAATGATCAGAAAAGTACATTTGAATATAATTAAACAACAACAGGTATGACAATTTCAATTCAATACGTAAAGATGCCAACCAGTGAATCTTTGACTGAATTTACTGAAAAAAGACTACAGAAATTAGCTAAAAAGTACAGCTGGCTTATTGCCGCAAACGTGTATTTCAAATTGGAGAAGGAAAAGGATGCGATGGGGAAGAAGATCTGTGAGATCGAACTTAGTTTACCCGGACCAAAGATATTTGCAACATCCAAAGAAGCTAATTTTGAGGTGGCGGTTAAAGAGACGCTGAATGATCTCGGACGCCAGCTTAAGAAACGAAAAGAAACAACCTTCAATCACTAATCCTAATAAACCAAAACCCAAATAACATGAAAACTCTCTTAGTACCCATAGATTTCTCGAATCATTCCGAATACGCTTTGGAAGTGGCTGCCAAGATCGCCAAAAGGCATGACGCTTCCATAGTTGCATTGCATATGATGGGCTTGTCGCAAGCCGTTCTTACCAAGGATGATTCACAGGAAGTATTCGAAGCCATGTACTATATGAAGCTGGCCGAAAAGCGCTTCCAGGAGTTCCTGGACCGAGATTACCTCAAAGGGATCGAGGTGCAGACAACGGTTCAGAATTACAAGTTATTCCACGAAATTGATTCCGTGGCCAAAGAGTTCGATGCGGATCTTATCGTAATGGGATCACACGGAAGCAGCGGTTTGAAAGAAGTATTTGTTGGTTCGAATACCGAAAAAGTAGTCCGAACTTCCGAAATGCCCGTTCTGGTGATCAAGAATCGTATGGGCGACCAGGCGATGAACAAAGTGATCTTTGCCAATAACTTTGATAAGGAGAATATCTCTTCGTTCAAAAAAGCAAAGAAGTTATTCGACCAACTTGATGTCAACATGCAATTGGTCTACATAAATACCCCTGGAGACGGATTCAGAAGCACTCAGGAAATGGAGGAAAAAGTAGCCGATTTCTTTACTGAAGCTGGTGTAAATGGCGAATATGGCGTGAACGACGTGGTGTACTACAGCGCCTACTCCATCGAAGAAGGGATATTCACATATAGCAACAAGGTGAATGCCGATCTGATCGCCATCCCAACTCATGGTCGCAAAGGGCTGGCACATTTCTTCTCCGGAAGTATAAGTGAGGACCTGGTAAATCACTCCGATCTACCTGTCATTACTTTCAAAATGTAATTTACGGCTAATTGTTAGTTAAGAAGGGGGTTCCGAACGGACCCCCTTTTTATTCGATGAGAGTGTTCAAGGCGATTTCCACCATTTGTGTGAATGTGCTTTCTCGCTCTTCCTGGCTGCTTCTCTGATGACTGACAAGTGAATCCGAAATAGTAAGAATCGCTAAAGCTCTCACGTTGTGCTTGGCCGCGATGGTATACAGTCCTGCAGCTTCCATTTCTACACAAAGCACACCGAACTCGGCCCATAATTTAAAAGCATCTGGGTTGTCTTCGTAGAATTCGTCAGTGGACAACACGTTACCCGCTTTGATCGGGATGTTGTGTTTACTGGCATAGTTGGCAGCCTTTATAAGCAGTTCGAAGTTCGCAGTTGGGGAGTAATCGGCATTGATAAAGCGGGAATTATTGATCCCCGAAGTAGAAGACGCTGCCATTGCGATCACAATATCCCTGAGTTTTATATCCGGTTGATAGGATCCCGCACTTCCTACGCGGATCAGGTTCTTCACGCCGTATTCGGTAATGAGTTCATGACAATATATAAGTGCCGAAGGTATCCCCATTCCCGATCCCTGTACCGAGATCCGTTTCCCTTTGTACGTTCCCGTATAACCCAGCATAGCTCGCACATCGTTATAGCATACCGCGTCCTCAAGGAAAGTTTCGGCAATCCATTTTGCCCTCATGGGGTCACCGGGAAGTAGTACGGATTCTGCAATGTCGCCCTTCCGGGCCTCAAGGTGTGTACTCATAACTTTATTCTGAATGTCCTTTGATCAATTGTATTCCCCTGCTAGTACCTATCCTATCCACCCCCAACCCGATATACTTCATGGCTTCCTCATAGGAGCTGATACCTCCGGAGGCCTTGATCTTTACCGTCTTACTTACAGAAGAACGCATTAAAGCCACATCTTCAAAGGTTGCACCTCCATCGCCAAATCCGGTTGAGGTCTTAACGTAATCGGCACCGGCTTTTTCGGCGATCTGGCATGCAGTCTTCTTTTCAGAATCTGTGAGATAGCAGGTTTCAAGTATCACTTTGAGTGCCTTGTTGCCAATGGCTTTCTTAACGGCTTCAATGTCTTCTTTCACATTCTTGTGAAGCCCTGATCTCAGGAAACCTATATTCATCACCATATCGATCTCATCGGCACCTTCACTGACGGCTTGCGCTGCTTCGGCCACCTTGGCTTTGGTTGAACTCGCACCCAATGGAAAACCAACTGTAGCTGCAATTTTAACCGGACTGTCATGCAATTCCTTAACAGCCAGATACACATAACTGCTGTTAACACAAACCGCGTAAAAATTGAATTTCCTGGCCTCGTCGCATAACTTAATGATATCTTCCGGCAATGCGGCGGGATGTAGCAGGGTGTGGTCTATGTATTGGTTCAGGGGTTTCATGTAGCGTTGGACTGCAGTAAAGATACTAACTCTTGTTTCTGCATCACCCCGGATTGTCTCCAAATTTGAGCCCCGTCCTTAAATAATATCAGGGTGGGAACGCCCATGACCTTGTACCGTGCAGACAAGGCCTGGTTCTTATCGACATCGATCTTAACTATTCGGGCAGTATCTCCAATCTCCATTTTTACTTCCGTTAGGATGGGGCCAAGTACCTTACAGGGACCGCACCATTCGGCTGAAAAGTCTACAAGGACCAGCTTGTTACCTTTGATGATATCGTTGAAGGAGGATCTCATAAGAGCAAAGGTTATACTTAAAGTTGCAGTGGGTTCAGGTTATACCGTCTCAGTACAGGTAATAATTCCTCCAGCGGTATCTCTACCGAAAAATTCCCTGTGTAGGTAGGACATATTACGCAGTCGTCGAAATAGTATTCCACCTTCCTGTCGTCCACTACGAAGTTATCCTTGTATTCGAAGAAGTCTTCTTCGGAAATACCCCAGCAATCGTAATACACTTCACCGGATTCTATCCTGGCGATCAGGATCTCGTTCAGGATCTTCCGCAATTCTTCTTCGGAACCTTCGATAAAGAAATCCTCGTAATTCATGAAAACCGACCTGCCCAGGTCAAAATTCAGACAGTCGAAGGTGAAGGAGGGGTGTAGGGTTCCGGAATAGAAGTTTTCCTTGTAGAACAAGACGCTCACCAGTTTTTCATTCACGTTGTACACCTTGTAATCCACATATCTTTTTTCGCGATATTTATTGATTCGAAGCGTATCACAAAGCAATTCCTTGTCTTCGAGTATCTGTGCTTCCACACCGGGAATGTCGAGGTAGGTCTCGGCGATGTATTCGTTGAAATTGACATAAGATGGTTTCAGGTTTTCATTGAGGAATGGGTATTTGAAATCTATGGTATACAGATCTTCCTCCCTGAGAAATTGTTTGGCGATGATCAGTTCTTCCAGTTGTTCCCGTTCGTCCGGCCTTTCCACCAGTTGCTTCTTTCGAAGCTCTACATCTATCTGTCGTTGCAGATCGAGATCATTCTCGTTGGCGACAATAGTATCCCCGACCTGGGAATCTGTTTCCTCGATCAGTGTTTCATCTATCACCTCCTTTTTTGCATCTTCCTTACAGGCCAGAAGCAGAAGAAGTACAGTAGTGACTAATAATGCTCGTTTCATGATATTGGACTTGTTTCAGTAAAAATAAGAGCAAGGTTCGGCAATAAATATGATATTCCTCAGCAACACTTTGTGGCCGAAAAACTCAATTTATTTGAAACCGAATGGATCTAAGCAGTTAGAAGTAATTGAAGTTTTCCAAGGATGATGAGTTCCGATTTATTCTTGCCAGAGAAGGCATCGGCTATCTCGTTTGCGGTAAGATAAATGAGTTTTTTGCGTTCCTCGGTAAAGAGCGAAGGATGTTCTTTCATATAATTTTCGAAACTCTCGTAGCAAGCGTCGGAATCCATTTGTTCATAGTCGAACCAGTCAAAGACCACCTCCATTTGATATATGGCCTGAGAATCGAATTCATCCACACTGGAGTCATGTTTCGACCAAACTTCACGAACCAGTTTCTTGAGTGCATTGTATTCCGATTCGCGAACGACTTTGTCTGCCGCAGCCACGGCGTAGAATAATTCGCCAACTTTCTGGTAGAAAGCAATTTGGGGTTTTTCTATATAGGTCATCTGATTTTTCTGTTTTGTTAGGTTAAAATTAATTTTACGTCGGCACAGATTTTATGATATATATCAGTTCGATGGAATTTTTAATTTCCCTATTTTTGAGCTATGGAGGTTTTTGAGAGCAGTGATGATATCTACCAGATTCTCACAGAAGCAATTTCCGAGGGGATCGTGGTTGTTAATGACCAACAGGAGATAGTTGCTACTAATCAATCGCTGAATACCTTATTCGGATATAAGAAGAATGAACTGGTTGGAAAACCTCTGAATGTCCTCATTCCGAAAGATTATCATACCGATCACGGATCACATTTTTCCTCTTTTATGGAGGAGCGTTCGAAACGACAAATGGGCCATGGTCGTAATCTTTTTGGTGTAAAGAAGGACGGTACCCTTTTCCCGGTGGAAGCCGGATTAAACCCTTTTTCTGTTTACGACAAGCATTATGTGATGGCGATTGTTATTGATATTTCAGTACGAAAAAAACAGGAGGAGGAAATTCAGTTGCTGAATTCACAACTCGAGAACAAGGTCACGGAGCGAACAAAAGAACTCAAGAAAAGTATCAGTAGGCTGGAGGCAGAGGTAGAACGACGTGTGAAAGCCGAGAACAAGATCAAGGAGTCGTTGCGAAAAGAGCGAGAGCTTAACGAGCTGAAAACTAAATTCCTATCCCTTGTTTCACATGAGTTCAAAACCCCGCTGAGCGGGATATACACTTCGGCAACCCTGGCAGGAAAATACACTGAAAGTGAACAGCAGGAGAAGCGGGATAAGCATATAAAGACCATTCAGAATAAAGTAAAGTATCTGAACAATATACTAGACGATTTCCTGTCCATAGAACGTATGGAAAGCGGGAAGGTGAATTATAAATTCAGTGAATTCCCCATCAGCAAAGTGATCAATGAAGTGATCTATGAGGCTAATATGCTACTGAAGGAAGGTCAGAATATCAATTATCCTCTGGGGATCGATAATATAGTGATCTATTTTGATGAAAAGATACTTGAGTTAACCCTCACCAACCTGGTGAACAATGCCATCAAATACTCCCCGGAAAACACTACCATAGACATTCGGGTGAGGGAGGAAGAAGACCACCTTGAAATCGAGATCGTGGATGAAGGGATCGGTATCCCTGAAAGTGAACAGAAGCATATCTTCAATCGATATTTCAGGGCCGAGAATGCCTTGCTGAACCAGGGTACCGGTATCGGTCTTAATATTGTCAAAAACCATTTGGAAAACCTACGTGGTACCATTACCTTTACGAGTGAAGAAAACAAGGGAAGTACTTTTAAAGTCACTATCCCAACTACGGGTAATCTATGATCAAAAGCATTCTTCTCATCGAAGACGATTCGGCCTTGCGCGAGAACACGGCGGAAATTCTTGAACTTTCCGGGTATTCGGTAATCACGGCCCCGAATGGGAAAATAGGTATAGAAAAGGCAAAAACCAATCACCCCCACGTAATTGTGTGCGATATAATGATGCCGGAGGTAGATGGTTACGGGGTGCTCAATGCTCTTGCCAAGGATTCCGAAACTCAGCATATCCCGTTCATATTTCTTTCAGCAAAGACAGAACACAAGGAAATTCGAAAGGGCATGGACCTTGGAGCCGATGACTACATCACCAAGCCCTTTGAGGAAAGTGAACTGATAAGCGCCATTGAAAGCCGGATGGCGAAGTCGGAATTACTGAGACAGGCAATGGAGATGAGTGTTGAGAGCAGTGCCAAGGAAGATAGTGAGGACAGCATTCGAAATTTGAATGAATTAAAGAACTTCTTCGATGATAACGGGGAAATAGCAAATTACAGCAAAGGAGAAACCATTTATAACGAAGGCGGACATTCCAACAACATCTATTTGATCCTGAAAGGCATAGTAAAAAGTCATAAGATGGATGAGAATGGAAAGGAGTTGATCACGGAACTCCACAAGCCCGATGACTTCCTGGGTTTCACTTCGTTTGAAGAGGCGGTCCCTTACCAGGAATCCGCCACGGCCGTTGAGGAAGTTGAACTTGCCGTTGTCTCGAAAAATGTGCTAAAGGATATACTCACAAAAAGCAACGCCGTTTCCCTGGAATTGATGAATGTACTCACGGAGAATCTTTCCGGGATAAAGGAGCAATTGCTCCAGATGGCATATAGTTCGGTTCGGAAAAAGACGGCATCTACTATTCTCCAGTTCGCCGATATACTGAACAAACACCAGAACGACAATATAAAGATCTCCCGTCACGACCTTGCCAGTGTGGCCGGGATCGCTACCGAAAGTTTGATTCGCACCTTATCCGGTTTCAAAAAGGATGGCCTTGTTGAAATTGAAGGGCGCAATATCCGGATCGTGGATCTTGAAGGCCTTCGGCATATCGAGTAATTATTCAAATCTGATATATATCATTCTTTGAACCTCCCAAGGCACCTATTTTTGCCTCTAAGAGTAAGTAGACGAATGAAGCGGATCTTAATTCCAACAGATTTTTCGCATAACGCGTGGAATGCAATTGAGTATTCGCTGGCATTTTACAATAACCTGCCAGTGAACATTCACCTGCTTCATATTGTCTATTCCGGTCGTGTGTCCAGTGAAAATGATCTTCACTCTAATGGGGTATCAATACTGGAAGATCCCGGCACGACGAAAATCGATCAGTTGGAAGAGATCAAACGGAAGATCGAGATCCTATACCCAAGGTGTAAAGCAAATATCGATGTTCGGGTTGTCCACTCTCTTTTCGTGGAAGGGATCAAGAACACGGTACGCGAACTTGATATCGACCTGATCATAATGGGAACCAAAGGAGCTTCCGGATTGAAAGAAGTCACTGTTGGAAGCCACACAGGTTCTGTCATCACCAGGGTGAAATGCCCGGTGCTGGTCATCCCGGAAAGAGCTGCATTCGAGCGACCTGAGAATATCGTGTTTCCTACCGACTTCAATATTTTCTACAGGCAAAAGGTTCTTGAAACCCTTTTCAGCATGGCGGATGTTCATGATTCCTCCATTAGGGTATTAAGAGTTGCCAGTGACGAATACGCCTTGAACGATGATCAGAATAAGAACCGTGAATTTCTCAGGGATGCTCTGGATAACAGACCGAACAGTTTCCATTGTGTAAAGAACCCTGATCTAGAACAGGGACTACAGGAATTCATCGACCTGATGGACATCCAGATCATAGCAATGGTTGCCAAGAACCTGAATTTCTTCCAGCGTTTGCTGTTCCGGCCAACGGTGGCCAAGATCAGTTACCATACCGAAATTCCATTCCTGGTCTTGCACGAATGACGAAATTTACCTAGCGGTATTTTTCACCTATTGGATGATCCTCGTAAAAATCCTCAAAAGTTTTGTCGGTAGTATAGTTATCCCTTAACACCTTATAAACGGTCACAACCAGTAATATCTGTCCGATTGTTGTAAGCAGGAATACCCAACTGAATGGAAAATTCAGTGAGGAAAAGAGAACCACGGTCAACAATATCAACGTAGTGATGGCCAAAAATGCCATTGCAGAAAGTCTCATCGCTTTTTCTTTTAAAGATACGACATACTTTTTTGTCCCGGTATTAAGGAATTGCCAAATCGTACCCATCTGATAATTATCATTGTTTCTGAAAGGCCTGGCTAATAAATTTGATAGTATCCATAAAACCATCCCTTATGCGTAAAGTTCTAATACCCACCGATTTCTCCGAGAATGCCTGGAATGCAATTACCTATGCATTGGAGTTGTTTAAATATGATCGAACCGATTTTTATATCCTGCATGCCTATGGAGATGAGGTTTACAGCACTCCGGGGATGAGCAGGGAAGAAGTGAATGCAGCCAAGGAGGAAGTTCTTCAGCATTCAAGGGAGGAACTGAAAGGCATTATAGAGAAGATGAAGGAGGTTTCTCCAAACCCCCGCCATAATTATTTTCCCATCGCTGTCTTCGGGGCACTTGTGGATGAGGCCAACGAAATTGCCGAATTGGAGAACGCCGATGTGATAGTAATGGGAACCAAGGGGAAGTCGGACGACAGGAACCTAACCTTCGGAAGCAATACATTGCAGGTGATAAAATATGTGAAATGCCCGGTACTTGCGGTGCCATCAGGCTATACGGATATACAGCCGAAGAACATTTTGTTTGCCACAGACTATATGCTGCCATATCAGCGGAGGGAGCTGAAATTACTCAGTACACTTGCTCAGAATTTTGCAGCCTCGCTGAAGGTGCTTCATATCTCGAAATTTGATGAACTATCATTTCGGCAGGAAGACAATAAGGCATTTCTGGAATACTGCCTGGAACAGGTCAAACCTACCTACATCCAGCTTCCGGGAACGGATATTACAGCGGTCATCAACGACGCCGTAGCGAACTATACCACCGACCTATTAGTGATGATCAACTCGCGGCACTCATTTTTGGAGGACTATCTGTTCACCTCCAAGGTCGAAAAGATAGGACTGGAAATAAAGATTCCATTCCTGGTACTGCAGAATTTGCCGCGAAATTAACAATATCGCCATGAGACGAATTCTTTTACCAACGGATTTTTCGGACAATGCGCTGAATGCCATCCGATACGCTATACAGTTGTTCAAGAATTCTTCCTGCGAGTTTTATCTGCTTCATACCTATACACCGGCTGCTTACAATGTTGGAAGTATGGCCGATAGCTATTCGGCACTCGAACTTCAGAGGGTGACCAAAGAAAATGCCGAACGTGAAATGGATGAGGTTGAAAAGACCATCAGGTCAGAATTCAAGAACAAGAACCACCACTTTATCAAAGTGATCACTTTTAATCTCCTTGTGCTGGAAATCCAGGACATGGTGGAGAAAAAGGGAATAGATTTAATCGTTATGGGAACCCAGGGAGCAACCGGAGCCCAGGAGATCTTCCTCGGAACTCATACCATGTATACTATCAAGAAAGCAAAATGCCCTGTTATTGCGGTTCCTTCCGGTTTCGGTTATGAACCTCCGAAGGAGATACTGTTTCCAACGGATTACCGCCTGAGCACAAGCAACCCTTACCTGTCGCTCATCAGAGAGATATGCGATCTACAGCTAGCCAGACTCAACATACTCAATGCCTACTATGGAGATCCATTAGACAACGAGCAAAAACAAACCAAGGCCTATCTAGATGCATATTTCAAAGACAATGCCCACCTGTTTCACATAACTGAAGATACCGATGTGGTTGGTGCGATCGAGAAATTTCAAACCACGCACAAGATCAATTTACTGATCATGATCCACAACAGACATAACTTCTTTGAGAATATGATCTTTAAACCGGTGGTCAACGAGATCGCGTATCACACCCGGATACCGTTCCTTGTCATTCCTTCCGAAGAACGCATGATGCACTAACTCTAAATTGAAACATCATGAGACATATAATAGTAGCCACCGATTTTTCAGAGAATGCGTATAATGCGCTTGTCTATGCCAGTAAGGCATTCGAGAAGGATCCTAGCGTTATCCTTATACTTCACTCATTTGATTTCCAGGCATCACGCCTTACGTCCAGGATAGATATTGGCAGATCGGAAGAGGTTTTTGATGAACTCTACGATAAGGCGGATCGCAGATGTGAGGAAGTGAAGGATCGTCTTATCAATGAAGGCCACGGATACGGTCATACCTTCGATATTGTTTCCACAGCCATGTCCCTGCCCAGAGCACTCAATTGGCTGAGTTCACGGGAAGATACAGACCTTGTGGTGATGGGAACCAAGGGCCTGACAGGAGCCAAAGAAGTCATTCTTGGAAGTACCGCCATACAGGTGATCAGGAAGATATGGACAACCCCCGTACTGATCGTTCCCCCGGAGACCGATTTCGGTGGAATTAAAACCATCGCATTTCCTTCATCCTTCGAGCATGGATATAAGCCAGGCAACCTGGAGGCAATTTCATACCTGGCCGAACTTTTTGGGGCAGAGATAAAGATATTACACGTCCAGGAGGACGAAAAGATCAGCGATGAGCAAAGGGAGAACCTGGATCAGTTGATGAAATTGTTCGGGAATATACCCTCTAATGTGGAATGGCTGGAGACGGGCGATGGGGTAACCTCTGCCATAAATGATTATATAGATGAGCAACAGGCAGATATCCTGGCAATGATCTTTTACAAGCACAATTTCATCGTTCAGTTGTTCCGGGAATCCGTTGTGAAGAAAATAGGACGAGACCCGATTATACCGTATCTTGTAATACCCGCCAATTGATGAAAATCATGGGGATTCCCAGGAACGGAACGTACATTTAAAATTTACGAAACCCTTTTACCATGCGACGAAAGATATTGTTACCTACCGATTTTTCAAGGAATGCATGGGAGGCTATTTCCTATGCTATTGAACTTTTTAAGGATGAAGCCTGCGATTTTTATATTCTGAATGTTTACAATTTTTCTGGCTATGCCATGGATAATATTGTCATCGCACAGCCAAACAATGAATATGCGGATGCGGTACGCGAGAAGTCAATCAAGGGGCTTGAAAAGCTACTACAGCGAATTTCCTTTCGCGACGAGTCTACTGATCACGAATTCTATACCCTGTCGAAAAACGATAACCTCCTGGATGCGATAAAGGAGGTGGTCGAATTGAAGGATATCGACCTGGTGATCATGGGCACAAAGGGTGATACGGACGCGCTGAATGTTTCCTTCGGAAGTAATACCGTTATGGTTATGGAAAAGGAACGCAATTGCCCGGTGATGGCCATACCGCCTGATACTGTGTTTACTCCGCCAACCGAAATTGTCTTTCCCACAAGTTTCAAGACGCATTTCAAAAAACGCGAGTTGGCATACCTTATCGACATTGCCAGGATCACCGATGCGCCGGTTCGCGTTCTGCACGTTCAAACCGAAAAACAACTTAGTGAGACCCAGCTCAATTACAGGGGTTTGCTCGAGGAGTATTTTGAAGGACTCGAATATAGCTTTCACACCCTTGAGAAAAGTGATATCGGGGAGGCGGTTGAATTATTCGTACAGAGCAGGAACAGTGGGATGATCGCCTTTATCAATAAGAAACACACCTTCTTCGGAAGCGTATTCTCCAGGCCGCTGGTAAAGGAACTCGGTATCCATTCGCGAGTGCCTGTACTCGCCTTACACGACTTGCGCAATTGACCTCCAATAAGTTCAAAATATGAAGGAAGAACACATACAGATCACCAAGGCTACGGGTGAGAAGGTAGATTTCTCACTGGATAAATTAAGAGGTTCGCTGAGGCGAAGCGGCGCGGGCGATGCCTTGATCAAATCCATCATAAATACGGTGAGGGACGAATTGTACGAGGGGATCTCGACCAAGGAGATCTACAACAGGGCTTACGCCATGCTGAAGCGTAAGAAATCCATCTTTGCTTCAAAATACAAACTAAAAAAGGCCATCTATGAACTCGGGCCAACCGGCTTTCCTTTCGAAAAGTTTGTGGGCGCATTGCTGCAATATTCAGGCTATGAGGTTGAAATCGGAAAATTTCTGAATGGACGGTGTGTAACGCATGAAGTGGATGTGATCGCCAGGAAGAATTCGGATTACGTGATCGCGGAATGTAAATTTCACAGTGACGAGAGTCGGAACTGCGATGTGAAAATTCCCCTTTACATTCACTCCCGATATCGCGATATCGTTAGTCGTCAGAAAGTGGACACTCCAACCGCTGGATGGGTGGTGACCAATACCCGTTTTACACGGGATGCTCTCGATTACGGCCTGTGTGCCGGTTTGTACCTGCTGAGCTGGGATCACCCGAAAGGAAACAGCCTTAGAGAACGGATCGACCGTCTGGGGCTTTACCCGATCACTGTTTCCACCTTACTGACCAAGCGTGAGAAACAGTTTCTGCTGAGTCGGGATATTGTGTTATGCCGACAGCTGCACAAAGACAATTTCTACCTGGACCATTTGGGAGTTTCAGACAGCCGGAAAGCCAGGATTTTGGAAGAAGTAAATATGCTTTGTAATTTCTAAGCCTTATGCGAACAACTACCATTCATTTCCTGGGTGCCGCCGGTACGGTGACAGGATCAAAATTTGTACTTGAGACCCCCGAGATCAATATCATGATCGACTGCGGAATGTTCCAGGGACTCAAAGAACTGAGGCAACGAAACTGGGATCCCCTGCCGTTCGATGCTTCCAGGATCGATGTGGTACTGCTCACGCATGGGCACCTGGATCATACAGGCTATCTTCCAAGACTGGTGAAACAGGGTTTCAGAGGTAAGATAATGGGTACTTCGCCCACGCTGGCAATTACCAGGATCATCCTGGAGGACAGTGCGAAGATACATGAGGAAGAAGCCGATAAGGCCAATAAGGAAGGTTTCAGCAAGCACGACCCGGCTCTTCCGTTCTATACCGTGCGTGAGGCCGAAGCTACCTTGCGGTTCTTTTCGGATATAGACAAAGACGAATGGATCGACCTCAGTAATAATTGCAGTTGCCGATTTCGATATAACGGACACATCATCGGTTCTACTTTTATCGAATTGAAGATCTTCGACAAACTGTTCGTCTTCTCAGGTGATATCGGGCGAACGAATGACCATCTTTTGTATCCTCCGGAAAAACCCGAGTGGGCAGATTATCTTTTTGTTGAAAGCACCTATGGGGACAAACTACACCCCTCCGAGAGTGTGACAGACAAACTTACCGAACTGGTCCATAAAACCATCTACAGCAGGGGAGCACTTATAGTGCCTTCGTTTGCGGTGGAACGACTACAGGTGCTTATGTACCTGTTGTGGAAACTGTACAGTGAGAACCGCATTCCGAACATCCCGATCTTTGTAGACAGCCCAATGGGAAACAACGTCCTGGATGTCTTTGCCAGCTACCCGGAATGGTATAAGTTGGATCCGGCCGATTTCAGGGCGATGCAGAAGCGAATGGACATTATTACATCGTACAGGGAAACATGGGAAACCATAGATGACCCCAGGTCCAAAGTTGTTATGGCCGGTAGTGGTATGGTTACCGGCGGAAGGGTGCTTACCTATTTGAAACAATTGGTGGACAACGAGAACACCATGGTGCTTTTGGTAGGCTACCAGGCAGAGGGCACGCGTGGGCGTCAATTACTGGAAGGTACGCATGAGTTGAAGATCTTTGGGAAATACTACCCCGTCCGCGCCGAAGTACACCACGTTGAGAGCCTGTCGGCTCATGCAGACCAGGGTGAGATCCTGGACTGGCTTTCAGAAATAAACAATATTCCCGAACAAACTTTTCTTATCCATGGGGAACCTCAAGCACGAGATGTGCTGAGAACCAAGATTCAGGACAGCTTCAACTGGCGTGTTCAAACACCTCATTTGTTTGATAGTGTGACAGTTATGGTGTGATGGCCAGGGATAGTTTCCGAAGTTATTTTTGTTTAAATCTGACGGATGTCATTGTCTGAAATATGGCATTGTTCTACATTTAATAGATTCAAGTAATAGTAACTTAAACAGAATGCTATGTCACTTATTAAATTCAGAAGGAGAATGCCACTTATAGATCGTGGATTCCCAACATGGTTTGACACAAATGATATGTTCGACGAAGATTTCTTCGACAATGGCAAGTTAATGCCACCGATGAATGTGAAGGAAACCGAGAAGACATTCGATATCGAATTGGCGATCCCCGGTTTTACCAAAGAAGAGATCGAAGTATCACTTGAAAATGACGTGTTACATGTTTCTGCCGAAAAGGAAAAAGAAACTGTAGAAGAAGATGTGGAAGGATACACCCGCAAAGAATTCAGCTATAACTCATTCGAACGGAAGATCAAGGTACCTAACACAGTAAATCAGGATAAAGAAGTTAAAGCCATCTACAACAATGGTGTGCTGAATCTGCAACTTACCAAAACGAAAGTTGCTAAAGAGCTGCCAAAGAAGAAGATCGCAATTAAATAACTTCTGATAAAAGGCAGAAAACGGAACCAATGGTTCGTTTTCTGCCTTATTTTTAATAGCTACATCATGCATATCAACCCATCATCCATTAAGTATATTGAATGGAGGAGCCCGCAAGGACTTCACGAAGACACCATCACCTGTATCTCGGAAATTCGATTCCTCAAAGATGAGATCCAGTTTCTGTCCGATTTAATGAAAAGTCACACTCTTGACATCCTCAGCGAGAACCTGTTTGAAGAGAGCCGCGTGATAGCCCTTGAACTGAGCAAACAGAAAAAGAGGGTCAAGCCCCTTATTAAAGAACTGATGAATCACTCCAATGTGCTTGAAACACTTTTGGATGATATCGATGTCCCGGACGAAGATGATGAATACAAGAACGCTCACTACCAGCTCATGTTCGAAGCTGTGGCTTGTTTGGCAAGTTTTAAAAAACTGAAGAGAAGAGTCTTCAGACTGATCAAAAAAATACTAAAGGAAAAGAAGAAGCACAAACTACTGAAACCCGGAAATGAATCGCGGGAATAAGTTGTGCGGATTAACCGTTCTAAACATAATGAACCCTTAAACTTAACCGCTATGAAAAAGATATCGTTGCTAGTATTCACTTCGCTGCTCTTACTATCCTGTTCTTCTACCCGCCTGGTAGACGAGTGGGAAAGTCCGGACACACCGGTATATGAGGCCAACAGGGTGCTGGTGATCGGTATGAGCGCCGACACAGAATTGCGCAGGACCTTTGAAGACAAACTGGCCTCTGGGCTGGAAAAGGAAAGGATAATTGCCGTGCGTAGTGTGGATTTCTTTGAGGGCTCATTTACAGATTCAGATAAAACGGAAGAAGACCTGGACAGGATCGAAAGCAAGCTGCTAAACGCCGGATTTGATTCCGTACTGATCTCAAGGATCACCGGGACGGAAGATAAGGTGACCACTGTTCAGGCAGTTCGCGGGTTTGTGAACGATTTCCAGAATTTTAAGGATTATTACAGGAGTAACCAGGAACTTTATCGCAAAGGCAAGACCGAATCATACAGGATCTTTCATACAGAAACAACGGTCTTCTGTTTGTGCCCTGGAAAGGCCAGGGAACTTTTGTGGAAAGGAAGTATCGATATTGTCGATCCGTACAATCGCGAACGCAATGTGAATGAATATGTCAGAATCCTTCTCAAGAACCTTGAAAAAAAGGAAATTCTAATCGTGGCCGAATGAAAATACTTATTTACAGCGCTAAGGATTTCGAGATACCCTACCTAAAAGCCGCAAATACCATGGGGCTGGAAACGGTCTTCACTCGCGACAGGCTTACTACCAATACCGCCATGAAGTCGCTTGGATACGATGCGATCTCTATATTTTCGGCAGACGACGCCTCTACCAACGTACTCGAAAAGCTTCATGATTTCGGTATTCGATATATCGCGTTGCGATCGACGGGCTACGATAATGTCAACCTTAAAACGGCTGCGAAATTTAAAATAAAAGTTGCCAATGCCCCAGGTTATTCTCCGCATGCGATTGCCGAACATGCAATTGCCCTGTTGCTTTCATTGAATCGCAAGATCGTCAGGGCTCGTGAACAGATGAAGCAGCAGGATTTTACTCTCACGAATCTCGTAGGTTTTGATCTGCATCGTAAGAAGGTGGGGGTACTGGGAACCGGTGCCATTGGTAGTGTTGTTGTGAAACTACTTCATGGTTTTGGTTGCGAGATCTTTGCCAACGACCTGAAACCAAATCTCGACCTTCACAATAAGTATGGTGTGACCTACCTTAGCAAACAGGAAATCCAGGGTATTTGTGATGTACTTGTCATTTGCTTACCGTTAACTTCGGAAACCCATCACCTGATCGACACAACTGTGATCGATGGAATGAAGGACAAAGCGTTAGTAGTGAATATCGCTCGTGGAGCCATTGTTGAAACTACTGCGGTGATCGATGCACTGAAGACAGGTAAATTGGGAGGCTACGCATCCGATGTCTACGACAAGGAGAGTGGAATATATTTCTACGACAGGAGGGGGGAGAAACTAAACGATCCCAACCTGAAGCAATTAATGGATAATCCAAATGTAGTTCTGACACCGCACCAGGCATTCGCTACCGAAGAAGCCCTTGCAAAGATCGCAGAAACAACCTTTTACAACCTTGATACATGGAGTAAAGGTGAAACTCCGGATCATCAGCTTTGATCTAATCGTGAACTACAAGTAGCGGTACCTGGGTTCCATAACTGATCCTAGAAGTATCGGATCCATGTATAAATCGATCCAGGAAGGACCTCTGTTCGATCAGCAGGCAGTGTAAATCGACCTGCTTAAGCTGTATGAACGACTGTATGGCCATGGGTACCGGAATCCCGCTGAGGTAATGATAGGTAATATCAAAACCATCGAAAATTTCACTTAGTTTTTCATTCGTGTTTTCCGAAATTGAAGATTCTGCACTACTTACGTGAAGTACATGAAGTTCCGGGTTATGAAGCTTCATTATCTTTTTCAAGGAATTTATGGCGGTATTGGAAGGAAGCTGCTCATCAACTACAGTCAACATCACTTGCTGAGGTTGGCGGTATTTATAAACCTTTGGGATAGCGAGGACAGGACATTGGATATTTCGTATCACCTGCAGGGTATTGCTGCCGAAAATAGCTTCCCTTGCTCCACTGGCACCGTTGGTGCCCATTACGATCAGCTCGATCTCCCTGGAATCCACTGTTTGCGCAATCCCGTCGATAAAGACGTCGAAGTCGAATACTCCTTCTATTTTGTATTCTTCGGAAGAATATTCGGCCCTATATCGCTCCACGACCATGTCCAGTTCAGCCTTATTGTCTGCCGAGATCGCTTCGTGCACCGATGAGCCCGGACTGGCTGCCATGAGGTCATCCATAATATACTCGGAAGATTTTTGAATATTCAGCACCGTGAAATTCATGCTCTGCCCCGTGAATAGGCGCATTGCGTAATCCATCGCGAGATAGGAATTATCCGAAAAATCGGTTGGCAACAGTATATTTTTCATGTTACAAGATTATACTATAAAGATAGCGGATTCCACCTTAAAATTTATTGACAGTTATCAACTGCGGTAAAAATGTCGGTGTAAATTTTTCAGCATTAGGTTCAGAATACCGAAAAACAGAATAATTGATTACTTTTGGTCGCCATTGCCCGTTTTGGTCAGTATTCGTATAATTATGACAAAGGATTTCATATTTGTACTCGTACAATTTGTACTGTTTGCAATATTCTTCATCGACATACCGGTTCCTGGCATGGACTTCAGTTGGCCGTTGTGGGCTGAAGTAGTAATCATCAGTATTGGTTCCCTGGGAGGATTACTTATTCTAATGGGAATTATTAACCTCAACGAAAATATTACACCTTTTCCATCACCAAAGCGAAATTCTTATTTGATATCCGGTGGGGTGTACAGGTATGTTCGTCATCCTATCTACGCTGGAATTATTATCGCGATGACCGCTTTCAGCTTTTATTCCGGATCTGCGGGCAGGCTTATCATCACTGCTGTTTTGCTAGTGGTTTTCTATTTTAAATCGGAACTTGAAGAAAAATTACTGATCGAGCGATTTCCGAAGTATAGTCAATATAAAAAGGCCACAGGGAGATTCTTTCCGAAAGTGTGGAGCAAATAATTTTTCTTGATAAATCCATCCCATTTATTGATAACTTTTAATGTAAGGTTAATCTGAAAGTTACTACTTTTACTTCAGCATAAAATCAAGCAAGAACTTATTATGTCTGAACAAATCGAACGAATAAAATGTCTGATCATTGGATCGGGCCCTGCCGGTTACACGGCAGCGATATATGCTTCCCGGGCCGACCTGAAACCTGTGTTGTACACGGGTTTGGAACCGGGAGGACAGCTTACTACCACTACGGAAGTGGATAATTTTCCCGGCTATCCGGAGGGTGTTGACGGGCCCACTATGATGGTGCAGCTCCAGCAACAGGCCGAACGTTTCGGGACTGAAGTTCGCATCGGGATGGTGACCTCTGTTGAATTCAGTGAGGAAGAAGGGGGCATTCATAAGGTAATTGTGGACAATACAAAGGAGATCGAGGCCGAAACCGTGATCATTTCAACAGGAGCCACGGCAAAATATCTTGGGATTCCCAGTGAACAACGGTTACGAGGTGGTGGCGTATCTGCCTGTGCGGTTTGCGATGGATTTTTCTACAAAGGTCAGGAAGTAGCGATCGTTGGTGGGGGTGATACTGCCGCCGAGGAAGCCACCTACCTGGCAAATATTTGCAGTAAGGTGACCATGCTCGTTCGTCGGGATGAAATGCGTGCTTCGAAAGCGATGCAGCATCGTGTTAACTCGATGAAAAATATCGATCTTCGCTACAATACCGAAGTAGAGGAGGTTGTGGGTGATATGGTTGTGGAAGGCCTGAAGATGAAGAATAATGTAACGGGTGAGATCGAAGAAATCCCAATCACCGGATTGTTTATAGCTATTGGTCACAAACCGAATACAGAGATCTTCAAAGGTCAGTTGGACATGGACGGAACCGGGTACATAATCACCCAGGGTAAAACCACCAAAACCAACAAACCTGGTGTGTTTGCAAGCGGGGATGTGCAGGATAAGGAATACCGGCAGGCAGTGACCGCGGCTGGGACCGGTTGTATGGCGGCCCTTGATGCAGAGCGATACCTTCAGGGTATCGAGGCGAAGGTGACGACCTGAAGTAAGTAATTTCAAGATTATACCAAGGTTATTCTGAATTTAGTTCAGAAGCGGGTTAAGTGATTGAGAGATCAATCCTTCATCACATGATCATAGCTCAGCACACGCTTTAATTGCCAGTTGCCATCCTCCAGCAGCCACAGATGGGTGAACCTGGCGGTACTTCCCGGAACCTCAGGCTTTCCTTTGGGTTTTTCGAAGAAACGGTGAATTCCCTTCTGAAGTGCTCCGTACAATTCTCCATTCTTATATAGCGGGAACACCTCAAGGCTGCCATCGATCAATTCTCGTCTTGCCGAGAAATTCGGGTTTCCGCATATTCCATCCTTGTATTGCCGAATAAACACTTCCTTGCCAACCGAAAGTCCTGCCTTGTCGTGATAGAATTCCAGGTCTTCGGCGATCAGATCTACAAAGGCTTCGAGCTCACAGTTGTTGAAACCTCTTTCAAAGATCAGGCTGTCCTTTTGTTTCAGGTTTAAGAATAGTTCGGAGTTCGGTGCGACCTGTGCCACTATGCTTACCGACTGGAACATCAGAAGAAATAATACTGCTTTCATATGTTTTGCAATAGAGAAACCCAGGGCACTATGGACATTACCCCGGGCTTCATCATGGGTGGTTGGTGTTTCTTTGGTTTACATTTTGTGAACGCCTCCGGTTCGGCCGCCCTTATTGGTAACGGCTGCGGGATCTCCGTAGTAGTGTACATCGCCACCGCTCGAGGCTTCGGCACTCAGTCGTTCCTTGACATTCACCTTGATATCGGCACCGCTGCTGGCGTCTGCGTTGCAGGTTGCCACCATAAGTTCTCTCGCATTCAGGTCGCTTCCACTTGAGGCCTTAGCCCGTAGTGTGGTTGCTTTCCCGGACAGTTTCATGTCGCTGCCACTACTGGTTTCCGCGAACACTTCCTTAGAAAGTATCTCGAGTTCCAGATCGGCCCCACTGCTGGAATCCAGGTTCAGAGTTTCACTTTTTATTACTGAATTACCTATGACATCCGCACCGCTGCTAGCTTCAATGCTAGTAAGATTCACGTAAGTGACATGTACTTTTTTCGACTTGGCCCTCCCGATATTCTGGTTGGAGCGGATGCGAAGTTTTCCACCTTCCACGTGGGTTTCGATCGCCTCCATAAGGTTCTCATCTGCCTCCACGACTACTTTGTTCTCAGTACCTTCGGTTAGGTAAACATCAATTCCCGCCGAACCTTTTACCTTGGTAAAATCGCCCACAGGTCGTTCTTCAGTAATTACATTTCCATTCCCCTGTATCTGTCCGAAGTTCATATCAAAATGGCAGCTGGTCAGGGTAGCGGCTGCTACAAATGCGATTATGATTTTAATAGTTTTCATGATGAATGCTTGATTTTATGCCTTTCGGCGATTAGTTGATTTAATTATCTATTTGTGTAGAGTCTGTTACGATCACGGTCTCTTCGGTTTCCGTTGGTACCGTTTCGGTTTCGACTATTGTTTCTTCGGAAGAGGACATGCCGTCGTCATCATCAAGGCTTTCGATCACTTCCTGCTCCCAGCCTTCGGCCTCTCTGCTTTCCTGTGCATTGGTCTCACCTTCGGGGCAATCCAGGCAAAGTGTTTTGTTTTTCTGAATAAGCAGGTAATGACCTTCATCGCCATTATTCAGAATATCCCTCCAAGAAGAATAGTTTCGATGGAATGAATAGGTGTTGTCATCTGCTATCAGCACAGTTCCTTCAGGCAGGTAGAGGATAAGATCAACCTCCTGGTCCTGGTATTTATTCTCGAAATCTGTTGTAAAATATCCGTCGAGAAGTAAGGTTCCGTTATCGAAGCTATAATTGTAGTCGATGGCCTGGGCACGGGCCTTAGCGTCGTTATAGCTACTGCCGTCTGCGTGTTTTTCCACTACCAGTTTTGCCGTCGGATCGGTGGTAGACCTTACAACAAGACGAATGTCGTTGGAATAGATCACCTTTTCATTGTTGGCATCCTGTTCGATCCTGATACCCCCGTTACGGTAAACAGAGTAGCTGTATTGGTCGTTTGCACGCATTGCAACAGCCAGGGTATCACCGGGAACGACCTGCAGGACATTCTCGGTGATGAAATCACCGTTGTACGCCTGCTTAGTTGCCTGGCGCACACCGATGATTCCCAAACCAACTAAAGAGGCTACCCAAAGTATGAGCAATACGACCTTGGCAGTGGTTCCAATGGATTTCAGGTTACTGATGAGCAATTTGAGTCCGAGGATCAGTAGTACGAAGAATGGTATTCCTATGGCGAGTAGCAATAATAGCGACAGCAGCCAGATAGGTGTATTCGACGTATCCACAGCCGTGAAGTAATCGATAAGTTCACCATGGCCCCAGATATCTACCGATCCGAGGGTGAACAAGCCTACGATAAGCCCAACCAGGGTTGACAAAGCTGTAATTATAAGTATGATTCCAAAGAATTTGACAAATATGTTCAGGATTGCCAGAAGGATATTACCGAGGGCGTCGAAAAAGCTTGTTCCGCCTTTCTTCACTTTCTCCCCGTATTTGTCGTAGTCTGCGTTTTTTACCTTATCCGCAACAGCTTCATATCCTTCCTTGAACTTTTTTTCAATATTCGATATATTGACGGGTTCTCCCGTCATTTTCAATTTATCCGAAGTCGATTCTGCTGCGGGAACAAGGATCCAGAATAAAATATAGACCACGATAAAAATTCCGCTGGAGAATACAGTGAGCAGTACCCAAAGCAGGCGTACCCAGATAGCATCGATCCCGAGGTAATGTCCTAGCCCGGACGACACCCCTGCGATGAATTTATTATCGATATCCCTGAAAAGTTGTTTATAGGATGGTCTGCTGCGTTTCTTTGATACAGGAGGTACATCGTCGAAGATCTCCTCGTCCACCATATAATCTTCGGGCTGACCCATTACTGCGATCACCTCGTCCAGTTCTTTAATAGAGACTACCTGCGAATTATTTTCGATCTTTTCAGAAAACAGTTCCGCAATACGGGCCTCGATATCCCGGAGGATCTCGTCACTTCCCTGGGGATCCGACAGCGATCTCTTGATCGCCTCAAGATAACGTTGTAGTTTGGCAAAGGCATCTTCATCTATGTGGAAGAAAGTACCTGCTAAATTTATGTTGACTGTTTTTTTCATTTTTTAATAGTTTCGCTGGTTACTCGGTTTACGGCCTGTTGCAACTCGCTCCAGGTGTTGTTTAATTCTTTGAGAAATATTTTACCGGTTTCGGTAAGTTCATAATACTTGCGAGGCGGTCCACTGGTGGATTCTTCCCATCGATACGACAGCAAACCGGCGTTCTTAAGGCGGGTAAGCAGGGGATAGATGGTTCCTTCTACCACAAGCATCTTTGCGTCTTTGAGTGTATCCAGGATATCTGACGTATAGGCTTCACCATCTTTTAGGATGGAGAGGATGCAGTATTCCAGGACCCCTTTTCGCATCTGTGCTTTTGTGTTTTCGATCTTCATCTTTTACTTGATTAATTGAGATAACTGTTCGTTTTTGATCAAACAATTCGTAGAGGTATTCATATGAATTTCCTTGCATTGTTCAACCTGAGCTTGAGGAGCACTTTCCGCACTCCTGTGAACACCTGTTAGGGATAGCAGACTTGCCGCTAACGCCAATGCTAAATTAATTAGAGTGCTCATGAGTTGATTGATTTTCGAGGTTAGATTTTAAAAATGGTATACACAGCGGGTATTTGTAAGATTCTCCGCGTGCTGCTTTCATAGTGGCACTTATCACTGCATAGAGTTCGAACAGGAAAAGTCCGAAGAGCAACAAAGCCACAATACTGAAAAGGATCACGAATCCCGTTAGATTGGTTGCGTTATTCACGGTTACATGTCCAACATTGTGCTCGATCGCATCGACCAGCGATACAAAATCGGTTGCGAACATGATAAAGAATGGAATACAGAGCAGGCCAATGAACAGCGCATACACAAGTATGCTGAGCTGGAAATTAATAGCCTGTCTACCATGCTCATCCACAAATGGCTTCTCCTTATTAAAGGACCACAGGATAAGCGGAACGAAAAAGTTTCCGAAAGGAAAGAAGTACTTGGAAAAAGTACTCAGGTGTATAAGCGCACCTAATTGTTTTTGATTTTCTGACGGGTTTCTATCCATGACAAATTATCTTCTTATGCAAATATACGTCTAAAAACAGGTATTATGTTACGCATAGTACTAAAATTTAACAGAACGTTAACAATTTAATCGGTTCAATTAATTTGAATATCTTAGCTGAAATTTGTTCTTAAGGCCTATGAAACCTAGTGCTATCAACACTTTTCTAATGTTCAGGTTACCAGCTGCTTACTTTACCGGTGTTCGGTTGAAATCGATTGACCCGGAGCGCTGCGTTACTTCGGTTCGACACCGATGGATCAACCAAAATCCGTTTAAATCTATGTTTTGGGCCGTTCAGGGCATGGCTGCAGAGCTGAGCACAGGAGCCCTTGTCATGTCCTGCATCAGGGAAAGTGGAAAGCCTGTTTCCATGCTTGTAGCGAATAATAAGGCCAACTTCAGCAAAAAAGCCACTGGAAGGATCACTTTTATTTGTGAAGATGGAGCTCTCATCCGGGAAACCATTCAAAGAACAATCGATACCGGGGAAGGACAGACCTGCTGGATGCATTCCGTTGGAAAGAATGCAAAAGGGGAAATAGTGTCTGAATTCGACTTCGAATGGACTGTAAAGCTGAAAGACAGCAAGTTATAGATCGATGTCGTTAAAGAAATATTAATTGTGAAATAATAATTAAAGAAAATTTGTTATCTTGAAGCAGTCTAATTAAAACCTTACCGCTTATAAAAAACTATACTTAACCTAATTAATACGTGTTTAACTATGGCTAGAGCAATGTTCGACTACACCAAAGCCGTTCTGAAAAAAGTTAGCTTTGATGTGAATTTGTTCTGTAAAGAGTTGAAAAAAGCGCTTACACGACTCCTCCCTTACGAAATTGAGGAATTAAAGATTTGGATAGACGCTCTTGTTAGACAGAACCCCCAATTAAATCAATGTTTAATCCTTCTAAACCCATAAAAAAGTCCCGCTGATATGCGGGACTTTTCGTTTTCTCTATTTAGTAGGTGATATGATCTTCACGTCCTGGAAGGCTATTGCTCCGCGAACAATGGCTGCGATCAGGTCGTACAGCGCATCTATGATCTGCATTTTGAGCTCACTTTTGCTATAGATGATACTAACTTCCCTGGCTGGCGGTGGATCCGTGAAATACCTTAGGTTCGATTTCATATCGTCGCTTACGTCAATGGTATGCAGGTAGGGCAGGAGGGTCATTCCCATCCCCTCATTTGAAAGTTTGATAAGCGTCTCAAAACTTCCGCTTTCCAACTGGAAACGATCGCTTCCACTTAGTTTTGCCGACTGGCAGAGGTTGATGACCCCGTCTCGAAAGCAATGTCCGTCTTCGAGTAAGAGGATATCGTCAATATCGAGATCGCTTCGTTCTATCTGTTTCTTCTGGGCCAGCCTGTGACTCGGTGGAATATAGCCTACAAAAGGTTCGTAGTACAACACCCGTTCTTTGATCTTTTCATTATACAATGGTGTTGCAGCAATGGCGGCGTCCAGGTGGCCATCTGTGATCTTAGAGATGATCTCGTCTGTAGTGAGTTCTTCTATTTTTAGCTGAACCTTAGGGAATTTGTTGGTGAAATTCCGAAGGAACATAGGCAACAGTGTCGGCATAACTGTAGGAATGATCCCTATTTTGAATTCTCCGCCAATAAATCCTTTTTCCTGGTCAACCACATCCTGCATACGATCCGCTTCGTTTACGATGTTTCTCGCCTGGTTCACGATCTTGTTTCCCACTGAAGTGAGCTCAATGGGCTTTTTCGTTCGGTCGAATATCTGAATGTCCAGTTCCTCCTCAAGCTTCTGGATCTGCATACTCAATGTAGGCTGGGTCACAAAAGTCTTTTCTGCAGCTTTCGTAAAATTCTTGTGCTCCGCAACCGCGAGAACATATTTTAATTGAGTGATGGTCATATATAAAATTTATGTAAAATTACTATTTTATACGTAAAAACTATTATAAAAAAGTTATAAAAAAACCGCCAACTATGTGGCGGTTTTCTTGGTAAGGCTTGGCTTACATTATGATCTCCAAATTGATAGGTTCTCCGTTCACTTCGAATTTTGCGTCCTTCCATTGTGGTGGCCCCATGCTCATCACATTATTCGATACACCGTACATTTCGATAGGCATACCGTTGGTTTCAAAATCCATTTGTTTGTTTCCGTTCTTGTCGTGGAACAGGGTGATCGCATAGGTTCCGGCTGCTACATCTTCAAAGGTAGCAGTAGCTTTTCCGTCTACGATCTCGGACTCCAATCCAACTACTGGCGCCTGGAGAAAGTTCTCTTCTGTGAACAGACCGAAAATAACCGTACCGTCGTTACTCTTCACCGGAACGGTCACTGTGATCGTAGTTGTAATAGCAGCTTCCGAATCGTAGTCTGTTACATTGTCCTGCGCTTTCAGGATAAGGCTGCTTAGTAGAATAGTGATGCTTAAAAATATCGTTTTCATGGTTACTGAATTAAAGTGATTTATTAATTGACACTTCAAATGTCAGTAACCGTAGGCAGAAGGCATAAAGGATTCTACCCAACTGTAGGAATTCCATACCGAACTGTATTTTAAGAACCTCTCACGGAGAAAATACCTGAGTAGGACCGGATGTGCCAGAAGATCAGGAAGAGATTTGCCAGTAACATCAAACTGGTGATCACCGGTGTTCCCCTCATCTCAAGTGAAAGGGATACCAGCCAGATATTAAAGGTTACAGGTAGTATCAGTAAGGGGCTCAACCGTTTTAGCCAGGGTGTCATCAGTAACAGTCCAGTGAGGATCTGGTAATACCCAATGAAATTCCAGTAGAAGCCTGTAACGTACATTCCTTCGAAGAACAGGCCTACTGGATTTTCGACAGGGAGTTGGGTGAATTTAATACCAGGTAGTTTACGGATCCCAGAAGTGATAAAGGCCAGACCCATACTGATCTTCAGAAACCAATAAAAGATCCTGAAGATTCGGTACGAACGGATTTTTTCTGCTAAATCGGTAAGCGCCATTGAATAAACGACGAATCAACCCGGATTTTGTTACTTCTAAAGTAATCCCCTGGCCTTGATCTCCAGGTATTTGTTGATGGTGTTAACTGTGAGGTCCTCCGGAGGGGTAAGGACGGTTTGAATTCCTCTTTGCTGAAGTTCCAGCACCATTACCTTCTTGTCGAATTCGAATTGCCTCGCAATGGTCTGATCCACGATCTCCGGGATACTTTCGGCCTCATCCGAAACCAATTCCTTTAATTCGGTATTCTCAAAGAATACGACAACAAGTACGTGTTTTTTCGCAATGGCCTGCAGGTAATGCATCTGTCGATGTAGTGAGGAGATATGCTCAAAATTGGTGTAAAGCATCAGTAGACTCCTTTGGGTGATCTGTTGTTTTACAAAGGCCTGTAACTTTCCGAAACTTGCATCAAGGAAACGCGTATCTACATTGTAAAGACTTTCGAGTATGTTGTTCAGATGGGTCTTTTTGGCCTTTGCCGGTATGAAGTTTCCGATCTTATTCGAAAAATCAAGGACTCCCACCTTATCGCCTTTTTTCAGAGCGATATTTGAAAATGCCAGAGAACTGTTAATTGCGTAATCAACTAGTTTTAGTTCATTGAACGGCATTTTCATGATCCTACTCGTATCGATTATCGAATAGACCGGTTGCATCTTTTCGTCCTGGTACTGGTTTACCATCAGTTGGGCGTGCTTGGCAGTAGCCT
Source organism: Bacteroidia bacterium (assembly GCA_030431695.1). Lineage (GTDB taxonomy): Bacteria > Bacteroidota > Bacteroidia > Flavobacteriales > Flavobacteriaceae > Pukyongia. Next base: position 64,990 of record JAUIIU010000002.1, on the reverse strand, counting down.
TCCAGTTTACAGTACGAACATCATCACCAACTACGTATTCCTTGATCTGTTCGAATTCCATAGTGTGCCCGATTCGCCGGATCTTTTTCAAACCGGCATAGGACAAGCGATGGTCGATCGCCATGAAATCGTATTTCTTCATCTGTATGAACGAAGGATACACCTTGACCATCTGTTCCTTGTCGAAGGTATATCGCCTCCTTACCAGTCCGATTAGCGAACTCACATAACAATTCAGGTTTCCGAAGGTATACTCGCCCCTGTCCACGGGACGCACCATATACTCCAGCGTCTGACTATGCTTCCCGGGGATCTTTGCCTTCCTTAAGAAGTCACGTTTCTGAAATTGTACCGGGAGCTCGTCGATAATATCTACCCGGACCGTGAAGCGATAGCGATTGCGCAGCTGCACGATCACATCATTAAGGTCGCTGTTTGAGAACTTCTCCGGAAGCAACCTGTTTCCTTCTAATCCCTTTCCACTGTAGATCATGCTGATCTCCATGAGGAGTAGGAGTACAAGCCCGAGAACCAGTAACCAAACAATACCGTAGAGCGGCCTGATCCAGTAGGACACCAGGAACAACAAAACGATCCCGGAGATCACATAGAAGAACCTCTTACTCAGGTATAGGGATTTCAGGAATTTAAACACTATCTGGGAATTTCAATGGATTGTGATATCATATCGATCACTGCCTCAGGTGCCATACCTTCCATTTCCCGTTCCGGGGAGAGTATGATCCTGTGACGCAGCACAGGCGCTAACGCCCGTTTTACATCATCCGGGGTCACGAAATCGCGTCCGTTCATCGCTGCGAAGGCTTTGGAAGCGTTCATAATGGCGATGGAAGCCCGTGGGGAACCTCCTAAATAAAGATGTGGGTGATTCCTGGTCTTGTCCACCATCTGTGCGATATAGGAGAATATCTTGTCCTCTATGAGCACACTTTGCACCAGTTCCCTGAATGTCCTGAGGGATTCCGGTGTCAAAACTCCGGAGATCAGGGATTCGGGAGCGGTTAGTTTTCGTTCGTGATGTGACTTCAGAATGTCCACCTCATTATCAAGGCTGGGGTAGCCTACTTTGATCTTAAACAGGAAACGGTCCAGCTGAGCCTCCGGAAGGGGATAGGTGCCTTCCTGCTCGACCGGGTTTTGCGTGGCCAACACCATGAAGGGGTACTCCATATCGTACCTGATACCATCCATGGTGATCTGCCGTTCTTCCATCACTTCGAACAATGCCGCCTGTGTTTTTGCAGGAGCCCTGTTGATCTCGTCGATAAGGATGATATTGCTGAAAATCGGACCTTTTTTAAATTCGAATTCACTCTGCTTCATGTTTAATACCGAAGTTCCCAGGACATCACTGGGCATGAGGTCTGGTGTGAATTGTATCCTGCTGAAATCCGTTTTCAGGGTTTTGGCGAACAATTTGGCCGTAATGGTCTTGGCGATACCGGGAACTCCTTCGATAAGTACATGGCCATTTGCCAGTAAACTCACGATGAGAAGTTCTATGAACTCCTCCTGGCCTATGATCACCTTATTGAGTTGTTCTTTGATCTGTGAAACGGCGTTCTTCAGTTCATCCAGTGGGATTCTGTTGTTGAAATGAAGTTCTTCGTTGGTTTCTTCAGGATTTTCCATCTATCTGCTGTTTAAATGATTCAATTTTATTGTGTAATTCCCTGAGCTCCTGCCTGGAGATCTCGGGTTTGTTCTCTATCTGTTCCAGGTATATGAATAGTTCTCTTGTCTCTTCGAAGGTATTACCGCTTCGTGCCGCTACTGTATTGAAGAACCTGCTGTTGATATTATTGGTTGGAACACGGTACTGTGTACGAACATGGTCCATAAATAATGCTATCTGCTTCCTGGCAACATCGTGGAATTCCCTTCGGTCCAGATACATCCCCGCTATGGTTCGCGTGTATTCGAAGGTCTGGTTCCGAAGTGGTTTCACAATCGGGATCTTCCGTTGTTTTCGTTTTCCTTCAAAAAGTACATACAGCAAGGCCCCGATCAATACGAAATAATACGACCATTTGAGGTATTTGTTGCCCAGGAGGATGTACAGGGGTGAAAGATTAATAGGTTTTCCGGACTTATAGTAATTGTCGTAGTAGAATGGTTTTCCATTCTGAACATAGGAAAGCACGTTTTCAGTATGTTCGGCATGTTCTTCCCAAAGAAGGAAATAGTTCGAGAAGATCTCCGGTTGCGCATGCAGGAAAATAGCACCTTTTCCAATTGGTGCTTTTATAAAGTTCACTTTGGGATCGGTCATGGCCAGGGTATCTGTATACAACTGACTTTCCCCCAACACCACCTGGTTCAAGGTATCAATGGCTTCGAAATACCGCACGTCGAAATCGCGCTGGATATGATAGGGATCCTTCGCCCTGAGTTTAGGATTGCTGAGGTTCAGAAGCGGTTCAGAGCCCAGGTTACCAGCCACCCAGTCGTTGCGCATTTCGATCTTGAGTGTGTCCATCAGTTCGTAGCTGTGATAATTCGCTGAAACGAAAACCGTATTTCCCCGACTGGCCCAGTCCAGTAATTTATCCACTTCAGCACGGTCAAAATCGATGGAATTGTTCACAAAGAAGTAATTCCCGGAAAAATTCGAATCCCTCAATTGTTCGAAGGGCGGAATATTGACCTTTAGGTAATTCTCATCGAGCTTATCTTCCAACAACTGGTCTAACACATAAGTTCCCAATGGTATCTTGTCTGAAGTGGTATAACTAGGAAACCAGTTCACCGGCTCAGGTTTGGACGCTTCCAGATACACCAATGACCCGACAATGATCACGAGTCCGAGAAATACTAATTTCTGAAATCTACTCATCGCCTCCGGGTATTTGGTTCACAAGAGATTTAAATGATTTCTGAGCGATCCCGAAATCGGATTCGGACAGGTCGAAGTTCCCGTACCAGATATAGTCGTAAATATTTGTCACATTACTGAAGCGGTTACTGATATCTGTCGAGGCGATCTCAGAAACGTACTCACGGTTGGTCTTATCGAATTCGTAGTGGATGATCTCCGCCGAACTGAGCTTCTTCAGAACCAACAAGTAATAATATCGTATGGCGAGCCTGTAATTTTTCTCCTCCAGGGCTTTTTGGATCAGCTCACTGATGTTCCTCGATTTTATGATCTCTTCCTCCTCCGTAAAGAAAACCTCTGGTTTCTCTTTGGATTTCAGCAACCTTGCGCCGGGATTCAACCTGTAGAATAACCAGATAACGAAGATCACGATCCCCGCTATTATGATATAAGGAAGTATTCGGATGAGGAATGCGAGTAAACCATGCGCCTCATAATCGCCCAGCAGCCATCTCCAGAAACTGTCCCAGAGGTCTCCAAGCCAACGCATGAACTTTTCGAAAAGACTAACAGACTCTTCCAATTCGGTGTAGTCGAAATCTTCATCCGACTTCAGATCTTCGATGATGGATTCATCGAGATCCAAAGGGCTTAGGTCCGGATTCCTGTCGTATTCCACTACGAGCGGAGGTGTACCCTGTAGTGTATCCTGGGAAAACAATTCCGAAGAAAAAGAAATAAATATAAAAATGAACAGCAGAATCCGCATCATTACTCTTCTCGCTTGCCCAGCGAATCTATGGTTTCTATGGTTCCCGTAAAATTCTTCCTTTCGTTCAGATCGAAATAAATAAATGCCGATGCGATTACCATGAAGGTCTGCAATAGGTACTGTGCTACAAGACCTATGGAACTCAATGTAATATCAACCCAGTCGAATGCATCCGAAAGATCTCCCCCGGTATAGGTTCGGTTTGTGGTAAATTCCTTGGTAAAAAAGTAAATATACTGTGGAACCTGGAAGATCATGGACACGATATAGTAAATTATGTAGATCACGATCAGTGTGGCGAAGGTCGTCCACCAATAACCTTTGATCAACTCAAAGCTGTAACTGATGGAATCCGTAACACTTCTTTTTTCAAAAACCATGATCATGTAAGTTGTGATCACTACAACACCCAGATATATACCCGGTGCAATGCAGAATACAAGCCCCACACCAACTATGAGACCGTTCAGGATACTCATACCGAGTAGTCCCCAGAAATGCTCCCGCACCCCCTGTGAAACCTCTTTCCTGTCTATGGTGCCATTGTTGTTAACATAGGATCTGATCGCCGATAAGACGGTCCCGTACAAGAGTGCAAAGTAAAGTGCCGCTGCCAGCAACAGCACGAAGAGCGAAAGGAACAATGATGCAAACCCATCACCAAAATCGCCTGGAGTGTTATAGGGGTCGAAGATGCTCATGGACGATTCCATGTAATAGACGTAAGCAACGACCATAAGGATAAGTGCGGGTCCCGCGATCCTGAGTATCAGTCCGAAGAGAACCTTATAGTTATAACGTAGGAATTTGAAAATGTCGGTAATGATCTTTCCAAGTTCCCTGCTTTTTTTAAACTGAATGAACTCGTTCATGTCTTCGTTTGAGTTTTATGGGGTAAATAACGTAGTAATAGATTATGAGGCCGAGCGAACCTGAAATTATAAGTATAGCAAGCCAATCGGGCATTTCCGTGTGCCTTGTCACAAATCCTTCCAGGAATCCGGCAATGATGAAAAATGGAACCGTACTGATCACGATCTTCAACCCGGCCTTTGCGCCTCGCACAAAGGACTGCAACCTGCTATAGGTCCCGGGAAACAGGATTCCGTTACCAAAAACCAGTCCGGCGGCACCGGCTACAATGATCACCGATATCTCGATGGTTCCATGGATCCAGATCGTACGAGCACTTTCCCAAAGCATTCCCTGGTCGTAGAAAAAATACTGAAAGGACCCTAACATGATGGCGTTTCGCATCATGATATACAAGGTACCTAGCGAAAAGAAGATACCAAATCCAAAGGCCAGCAGCGCAACCCGAATATTGTTTATGGTGATCCCGAGAAACATGTTCATCTCACCCATCTTCTTATACACGGCCATGGGATCCCCCTTGTCTATATTCTCCAAAGTCATGTTCACATAGGCATCTCCAAGGATAAGTCGTACAAAATCACCATCCGTTGCAGAAGAATAGGCTCCTACCAGGGCAAAGATCGCAAAGGTGAGGAAGGATATCAGCAGTTGTCTTTGATATTGGGAAAAGAACAACGGAAATTCCCTGGTGTAGAAAGTGATGAACCTGGACCTGTTCTCTCGTTTCGTCTTGTATATCTTCTGATGGGCCAGTACTGATAGCCCGTTCAGGTATTTGAGAGTATTGCTGTTCGGGTAAAAGGTCTGAGCATAACTGAGGTGATCTGTGATCTCAACATAAAGGGCGCTTAATTCGTCCGGGGATATTCGCACGTTATTCCGAAGAACATTTTCAAATTTTAGCCATTTATCTTTATTTTGCTTTGCAAATGCCGCTTCACGCATCGTACCTTCGTAGTTTATTTTCAAAGAAACAGTTTTAATGGATAATTTTCAAATAGAAACAGCCCAAAATGTGAACATTGTTCAGAACGTGGCCGGTGTGGGTGATCGCATTCTTGCTTACCTGGTGGACAGCATTCTGTTGGGCATCTATTTGTTCCTGATGATCATACTGTTCTCATGGATGGACCTGAGTGATGATTACATATTCATTGTGATCATGACGATCGGTCTCCCGGTGATGTTGTACCATCTATTGTTCGAAGCGTTCTGGAACGGTCAGAGTCCGGGAAAGCGACTAATGAAGATCCGCGTGGTGAAGATAGACGGATCCAAGCCTGCATTCTCCAATTACCTATTGAGGTGGCTGCTACGACTTATCGACATCAGTCTCGCGAGCGGGGCTGTGGCGCTTGTGGTGATTCTTTTTAACGGTAAGGGACAACGCCTGGGTGATATTGCAGCCCAGACCACGGTAATTAGTGAAAAACCATCCATGTTCCTTTCACAAACTATTCTTGTGGACATACCGGAGGACTACCAGCCGTTGTACCCCCAGGTAACGGTTTTCTCCGACACCGAGATGCAGACGATCAAATCGGTTTTTGATGAAGCCAAGTACAATGGCAACCATAACATCATCCTTACACTGGCCGCTAAGGTCTCGGATGTGATGGAGATCAAATATGAAGGTACGCCCATGGCGTTTGTGAACAAGGTGATCCAGGATTACAATTATTACACCCAGCAGTAATGGAACTCTCTCTCGTACTGGATCTTTTGGGAACGATAGCTTTTGCCATTTCCGGCGTACTTACGGCTTTCAAGAAACGGATGGATCTTTTCGGGATCTTTATCATTGCCTTCGTCACCGCTGCTGGCGGCGGTACACTACGCGATATTCTTATTCAGGCCCCGATTACCTGGATGCGTGATCTCACCTTTGTTTACGTGATTGCCGGTGCAGCCGTCTTTGCCCTTATCTTCAGAAAAAAATTAGGCTATCTGCGGCGGTCCCTGTTTTTATTTGATACCATTGGGATTGCGCTATATACCGTTGTGGGCGTCCAAAAAGGTTTTGAAGCGGAATTCCCGTTCCTGGTATGCGTTGCCCTGGGAACGATTACCGCGAGTTTTGGTGGTGTGATACGCGACCTGTTGTGCAATGAGATCCCTGTAATTTTCAGAAAGGAGATCTATGCCACAGCTTGTATTGTGGGTGGTTCTATGTACTACCTTCTCCGGATGGCTGGTTTGCCGATCGACCTTGTAGCTATTGCCTCGGGGGTTGTGGTGATGACGATCCGATTGCTGGCAGTATGGTTTAAATGGTCCTTACCCAATATTTACTCCAGGGAAGAACTCAATCAATGATCTCTGCGTCGATATAGATGTTCTCCAGGGGCCAGTCGCCGTCATCCGCAGGCAAATCAGCGATCTTTTTCACTACATCCATTCCACTGGTCACACGCCCGAAGATGGTGTAATTACCGTTGAGGTGCCCGGTTGCCGATTTCGGACCCAGGAAAATGAAGAATTCGAAAGGCGCGGTACGCTTATCGGGATTCTCCCTGTATTCCTTAGCCCCTGAAACCGTCCCGAACTGATGAATACGACCGTTTTCCAATTCTGCCGGCAGCAGATAATCCTTCCCGATTTGCGCCCTTTTTTTCGTGGTAGTGCGGTTGTCGCTGTTACCCGCCTGGATGATAAAATTGGGAACAACCCTGTGGAAGAAGGTTCCGTAGAAGTACTTCTGCTTAACAAGGTAGATAAAATTCGCCCTGTGCAGGGGGGTGTCCTTGTACAATTCAATGTCGATATTACCATGGGTAGTGGTGATCCTCACCCTGGTTTCCGGGTTTTCCTTTCCATAGGCCGTAAGGAATTCCACTACATTTTCGTTAGTGATTTTCTCGAAGTCGGGATTTGTGACCCCATCTGTTTCCTGCTTGTCAATCTCGGGTTCAACGATAGTTGTATCGGGAATTTTTATCGATTCTACCGCTGTGTTCGTTTTTTCAACAACCGTCTTTTTGCTATCTTCACAGGCTCCATTCAACAGGAAAAAAAGTGATAGATATAAAATCCAGGGATATCTCATAAATGGAATTTTCATCATTCAGGTCTGCGATCGTAAAAATAAAAAAAATGCCGCTTCCGGGTGAGCGATCCCACATGGAAATGGCACCTTTGGAACGTTTACTTGAATTGAAACGCATGGCGCATAAGTCGAAAACTGCGAAAAAGGCCGGGGTACTGATGTTATTTTATCCTTCGGAAGAAAACGATACCCACTTTGTTTTGATACTTCGGAAGACATACAAGGGTGTACATTCGGCCCAGGTTGGGTTTCCCGGAGGGCGATACGAAGACCACGATCCCAGTTATGAACATACGGCACTGAGGGAGACCGAAGAAGAGGTAGGTGTGCCGGTATCTTCGGTGGAGATCATTCGGGATCTTACAGAGGTATATATTCCGCCGAGTAATTTTTTTGTCAAACCCTTTATCGGACTTACAACCGGTTATCCTGAATTCGTTCCCGAGGAAAGTGAGGTGGAAGCGATCATTGAAGTTCCCCTGGCCGAATTCCTTAAGGATGAGGTTCGTACAACAGAAACCTTGTCTACCTCCTATGCAAGTCAGATCGAAGTTCCTGCCTTTAATTTGCAGGGCCATGTGGTGTGGGGAGCAACGGCCATGATGCTCAATGAGGCCAGGAAATTGCTTTCGGATGCACTCTGAATAGGGTTTTTCATATATTTGCACGGCTCGACTCTCTTTGATCCGTAGTACAAAAGAACGCTAATATGGGGCTTTTCAAAAAGAATCCATTCGGACATATTTTATATCTGAAAAAATGGCTCATCCGTATCATGGGTGCTCTAACCCACAGGAGATTCAAGGGTTTCAACCAGTTACAAATCGAGGGTAGTGAGATCATCAAGGATCTGCCTGAAACCAACGTACTTTTTGTTTCAAACCACCAGACCTATTTTGCCGATGTTGTAGCTATGTTCCATGTCTTCAATGCCAGTTTGAGCGGGCGTGTGGATAGTATCAAGAACATAGGTTATCTCTGGAATCCCAAACTCAATATCTATTTCGTCGCAGCTCGTGAAACCATGCAGAGCGGGTTACTCCCGAAGATTCTGGCCTATGCGGGGTCTGTGAGCATCGATCGAACGTGGAGATCGCAGGGAAAAGATGTGAACCGACAGGTAAAGATGAGCGATGTGAGCAATATTTCCAGGGCACTGGACGACGGATGGGTGATCACTTTTCCGCAGGGAACCACCACGCCATGGAAACCTATCCGACGCGGGACCGCCTTTATCATAAAGGAAAACAAACCACTTGTCGTACCCATCGTAATTGACGGCTTCAGGCGGTCATTTGATAAAAAAGGTATTCGGACCAAGAAGAAGGGGATCCTTCAGTCCATGGAGATCAAAAAACCACTGGAAATCGATTACGAGAATGATAGCGTTAGTGATATTGTGGAAAAACTGGAATACGCCATCGAACAACACCCGTCATTTCTCAAAGTGATCCCTGAGGACGAACTACTCCGCAGAGAGGAAGAGAACAAGGAACGCCAGTGGCGAAAGGAAAACAAGAAGAAGGACAAAAAGAAAGAAAAGAAGTCGGGTCCCCAAAAAACCTAGACTTCGATCTTTTTTAGTTCCTTGTAGTTACGCTTTAGTCTACGCAATAATATCCCGTATACCAACCTGTAGAATACCACCAGAAGCAGTATTAGCAGCACGCCTGCCAATATTTGCGCGGTAAAGAACACCGTTGTAAAACTTTCCGGGGGTATGGCCGCGTAGTCCTCACTGAACTTGGAGAAGGTCGCGTACAGTGTTTCTTTTTTGGAATAGTAGAATATGTTAGTAAAGGTGAGCAGCAGTATGGCCGCCCCGATATTGTAATACACAAAATATCTTACTGTCTTTCGGGTGCGGAGTATGCTGGACATCAGGTCTTTAATGGAATCCGTCACCTTGATGGAGCGATAGTTCTTGTAGAACAGGTAGATGAAAATAAAGGTGATCACATAGCCTACAATACTTACTACCAATAAAGTGGTTCTCAAGCCCATTGCTTCATTGATCTGCTTTGTGGATTCGGGCGCCACGAAAGCCAGGGAGGTCCATAGGACCAGTTCGGCAATACTGATGTAGAAAATCCATTTCACCAGGGAAGAAGACTTACGCAAAAGCATAGGGTAGATCTCCTTCGAGGACAATTTCGGGAATTCATGTTCCCGGCTTTGCCATTCTTTCTTTAATACTTCCAATTCATCCATATCACTTACGGATTTAAGATTTTTCTCAATTTTTCCTTTATCCTGTTCATTTTCACACGGGCGTTCACTTCACTTATACCAAGAGTTTCCGCGATCTCCCTGTACGATTTATCCTCCAGATAAAGAAAAACAAGAGCTTTATCAATATCGTTCAAATTCTTTACCGCCTTGTACATGAGCTTCAGTTGTTCCTCAACCGTGTCGTCATATGCCTCGGCAGTTATTTTAAAGCTAACACCTTCATAATCCTGCGTCTGAACCATTCGTTTACTCTTTCGGTACAGCGTAATGGCCGTATTAAGTGCCACCCTGTACATCCAGGTACTGAACTTGGAATCTCCCCTGAACTTCGGGTAAGCCCGCCACAATTGTATGGTTATCTCCTGAAAAAGATCATTGTGCGATTCACTGTCATTGGTATAAAGCCGGCAGATCTTGTGCACAATGTTCTGATTCTCCTCAAGTTGGGCGACAAAACTATGTTCCAGTTCCTTGGTCAATGGTTTCCTGTTAGCTGTGAGATTAGTAAGTAAGTCGAACGTATTGTTACAGAATTCATAAAAATAGCCGTTTTTTTCGGGTAAAAGTGGGAGTTGTCGTAATTTTGTTTCATATCATCCTCCTATGAATATTCCCAACACCAGCAAGCCGCGTATCGTTGTGATAGGCGGTGGTTTTGCCGGAATTTCCTTCATCCGAAAGCTCAGGAAATCCAAGTACCAGGTAGTTCTTTTCGACAAGCGAAACTACCACACTTTTCAACCCCTGCTGTACCAGGTGTCAACTGCCGGACTCGAACCGGATTCTATAGCTTATCCGCTGCGAAAGATCTTTCGAAAGCACAAGGATTTTCATTTCAGGCTGGCCGAAGTTGAGACCATCGATCCCCAAAATCAAATAGTAAAGACAACCATTGGTTCACTCACCTACGATTACCTGGTGATCGCTACGGGTACGCACACTAATTACTTCGGAAACAAATCCATAGAAGCTAACAGTATGCCAATGAAAACAGTGCCGCAAGCGCTGAATATCCGCAGCCTGATGCTTCAGAATATAGAGAAGGCAGACATCACTGAAGATCCGGATGAACGAAAGTCATTGCTCAATTTTGTGATCGCAGGGGCGGGACCCACGGGGGTGGAACTGGCAGGCGCGCTGGCAGAATTCAGAAAAGGGATACTAAAGAATGACTATCCGCATATAGAACCACACCATATGCAGGTTCACCTGGTGGAAGGAGGCGAGAGGGTGCTTTCACCCATGAGCGAGCACGCCTCGGCCAAGGCAAAGAAATTCCTCGAGAATATGGGTGTGGTGGTCCATCTGAATACGCTGGTGAAGTCGTATGACGGCAAGACAGTGACAACAGCCGATGGAAAAACCTTTGAGTCGGCTACCTTTATCTGGGCAGCCGGAGTTACTGGAGCTCCCGTAAATGGCATTAACGGTTCAGCATTGCTGGAGAAGGCAAACCGGTACAAGGTGAATGAATTCAACCAGGTGGAAGGGCATCCAAAGATTTTTGCCCTTGGAGATGTCGCCCTCATGAAGACCGATGCCTTCCCAAAAGGGCATCCGCAGGTAGCTCAGCCGGCTATACAGCAGGGAAGGAGATTAGCCTCCAATCTCATGCGTGAGACGAATGGGAAGGCTATGCGTCCGTTCCGTTATACCGATAAGGGAACTATGGCCACCATAGGCCGAAACAAGGCGGTAGCCGATATCAAGAACTTGAAATTCGCCGGCTTGTTCGCCTGGGTGTTGTGGATGGTGGTTCACCTGTTCTTCCTCGTTGGATTCAGGAACAGGGTGGTCACATTTTTCAATTGGACCTATAATTATATCAACTACGACAAAGCCGCGAGGCTGATCATCAGGCCTTTCAAGCGGGTTACTGTATCTTGACCGGGATCGGTTGTCCGTTACTGATCCAGCCCCCACCGATCTCGTCGATGTTTACGTCCAGTTCGTCACTGGTGTCAATGTTGTTGATGTTCACCTTTAGTTCATCGTAGGTATCCACACTCTTCAGGTTTACATTTAGTTCGTCATAGGTATTGATATCCACGATACGCACGTCCAGTGTTTCCATATTGGTAAGAGGTACCAGGGCATACTCGGTATTTGAGACAGGTTCACTCTCGTTATTAGCATGTGCCTTTGGGATCAGGTCCAGTTGACCGATCAGGTTGATGGTAAGACAAACCGCGATAACCGTTAGTACGGTTTTAGTGTACAGATCCGTTTTCATAATGTATGTTTTAGTTGAATTTATTCTGAATATTTCTGAATGTATCAAAATTCGTTCCTAAGTAACGAAAGACTTTCAATCTATCGCCACATAGGTAACCAGGCCGGTCTCTTCTTTTTTGCCCTTCAGCATGATATTTCCCAGTCGTTCTACCCGGATACCTTCGGGAAGTTGATAGGCCACATCTGCAAAATCGCTGGACGCCAGGATGTCGACCCCAAATTCATTGCATTTCGCCTGTATCCTGGCTGAAGTGTTCAGGACATCACCGGAAAAGGCGATATCCCGCTTTATCTGACCAAGTTCTCCAACCATTACCGTTCCGAAGTGAAAACCAACCTTGAACTCCGGACATTGGCCGTATTCTTTAATGTAGTACTCTTCCTTTTGACCGATGAGTTCTTTCATGATATAGAAGCAGCGAATCGCATTGCCATTCTTCAGCCCGGGTTTCATCTTCCAGGAGATCACCACTTCGTCACCAACATACTGGTAGACCTCGCCACGTGTCTGTATCACCGCCGGTGCAATGTGGCGGAAAAAGTCTTTCAACAGGTTAAAGTACCTCTGTTCTCCAAGGTTCTCGGCTATGGTGGTGGCGTCCCGGATATCGGCGAACATGAAAATACGTCTCTCGTTCTTAGGGTGGAAATAGCGGCCCAGCAGATAATCTTTAAAAACCCCCGGACCGTACTTGTCGTTCACCATCAATGCGATGAGCGTGATAACCACTATGAACAACCAGATGATGAAATTCTTCCAGAACATCCACGAACCATAGAAGATCACTACGTCCTCCAGGACATCCTCGTGGAACATAGGTAGGCCGTATTGTGAGCTGATGGCATAGGAAGCTCCAAGGAAACTCACAACCAGTGCTGTGGCTGTATAGGCCAGCGTAATGAGCAACAGAGCCTTCCAGAAGGCATATTTTCGCAACCAGTATTCCATCAGGTGAAGGGTGAAGAATCCTCCTACCAACCCGGCGGAGACCGAAACAACAGCATTCGCAATGAACGCCGATTTGAAGTCGTAATCGGATGTGAGGTACTGGTTGGTGACCAGGCTGAAATATTCGAGTAGGAAAATACCCGTATTGATGAGGACCCAAATAGCAAATATGGACAGCGATTTTCTTATATATCGCAGGAAAAGCTGTGCCTGGTACTTCTTCACTGTGGCGATCTTAAATTAACAGTTCCGGTATTTATCGTGAAGGCCCTTGCCGTCGATGATCATGGGTGTGATCTTCTCAAGCCTGCTGATCTGAGTGGCTTCGCGTTTGGCCGACCCTATATGCTCTGCGTATTCACGTTGCTTTCCCGGGGTGAGGTTTTCGAAGGCCTTTTTCAAGGTTGCGTTGTTATTCATAGCCTGCTGAAGTAGCCCGGGTATACTCACTGTCTTCATCCTTTCTGACTTTACAACTTTACCTGCAATGGAATTTTCGGTGGCTTCCCGAAGGTATTTTAGGACAAGGTCTGCTTCAATCTTATCCGATTCGGTGAATCTCCACTGCCTCATGGCCTTGGTCTTTCCTTCCTGGGCATTGTGTAGTTTTTTGTCGGCATCCTTCAGAAATACCCCCTGGTGAAACCAAATGGCGTAGTGGTTCTTAAAAGCGGCGAAACCGGCCACCAGCTTTCCTTTCATGGTATAAGTAGGTGTGCCCCATTTCACTTCCTCCTTAAGATCCGACTGCTGAAAGATCTCTCTAAGTTCGCCCAGTTGGGATCCCCATTTTTCTTGTTTATCGATATAGGCTTTTACTTTTTCTGAATCGGTCATAACAAGTTGTTTTGATTTCAAGATAAAACAATTTCGACAAAGGAACGTACCAAATTTCAGAGGGTGGAAACTACTGTAGTTTGGTTCGGGTAATTGATCTTACCGAATCGGAAGGCGAAATACAATTCAGAAGTTATATCTTACAGTTCGGTAGTTTTTATTGAAACGGTGGTAAAATTCCACCGACTTTTGTTTCGAATTCTATCATTCATCACACTATGAACCTATCGAGAGACCAACTGACCACCTTCTTAATACTGGCGATATCAGCCTTATTTTTTCAGAATATAACCTATGCCCAGACAACTATCTCCGGCCAGGTCACCGAAAAGAACGGATCGCCGTTGGAAGGCGTGAACGTTTACCTCGAAGGTACATACGATGGGATCACTTCGGACGCACAGGGAAGATTCGAGTTCAGCACTTCCGAAACCGGGGTACAAACACTTATCGCTTCGTACCTTTCTTACGAGTCATTCATGATGGCCGCCGATGTGAGCCAGATGAATGACCTGGTCATTAGGTTACGAGAGGACGTCAATTCCCTGGATACGGTGGTGATCAGTGCCGGTACCCTGGAAGCCAGCGACAACAGTAAGGTCTCCGTGCTGAAACCCCTGGATGTAGTTACGACGGCCAGTGCCCTGGGGGATTTCGTGGGAGCTTTGCAAACCTTGCCGGGTACTACAACTGTTGCCGAAGACGGTCGACTCTTCGTACGGGGTGGCGATGCTGCGGAAACCCAGATCTTCATCGATGGGATCAGGGTCTTCACTCCCTACACACCTACTACCAATAATGCACCCACCCGCGGGCGATATAGTCCGTTCCTGTTCGATGGGATCACCTTTTCCACAGGAGGTTATTCGGCGGAATACGGCCAGGCACTATCCTCGGTTCTACTTCTGAATACCATTGACGAGCCGGACCAGGATAAGACAGATATAGCCATAATGACCGTTGGAGGAGGTGTTGGTAACACCCGGAAATGGGAGAAGAGCTCGCTCAGTTTTAACGCCAATTACATCAACCTCGCGCCTTACCTGGCTGTTTTTCCCGACCGCAACGATTGGGAGAAACCATTCGAGACTTTCGCAGGGGAGAGTGTATTCCGAAGAAAATTCGACAATAGTATCCTTAAGGTATATGCCGCTTTCGACAATTCTAATTTTGAACTCACGCAGGAAGACAACAACCTGCCGGATGGTCTTTATTTTAAACTGAAAAACTCGAATTTCTATACCAACGCCAGTTACTCGGGAGAACTTGATAAGAACTGGCAGTATCACGCAGGGGCAAGCTATACCCATGCCCGAAATGATGTCTGCATACAGGGAGACGAGATCGAAAATATGGAGAATTCGGCACATTTAAAGATGAAACTCAGGAAGCGTTTCAGCAATCGTGTAAAACTTAGCTTTGGTGCCGAGCAGTTTCTCACGGATTTCACCGAAACCTATAACAATTCGTTTGTTTCGGAACGATACGGTTTCAACAATGGAATTTCGGCTGCTTTTACAGAACTGGACCTTGTTTTTTCACGAAAATTCGCGATGAAGCTTGGAGCAAGGGGTGAACACAGTCAGCTATTCGATCAGTTCACTCTCTCGCCAAGGGCGTCGGTAGCCTACAAGACCGGAAAGAATAGTCAGCTTTCGCTTGCCTACGGAGATTTTTACCAACAGCCTATGAACGATATCCTCAAGTTCTCGAGCGACCTCAAGGCGCAAAAGACACAACATTATATTTTAAACTACCAGTACGTGGCTGATAACAGGATTCTCAGGGCCGAGGCATATCGAAAGGAGTACAGCAACCTGGTGACTTTTCAGGGTGAATTTCCCGGCTTTGACGGGGATTATATGAACAACGGAGATGGTTATGCGCAGGGATTCGACCTCTTCTGGAGAGACAATAAATCTGTCAGGAATGTGGATTACTGGCTCAGCTACTCTTACCTGGACACGGAACGGCTCTACCGGAACTATCCTACGGCCGCAACCCCTTCCTTTGCCAATACCCACAACCTCAATACGGTTGTGAAGTGGTGGATCGAGGATTGGAAGAGCCAGATAGGTTTCAGTCATACGTATAGCAGTGGCAGAACCTACACCAACCCCAATATGCCAGGCTTCCTGCAGGAAAAGACCAAAGCCTACAATAGTCTAAGTGTGAATTGGGCCTACCTGATCTCCCAGCAGAAGATCCTGTACCTGTCGGTTAATAACGTGCTCGGGTTCAAAAACATCAATGGATATCAGTATGCGTCCACCCCGGATATGAACGGTAACTTCAACAGGAGGGCACTGCGCCCGGCAGCCGATCAGTTCTTCTTTGTGGGCTTCTTCTGGACCATCAGTGAGGATGGAACCGACAACCAGTTGGACAACCTGTAGAGATTATAGCTTACAGTTCGTCCTGTGTATTCGACAGTTCGGTACATCACTCTTTCCAAGGCCGTGGATTTCACGGACATTTGATTCAACATTAAAACAACACCATGCACACAATCTTAATTTACCTGTCCCTTCTAATCACCGGAACGGTGATGCAGGCTCAGAATTCAGTGGAAGTTTCATTCAGTGACTTCAAAAACAACAACGGACACCTGCGCGTTGGTCTCTACAACGACGCAGATTCCTTTTTGGGGAAAGCTTATAAATCGGCCAAATCGGAGATCAGCAATAAGGAAGCGAAGGTGAAATTTACCGATCTTCCAGACGGGGTATACGCCATTTCCTGTTATCACGATGAAGATGATAACGGCGAATTGAATATGCGCCTCGGGATGTTTCCGAAGGAACCCTACGGAACCTCGAATAACGCCAGGGGATTTTTCGGCCCACCGAAGTGGGAAGACGCTAAGTTCGAGCTAAAGGACGGTGAAGTTCGAAAGCTCGAAATAAACCTCTAGTCAAAACAAATTAGTAACTTCAAACCAAAATTATGTTAGGTGTAATATTACGATTGCTCGGCAGGAAGAGATCTTTAGAAATACTCGTTACCGCATCCTTATTCCTTCTAGGGCTTGGTAGGACCATCTTAACTCAGTAGACTTATGAAAAAAGTACTCGCAATACTCGTTATTCTTATCTCGGCAAATAGTTTTGCCCAGTCGAAATACCAGCAGGGAATGACAAAGGCTTTCGAGCTTTGGCAGTCGGAGAAACCCTGGGACGCCGCAAACCTGTTCGAAAGGATCGCACAGGTAGAGACCGAGAACTGGCTGCCCCCGTTCTACGTGGCCCAGATCAATGTATTCAACAGTTTTTCGGAAAAGGACAAGGAAAAAATGGTGGCCCAGATGAAAAAGGCAAGGGATTTTCTCAATGATGCCAGCGCGCTCACGGAGAACAACCCGGAGATCCTTGTGCTCGAAGCCCAGTTACTCACAGCCTGGGTGGTGTACGACGGCCAGCAATACGGGATGAAGTATTCTCAAAAGATCGCGGATCTTTACCGACAGGCATTCGAACTGGCCCCTGATAATCCACGAGTGGTTCTGGGTAAGGCTCAATGGGATATCGGTACCGCCAAATGGTTCAAACAGCCAACGGATGTGTACTGCGACGATATCAAGCGGGCTATTGAATTATTCGAAACGGAAGAACCGGCGGGGGAGTTCTATCCTCGTGGTGGTGGCGAATACGCGCATACGGTGTTGAAAGAAAATTGTGAGAGCTAATGCGTTTCTCAAAAGAACTCGGTAAGGCCTTCTTCGTTGGTACCCTGATCTTCCTGGTCATGGGTATCATTCGTTACCTGATGGGCAGCGAAGTTAATTATAGCGGCCCGGCCATACTCGAGGCTTTCTTATACAATCAGCTTTATGCGGTGATCCTGTATATGGCGAACGCCTGGTTCTTTATTTTTCTTCTGAAGAGATGGGGGAATGCACTGTTTAAACTCAATAACCTGCTCAAGGGCCTGGTAGGTGGTGTACTGATCACCATAGGATGCCTCGTCCTGATACGAATGATCACAGAGATCGTCATCGATGGAAAAACCCTTACGGAATTCACCAATACTGAAAGTCCGAAATACTACGTGGTCGCCTTTGTGATCTCTATGGTCGTGACGGCCGCTTTTTACCTGTTCTACTATTACAAAAGCAAGCAGGATACCCGTGTAAAGGAACACAAGATCATTGCCAAGACCGCTTCGGCACAATTCGATGCACTTAAAAACCAGCTGGATCCTCACTTCCTGTTCAACAGCCTGAATGTACTCACCAGCCTTATCGAGGAAAACCCGGAGGCGGCTACCAGGTTCACTACGGCTTTGTCCAAGGTATATCGTTACGTCCTGGAGCAAAAGAACAAAGAACTTATTACGGTTGAGGAGGAGCTGAAATTTGCCAAACTCTATATGTCGCTGATCAAAATGCGCTTCGAAGACAGCATCGTTTTCACGGCTCCGGAAAAACTCAGTAACCCAGAGGCCAAGGTTGTACCGTTGAGCCTTCAGTTGCTTTTGGAGAACGCGGTTAAGCACAACCAGGTGACTCCTTCAAAAAAACTCCATATCACTATCTTCGAAGAAGGCGGAGATCTCATTATCAAGAACAATGTACAACC
The DNA here is from genome assembly GCA_030431695.1 of Bacteroidia bacterium. Lineage (GTDB taxonomy): Bacteria > Bacteroidota > Bacteroidia > Flavobacteriales > Flavobacteriaceae > Pukyongia. The sequence goes on along the minus strand of JAUIIU010000002.1, from coordinate 46,627 downwards.
TAAGGCGGTGGTTAAGGAGAGCAGTGGCGTAGGTCTTGAGAATATCAAACAGCGATATTTCCTGATCACAGACAGGCCTGTGCGCATAGGGAAGACCGACAGGGAGTTCAAGGTGGCTATTCCGCTACTCACAAAGGCAACGATGCACATCCAGACACAGGACATGTATATCAGTGGCAAGCGACTGGAACGCGCACAGAAGAAGGTAAAAGAACTCAAGGGATTCTATGTTCATTTTACTATCTACCTCATCATGGTAATGGTGTTCATTTTCCTGAATATTCGAAGTACCAGTTTCCCCTGGGCCTTATTTCCTATTGGTGGCTGGGGCTTGGGTGTTATGGGTCATGCTTCGGAGGTTTTCGGCTGGAATCCTTTCTTCGGAAAGGACTGGGAAGAGCGGAAAATCCGTAAATTTATGGAGGAAGATTCCTAGGAACTACAGTTCGGGAATCAAATTTGACAGTTCGTTCCTTTTCATTGTAACAAGACCCTCGTACCTGCTACTTTTACAGTGTAATTAAAGCACATATCATGAAAACAACTAACGAAATAAACGACCTGAGATATCGAAGGGCAAAAGAAAAAGTGGAGAAGTTGAAGGGCTTTTATATCCATCTCACCATTTACCTGATCTTCGTGCCATTCTTTATCTTTCTGAATGTACGAAGTACCAGTTTCCCCTGGGCATTGTTTCCAATTGGTGGCTGGGGACTTGGAGTACTTGGACATGCCACCGAGGTCTTTGGCTGGAACCCTTTCTTCGGAAAGAACTGGGAAGAACGGAAATTGAAAGAATTCCTGGATGAGGATGAACCAAGATTTTAATCTGAAACACAGGACCATGGATTTTAACGATCAACAAAGAGAAAATAAGTACCTCCGCGCCAAAGAGCGAGTGGAAGCGATCAAGAAGTTTTATACAAACCTGATCATGTTCGTGATCTTTATCGCTTTCCTAGGAGCCCTGAATTACTACACCAACGGTTGGAGCTATATGTGGTTCCTTTGGGCAGCCTTCGGATGGGGGATCGCATTATTCTTCCAGGCCGCAAAGGTCTTTAGATGGAATCCCTTCCTGGGAAAGAACTGGGAAGAGCGAAAGATGAAAGAGTTTATGGATGAAGAAGATTCAAACAAATGGAACTAGAGAGTATTATTTTGAAAACATCAGAACAGGAAAAATACGAACGAGCCAGGAAGAAAGTTGATGCCATCAAAGGTTTTCATAACCACCTCACGGTATACATCGTGATCAACCTGGTATTACTACTAATAAAGACGAATATCATGACCGCCTTTGCAGATAAGGAGTTCGACTGGAACTTCGAGGCATGGCTGGCATGGAATACCTGGGGAACCATGATCCTCTGGGGTATCGGATTGGCAATTCACGGACTTTACGTCTATCGCCATAAATTCAAATTTCTGAAGCGATGGGAGGACCGAAAGATCCGCGAACTGATCGAAAAAGAGGAAGAAGATAAATTTTAATTTTACACGATGGAACCACTGGATAAGAATAGCGAAAAATACGCAAAGGCGAAGAAGCGCGTAGACGAGATCAAGGGCTTCTATACCCACTTTACGATCTATTTGCTGGTAAATGCATTTTTGTTGGCCAGCGCTTCGGGGATATTTGGTGGTTTGGACTCGCTTCATTTCCCCATGTGGGCGCATTTCACAACTCCATTCTTCTGGGGGATAGGGCTTGCGTTTCACGGCCTTTATGTTTTCCAGTTCAAGAGTAGCACCTTCAGGAAATGGGAGGAACGAAAGATCAAGGAATTCATGGACAAGGACAGGGAAGACCTCGATAAATACGATAATAACAAATTCTAAGACCAACCGAAGAACGAATTCCTCACAACTATGAAAGTACTGATCATTGAAGACGAAAGACCATCGGCAAGAAGATTACAGCGCATGCTGGAAAAACAAGGTCTGAACGTCGATACCATGCTGCACAGCGTGTCGGAATCCATCGAATGGTTCAGCAATAATGAACACCCGGATCTGATCTTCCTCGATATACAATTAAGTGACGGTCTGTCCTTCGAGATCTTCGACGAAGTCGATGTGAGGAGCGCGATCATCTTCACTACGGCCTTCGATGAATACGCCCTGCAGGCCTTTAAACTCAACAGTATCGATTACCTGCTGAAACCAATCGACGAGGAAGAACTGGAAAACGCAGTGAAACAATACAAATCCCAGGTTCCTGAAAAGAAGCAGGTACAACTCAATTTCGACGATATCAGGAAATTACTTTCCAATCCGGTGGAACGGCCGTACAAGAAACGATTTACCACCCGGATCGGACAGCATATCAAGATGATAACGGTAGACGAGATCGAGTGTTTCTATTCCGAAAATAAAGGGACATACGCACATACTTTTGAAGGCAGAAACTACCTGCTGGATAACACCTTGGAACAATTGATCGATGAGATAGCACCACAGGAATTCTTTAGGGTGAACAGGACCTTCATCGTGAATATCAGTGCCATCAAGGACATCATTTCCTATACGAACAGCCGCTTGCAGCTTAAGCTCAACAGTTTCAGGGAACAGGATGTTATCGTGGCGCGGGAGCGTGTAAAGGATTTTAAGATCTGGCTGGAGTAGTTCGGGTAGCGGCTAGTTGTTCTCGATTCGGTTGTCCCTGAAAGCAGATGGTAGCAATTTCGGGATGAATTTTATCAGTATCGGTAAGAGTACCGTTCCTCCCGGAAGCATAAACACCGCCAGGGACGGGATGGTCTTACAAATGTCCAGCAACTGCTGTTTTACCTTGTCCTTTTCAGCGTCCGACAATTCCCTTGTGGTGGATTGGGTTAACAAGACAAGCAATTCGCCGCTTTCCTCAATTTCCCTTTGAAGACGTTTCTTGTTCCTCAATATGAGCAATTTCACTGTTGCGGTGGACTGTTTGTAAAATAATTTCACCGGGTTCGCATACTCAAACAATTTGACCGATGTCTTGTGTACCGTCATGAACTCCGACAAGTGAGATAGGCTTTCGTTTAACTCCGCCGGTCCTAGTCCGAGGTGGGTCGTGAGTGACTCAAGGAACGAGAGTTCATCGGCATCCATAACGTGGTCGTCCCAAACCGTAATAGTGCAGATGTCCAGTATATACCTCTTTTCGAGATAGGTGGCCGTTTCGAGCTGCCTTAAAGATTTCAGCTCAAGGCGACTTGAAGATTTCTGGGTTAGAAAATCGGCGGACGACTGGAACAGTTCGATCAACAGCTTGTCGTATTTATTCTTTTTCTTCTTGGATTTCAATGCCAGGAAACAACAACTGATCACCGTACTTTCGATCTGCTCCGCATACTTTCTGAATTGTTCCGGTTCGCGAAGCGCATAATGATAGGCCATGACATCCACATAGAGCAGTGCATAGGTAAGGATACCCGTAACACCCTTATTAAGGAATGTGTTGGTTTCCTGAAGCCGAGCAGCCAGGATCTTTTCAAGTTTTTGCGAATAGGAAGGAGACAGGGTAAGCTTATTGAGAAAACCCGTTCTTCCTTTGTCCATGGTATCGTAATAATCGATAATGCTTTTGAAGGCTTCCTCCGGGTCTGTATTTCCACGTGCTTCAATATAGGTGTAGTACAGCGCGTGAAAAAGGTTAACCTTTGTAAATTCTTCCCGGGTGAGTTTAAGTGCGCTGATGGATTTCTTCGGAATGGCATCCAGTGATACCCCGTAGATGAAGCCGGTCTTCTTCAGAGCATCATAGAATCGCACCGGTTCGGGAAAGGTAGTCTCCTCTGCACTTTTATCAAGGATGTGGAGGTATTTTGGTATCCAGTCTAATGCAGAAGGATTCACAATATTAGGTTTGTTTTTCAGTTAGCTATTGAACCATAAGCCAGGCTTTATTCGACCTGCAATATGCCAATTCATTAAAGAATTATTGCAAGTTAAAAAGCATAGGCTTATTTTCGTCATTAATATTCACCGGAGCATAAAAATAATTAATTAATAATCTTCGAATATGAAATGAGCATAAACTTTTTAATCATATACTCGAAAATGATTGAACTAGTTTAGGCGAAGATGAAGCGGTCCTGTATAATCAAGATTTGGAATGGCTTCAATTATAGGTAATTGCAAAATTTTAAACTAATGAGAAAAACGAAAATTTTTGGAGCTATTTCCGGAGTTGGGTTGCTGATCCTGGCTACTGTGTTCATAGCTTCAGACCATATTGATGCGCCGGCGGTTGCAGGTACTACTACCGATATCGCCGATCTGTACGCCTTTGAAGGTGACAATCCTAATAATACCGTGCTTATTGCAACCGTACAGGGACTGCTGGTTCCTGGGATCGTTACAGAGAATGCAACCTTCGACGAAGATGTTTTGGTTGAATTCAATATCGATAATACCGGAGATTTCGTCGAAGACCTGGTGATCCAGGCTATCAAAAGGGGTGATTCCATGTATTTCTTCGGACCCGCCCAGCCTGCCCAAACCGGTCTTTCCAGTGAGGTGGCCACCTTTGCCGACAGGACAGCAGTGAAGATTTCGACGGTTGACGACGTTCAGACTGCTTCGAATAATGGAATGAGCTTCTTCGCAGGACCGAGAAGGGATCCGTTCTTTTTCGATTTCAACAGGTTCAATGAAGTAGCCTCCGGATCGGTTGCTCCCGACGGTTTCCTTCCTCCTGGTACTGCAAGCGATTTCTTCGCCGATCTAAACGTTCTGGCGATCGCTGTGGAAGTGCCTAATTCCATGCTGGGATCGGCCCCAACCCATGTTGGTGAGTCGGTTGGTATCACAAACCTTCCCCCTGCGTATAACGTGTGGGTTTCAGCAAAGAGAAAGCAATAATCAACCTTTGAAAAAAGCATATCATGAAATTATATAATATCAGATTTATAATGTTCACCCTTTGTGCAAGCCTTCTCTTTGTACAGTGTGACGATGATGAAAACGGAAATGTGATCGTACAGGAAACCTGTGATGACGGCATTCAGAATGGTGATGAAGATGGTGTGGATTGCGGCGGAAGCTCCTGCGAACCCTGTGTTGGAACGCTCGATTTCAGTGGGACCTATGTACAAGAGGATATAGCCGGTCGTCCGGGTGTGAATACGGTGTTCAGTGGTGCCGACAATGTGAAGAACATGTTCAACATCTCTGTTGTTAGTGACAGGGCTTCGTTCCAGCCAACTTTCGAGGAGACCCTGGAAGATTACCACGATGTGTACGGCGACGCGCTGATGACGACCATTGATTATGAAACCAATATCCTGGGACTGGATGCGCCTACTTTCACCACGGTCCTTGCACAGTTCGACGCACTGCAGGTAGCACCGGACGGGCAAACTACATATTACGATCCAGGCACGGGTACCGTACTCACCGGTAGAGCGCTTCCCGATGATGTGATAGATGTTTCCCTGACCCTGATGTTCGGTGGAACAACAGGAACACGTTTTGACGGGAATAATGGTACCCCACAACTCACCTCGGATGGTGTGGATAGCGGCGATCGTGATTTCACATTGCCATTTCCTTATCTCGAATCCCCTATTCAAGAGTAGGATTTCAATTTAAAGCATAGGAAAAGGGTCATTAGTACCCTTTTCTTTTTATTATGAAGCGAATCATTTTTTTCTTCGGAATAGCATTGCTGATGCTTTCTTGTGCTTCGGAAGTGAAGGTAGAGCCTGTTACCAATGCGGAAGACTACGACCGATTTCTAAGTTCGGAAGTTTCCACTTCGGCCGGAGAGGCGAAAAATGAAGTGGAATTTTGGTCGAAACGCCTGAACACCGATACTACAGGAGTAGGGGACCTTGGTCCGCTGGCAGGAGCATATCAAAGATTGTTCGATGCCAATGCAGACCCGGAGCAGTTGGAGAATGCGGCCCGCTGCTATCGAAGAGGGATGGAGATATCGGCCAATAACAAGGATATCTACGCTCGCGGACTGGCACGTACTTATATATCACAGCACAAGTTCAGGGAAGCCGAGGCGATACTCAGGGAAAGTTACGCGGGAATCAGCAGTAAACGCGCTTCAGAGATGATGTTGTTCGACGTTCTCATGGAAGTTGGGAAATACGAGGAGGCCGAGACTTTCCTGGATAAGGTGAAAAACAATTCGGATTATAATTACCTTATCCGAAAGGCGAAATGGAGCGATCACACAGGGGATCTCACCAATGCCATAAACTATCTCGAAAGCGCAAGGGATATTGCCAAATCAAGGGACAGTAAAAGCCTTAAGATATGGACCTACAGTAACCTGGCCGATTTCTACGGCCATGCCGGAAGGATCAAAGAGGCTTACAACCACTATCTCAAAACCCTTGAACTGCAGCCGGATAATGCCTATGCTAAGCAGGGGATAGCCTGGATCGTATATTCTTACGAGCGCAATGATGAGGAAGCACTGCGAATTCTCGATTCAGTTATAGGACAAAGACCGGAGCCCTCGCTATTTTTGCTAAAGGCGGATATGCTGGAATCCATGGGTGAGCACCAGGCGGCGGAATCTGCCCGTGCCAGGTTCATTGAAGAAATAGAGAACAAGAATTTCGGACGAATGTACAACACCTACCTGGTGGAGTACTATGCCGAAACCGATCCGGCCAGGGCTGTTGCCATCGCCAGGGAGGAGGTTGAAGCACGTGCCACTCCGGAGACTTATTCCCTGCTTGCATTTTCCGCTTTACAGTCGGGCGACGAGGGCCAGGCCCTCAAATTGATAGAAAATCATGTGTCCGGTAAAACCTTCGAACCAATGGCGGCGTATTATTCGGCATTGGTCTATAAGGCAAATGGCAAGGCTGAGAAGGTAGCCAAATTAAAATCCGAGTTGATTGAAGCGAGCTTTGAACTCGGACCGATTCTTTCTGAAAAAATAGAAAAGTTGTAGCTACTCCTTTCACTTCTTCTTCTTCTTCTTCTTCTTCTTCTTCTTCTTCTGTAGTTGCTTGATAAATACAGAAAGATATTCTTAAATATGGAAAATCATTGTTATTATTTCGGTATTTGCCCGTGTTTTCAGTATTAAAATTTGTTAAAACAAAGAATTATTGATATTTTAATTCACAGGTATCATCGATGGTACCGAATTGATTCACTAATCACTCAAAAAAGCTATGAAATTACCATCGAAACATATGCTTTTTATCTTATTGCTGGGTTTTGGCACACAAATGAGCGCTCAAACTGCAGATGATAAGGTTCGTGGTTTTTTGAGTTCGCAGCAGGCTGGTGATGACACTTCAGGTTACGATTCGGATTGGACTGTTACCTCGGAACATGTTAGTACAGTCAGCGGTATTCACCATATTTATTTTGTTCAGAAGATAAACAACATACCTGTGGTTGGTACATCCTCCTCCATTCATCTTGAGGGGGAGAAACCGGTATACAGTTCGCTGAGGCTGATCCGTGATGCACAGTCAAAAGTAAGGGACAATGGATCCCCGACAGTATTGGCACTGGAGGCTGTAAAAACAGGTATACGATCCATCTCCCGTGAGATCTATCCGGCCATTTCAGTAAAAACCTATAGCGCGGCACCCCGGCAAAAGACAATTATTGACGCGGGGCCTGATTTTCTTGAAGTGGTAGAAGCAGAATTAATTTATTTGCCATACGATGATTCGATCAGGTTGTGCTGGGAATTTATGTTGATGGAGCATGACCTCAATGCTTTTACCAAGTTCAGGGTGGATGCGTTAAATGGTGAGTTACTGGAAACTTCGGATGAACTTATTCGCTGTTGGTTTGGCGAAACTGAGAGTATGACTCAGGGTTCACTGAATTATAATTTTGATCCCTATCCGCCCGGGGAGAGTACGGAGGCGGCACCAGACTATCAATGTTCAGGTTGTTACGAAGTAGTTCCTCTGCCTTATAAAAATCCGTATGAAACCGAGCGTGTTATTTTGCAAACTTCCGGTCATCCCGTCGGTTCGCCTTACGGCTGGCACGACACCAATGGAGAACCTGGCATTGATTTCTACAATACTAAAGGGAATAACACAGACACATGGGTGGGACAGTATAGTCAATTTCGGCCGTATGGAGGCAAGGAATTAAACTTTACCGGTTTTGAGTTCGGACAGGATTATACTGAAGAAATGCCTTATATGAACGCTTCGGGCACCAACTTGTTCTACCTGGTGAACAAAGCGCATGATATTTTCTACATCTATGGTTTTGACGAGAAAGCAGGGAACTTCCAAAAGAATAATTACGGTCGCGGCGGGATTGAAGGTGACTGGCTTGGTGCCGTATCGCAGTCATTAGAGCAGTGCAATGCTGGAATTGTTGTGAGAGGGGATGGTGGTCGAAGCACTATATTCAACTATACGTGCCACGGGAAGGATGGTGCCTTTGACGCGACTGCGGTTTTGCACGAATATGCGCATGGATTGATCAGGCGCTTGATTGGTGGCCCGGATGATGTGGGTTGCGTAGCAAATAGAGAACGTGCGGAAGAAGGTTACTGTGACTGGTTTGGGATGATGTTGACGATGAAGGCTGATGATCAAGGTGAAATGCCTGTAGGGATCGCGAACTACCTCTTCAATTATGGTATTAGTGGTCCCGGTATTCGACCCTATCCATATTCAACCGACCTCAATGTAAACCCAGATACTTATGGAAGTACCAACAATTTGCAGTACATCCATCATATTGGAGCAGTATTTGGGCAAGTCCTATGGGAAGTGACATGGGCGCTGATCGAAGATTATGGCTTCGATTCCGACCTTTACAATTTTACAGGCAATGTTGACCAGGATGCAGGAAATATAATGGCTTTGGCAATAATGATCGAGGCCCTTAAACTTATGCCATGTAAACCCGGTTTTGTGGATACCCGTGATGCTATTTTCCGGGCGGCTCGCAATATTTATGACGATCGACTCGAATGCACCCTTTGGAGAGCATTTGCCAAAAGAGGCCTAGGAGTCACTGCCCATCAAGGAAGTACGTATACAAATGATGATAATATTGAAGCTTTCGATATGCCCCCGGAAATAGCTAGTTTCAATGGACTGTTTGACTTGTGCCAGGGTTCACCGGTGATTTACAATCAGTATGGTGGAAATCCTTATGGTGGAGTATACAGTGGTCCGGGAGTTATAGATGATGGCAATGGTATGACTTACACATTTGATCCTTCCGTCGCTGGTCTCGGGACTCATACGATCACCTATACCATAGAAGATAGCGATTGTACAATTGCCTCTTCCGCCAATGGTACAGTTACGATCTTTAAGGATGTTGAATCCCCTAATTTGTTCTGTCCGGAATATTTTACTGTCCAGGTTGACGATTATAGCGGATCACTTCAGATGCCGGACCTGGCACAATTCGTTGCGGTAAGTGACAATTGCAGTACATCCCTGCAAATTAATCAGACCCCCGAAGTGGGCAGTTCAATTGATAAGACATTTCATAGTGAGGTTTATTTTGAAACTACAGATCTGGCAGGAAATCCCCAGTCCTGCTCTTCCGTTCTCATACTGACATTAAAGGAACCGGATCCCGATAAAATAATTGAGTTATACCCTAATCCTAGCAGGGGAACAGTATATATCTCGAAAAGAAGTCTCAATGATTTCCATTCGGTGGATATTTTTGATATACGGGGAAGGTTAGTTCGCTCTTATGACCTTTCACATGTTAATTTTCAAACCGAGATAAATATCGAAAGTCTGGATTCGGGACTCTATTTCCTGAAATTCGATACTGAAGATGGTACTGTTCTTAAACGGATTCTTCGAGAGTAGCAGAGCTCAATTTTCTCTTCAACATTGAAAATCCCTCAAAAATTCATCAAAATCCTTAACGTTATTATGATTTGTTAAAATCCTTACAGCTTCTATTAAAAATTTGATAAATCATCACTTTTTAATAGATTTACGCGCAAAAGTTGTAAAAAACCCCAACTAATACACCAACTATGAAAAAACGTACTAGTGTTTTAATGCTATTTCTGTGCCTTTTTGGTACGTATCAGATCACGGCTCAATCCGGAGCTAAACAAATCAACAACTATTTCGAACAACATCTTGAGAACGACGCTTTACAGCCCGAGGATGTTAGATGGACCATTACCAGTGAGCATGTTAGCCGGGTAAGTGGGATTCACCATATCTATTTCAAACAGCTTGTCAACGATATTCCTGTATACGGAACGGAATCGGGGATTCACCTTCGGCAGGATGGTACTGTACTTGCAGCCAGTGACCGCTTTGTTTCGAATGCATATAGCAGGGCATCAGGGACAGCTTCGCCTTCTCTTACGGCCATACAGGCGGTACAGGCAGCAGCCTCCCAATTAAATTACAACGGCGCCGGAAATTTCTCAGTGTTAGAAAGAAAGAATAATGCTGCACAGGAAACAAGGCTGAGTGACGGAGGAATATCCTTAAGCGATATCCCGGCTAGCCTGACCTATGTATTGAATGAGAACGATCAATTGGTACTCGCCTGGGATCTCTCCATAGAGTCTTCAGAGGTTGAGACCGAGTGGTACAGCATGCGCGTAGACGCAAGTACCGGATTAATCCTCGACAAAGTAAACTGGATGGTCAGCTGTAATTTCGATCATGATCACAGCGTTCATGACAAGGAGGTCCTGGACTATAACGCCAACCTATACGATATTCCAAATTATGACGAATTGGTGGCAAATGCAGAAGCCGGATGTAGCGAATGTTACCAGGCTTTTGAAATGCCGATTGAGAGTCCGTATTTCGGAAACTTCACAAATGCGGTTCAGCCTGCACATCCAACGGCCTCTCCTTTTGGATGGCACGATACGAATGGTGTAGCCGGTGCCGAGTTTACCGTAACCAGGGGAAATAACGCAAACGCATACGAAGATGGAAACAACCCGGGGTATCAGCCGGATGGTGGTGCCGGCCTGGATTTTACGGGTTATGCATTTAACCAGGTATACAGCGGTGCGAATCAATACGAGGATGCAGCGATCACGAATCTTTTTTACTGGAGCAATATTGTACACGATGTAGTATATATCTACGGTTTCGATGAGGCTAGTGGAAATTTCCAGGAGAATAACTACGGAAACGGTGGTGCAGGAAGTGACTCAGTAGATTCAGAGGCACAGGACGGATCAGGAACCTGTAACGCGAACTTCGGAACACCTCCCGACGGAGGTAACCCGAGAATGCAAATGTATGTTTGCGGTGACAAGGATGGCGATTTCGATAACCTGGTGATCGTACACGAGTACGGACACGGTATCTCAAACAGGTTAACAGGAGGGCCAGCGGCCGCCGGATGTCTTGGAAATACAGAGCAAATGGGTGAAGGATGGAGTGACTGGTACGGAGCCGTCATGACTATTGAGCCCGGAGACCAGGGTACGGATGCGAGAGCAGTAGGAACTTATCTTTTCGGACAAGGTCCGGGAGGCGGAGGGATCCGCTCTTTCCCTTACAGTACCGATATGGGAGTGAACCCACAAACCTACGATGATATTAAGACAGAATCGATTCCTCACGGAGTAGGCTCAGTTTGGGCCACCATGTTATGGGAAATGACCTGGGAGCTGATCGACGAACACGGCTTCGATCCGGATATTTACAATTTTACGGGTGATGTATCCCAGGATGCAGGTAACGTTCAGGCTATGGCTCTTGTAACCGAAGCCATGAAGATACAGCCTTGTAGCCCCGGATTCGTTGACGGACGTGATGCTATCCTGGCTGCAGATGTTGCCATATACAACGGAGCGAATGAATGTCGCATTTGGGATGCCTTCGCAAGAAGAGGTCTTGGTTTGAGTGCAGACCAGGGATCTTCGAACAGCCGTTCCGATGGTACCGAAGCATTTGATACACCTTCAGGTGTTGCCTCTTTTACTGCTCCTGGCGACGTTTGTGCTTCCGAAGGAATATTAACCGGACTTGGTGGAGGAACACCATTTGGTGGTGTTTACAGCGGAGCTGGTGTTACCGATGACGGTAATGGAGCTACCTATTCGTTCGATCCCGCTGTCGCCGGTGTAGGTGTTCACAGTATCACTTATACTGTTACAGCCGGTACTTGTTCGGTTGCCTCATCGGCCTCGGATGATATTGAAGTACTTGCCGTACCAAATGGCCCGACTACTACCGGTGCTTCCGATATATGTGTGGGGGATTCGGTAACAGTCACTGCTGTGCCATCCGATCCAACCAATGTGATCCGTTGGTTTGACGACGCTACGGGTGGTAATTTCCTTCACGAAGGAACAGATTACACCTTTAATCCTACCGGTAATTTATCAGTTTTTGCACAGGAAAACCCTCCAGGACCATTGTCCCAACTTGTGATTTCTGAAATTACGCTTGAAACACCGGACCAATTTGAGATCACCAACGTTGGTGTTGCAACAGATTATTCCGGGTATACAGTTGCTGTAAGTGAAGAGCCATACACCAATATAAACACTATAAACTCTGTACAGCAAACTCTTGGATTTATGGGACAGGATAGTGTTATCGAATTTAACGATGATGGCGGACCGGGATACTGGGGAGACAATATCTGGTGGAATAATACCGGGAATGGATGGATCATCATAATCGATCCGAGTGGAAACGTTGTGGATTCCGTGTTCTGGAATTTCTCAGCAGCAGAGATCTCAGGGTTGAATGTTACCATCAACGGATTTAATATTACAGCCGCCGACCTGGACTGGACCGGTGACGGAGCGAATCTTGTAGCGGAGTGTTCAGGTTCATTCAGAAGAAATGGTGAAACCGATTCGGCTGCAGATTGGAGCGGAATATGTGAAACAGCTACCTACGGTGTATACAATGATGATATTGGCCTTGGGTTCACTGGTTGTCTTGCTGCGCGAACGGAAACGGTAGTAACAGTCGATGCTATTGATCCGACGGTTACCTGCCCGGCCGATATGACCGAAGTGATCAACCAGGGTGCGCAATTCACAATTCCGGATTATACACCTATGGCTACAGCCACGGATAATTGTAATTCCTCCCCCGTACTTACCCAGAGTCCGGCTGCAGGAACTCAGGTAGGTGCTGGTATTACAACGATTACCATCCTTGCGACTGATGGTGCAGGTAATACGGGTGACTGTACTTTCGAACTGGAAGTAATAGAAGTACTTGCTAATATCGATAACCAATTGTCTAACGCGATTCAATTGTATCCAAATCCAGCCCAGAGTGAATTACACCTGGTCAATAACAGTCAGCAGAGATTGAATATGGTTACGATCTCTGATGTGAACGGTAGGATCGTTCAAACAGTGAATATGGCTAATTCGGGAACATCAACTACTATTTCTGTTGATAGTCTTTCGACGGGTATGTATTTCGTTCAGATTGAAGCAGAATCCGCCACAATTGTAAAACGAATAGTAAAACAATAATAGGTAAACTGTTATCCAAAGCCGCTTCAGAAGAAGCGGCTTTTTTTTTGGCATATTTTTTGAAATTATCTAGTCAGACAGTAAAATCCTGTAAATGAAACATAAAGTAAACATCGAACGATGTCCCTAAAAAGAAACATTTACATCTCTATATAGCAAAGCCTCCGCAAGGAGGCTTTTCATATTGGATCATTGCGTGAGATCACCTTTTAGCACGTTTAATAAGTTTGATCGCCCAGTCGTAATGACTGGAAGTTGCCGATACAAGATAGGCTCCCAGGGAAGTACTTCCGGTCCATTTGTATCTCTTTTTAGTGAAAAGTTCTTCGTTGGAGTGGGATTCTATGATATTCAGTACATCATGAAAGGATGTTTCCAGCATTTTTCGTACTTCGGACAAAGGCGTCCTGGTATATCTTTTCCTAATCTCAAGGTTCAGATCAGGAGTGGTCTTCCAACTGTAGCCTTTGGCTGGCATTTCGGGTTTTTCGCCTTTCATGCCTGCTTCATACCAACCAAGGAACATCAGGTGCCAGTGATGCAGGTGTGCCAGTACGTCCCGGATATTACGATTCAGGGTGCCCGGAGGGAAGTCCGATTCCTGTTCTTCCGCTGAATAGGAATCCACCAATTCGTTGAGAAGCTTATAATTCTCCTGACCCAAAGAAATTAAATCGGACTTATTCTTCGGTCGTGCCATGATCAATTCAACTTTATTGTTTTTCTGAAACACCTGCTGTTGGCAACCCCGATGTATTGTCCGTAGTTAGCTATGTCTTGGTAGCCTTGTTTACGGTATAAAGCGATCGCCTCAGGTTGTTGCAGGCCTGTTTCAAGGACACAGGACGAATAACCCAATTCGGCTGCCCAATCCTCCAGGTCAGCCAAAATCCGCGAAGCGATTCCCATACCCCTATAAGTTGGAAGAGTATACATTCGCTTAACTTCTACGGAATCTTCATCGAAGGCCTTAATGGCTCCGCAACCTACCGGTTTGGAATCCCGGTAAGCAACTACAGCGTATTTTATGTCGTCTATAGCGTTGAACTGGTGGTAGAAGTCATGTTCCTCTCCATCACGTTCGGCCAGTTCTCCATCAAGTGCAGCCACCAGTTCGATAAAGTCCTGGTCTTCAGAATTAGTTCTTCTTAATTTGATCATTATTGGTAAAAATCATTTTCATCCACCACTATGGTGGTCAATTCTACTGTATGCCCGTCCGGATCCCTGGTGTATATTGAATGGAAATAGTGATGATCGCTGAAACTGTACTCCAGGCCAAGTTCATCATACCGCTGTCGTGCTTTTTCAAAATTCTCCCGATTGAGGTTGAAAGCAAAATGATCCAATTTCACATTCCTGGAAGCAGGGTCGATCGTCGAATCCTTCAGATTAGCAGGAAACAAGGCGATACCGGAACGATTCGCTAATAAGAAAATAGGGAAGGGGCCCCATTCCTCCGTTTGATAGCGTTTTAGCCCCAATACCGCTGTGTACCATTCCGCAGAACGTTCCATATCGCTAACGCGAATTGCGATATGATCAAGGCCGTTTATTTCAAATGGATGCTTCATAGATCTGGTTATTACAATGAAGGCCACAGTACCAGGAAAAAGGCAAGGAGCAGTAACAATAGTATAACAGCCCCAACAAAGGCCACACTTAGGTCATAACTCGTTTTCTTCACATTGAATAGCAGTAAGGGTATTAGTAAAACGAGGAGCCCGATAAGTCCACTAATACCAAGGAGGATCAAAAGGATGAGTATCACCGGGTCCTTCCCGGAGAACATATACATCAGTACACTTTTTTCAGTACCCGGTATTCTTTTCTTTATTCTGAATGCTATGAGACCATACAGCCCGAAAGCAATTGGCGTATACCAATACAAGACCGCGTTAACCAGTTGGGTCTCACTCATATTATCAAAATTGAAGAAATAGAAATAGACAAAGATGCCGATCCCGATCAGAATGCAGAGTTGATAGACAGGTTTCATGGAAATAGCTAATTAGTGAACTTTAAAAGTACTAAAAAAGCCACCCAATCGGATGGCTTTCAGAATTATATAAAGTAGGTCTTATTCTATGATCCCTCCACAACTAACCCTGGCGCCTGCAGCTCCAGTAGGTTGCGTTGTAAAGTCGTCTGTACCCTGGTGTACGATGATCGCCTTACCCAGGATATCCTTTTTTTCGTCGCCACAGCCTATACACCATTCGTCGGTCTTCATGCTGATACTCCCGTTCCCGTTCTCATCGGCTACAATATTTCCTATATCACCCTTGTGAAATCCTTCTTTATCACCCCATTTTCCATGAGGGGCAAAGGTTGGATTCCAGTGTCCTCCGGTTGAAGTCCCATCGTCGGCCGAACAGTCTGCTTTTTCATGAATATGTATGGCATGAGTTCCCGGTGTGAGACCACTAAGCGTAGCGATCATCTTTACAACTCCGCTATCCTCAATGAAATCCACCGTTCCGGTAGCCGTACTCCCGCTCTTGGATTCGAGGGTCATACTAATCTTTTTTATATCACTGGGTACGTTTTCCTCAACGACTTCAACTTCCGTTGTTTCTTCGGAATCTTTCTTTTTATCATCCTTGCAGCCTGTCAATACAAAACAAAGCATGGCAAGGCATAACGCTACTTTTTTCATGACTTCAGAATTTAGGTTTTGTGTTCTTCGAAGTTAACGCATATTATTATTACATACAAGCAAGATGTAAATGATATGCCGGAAGTAGAGCCAGGCTCCTGGATTAATTTGCAGTCTCGGGCTTTTTCCGAAGGTCTGTATTCCAGGTAACTCCCAGCTGCAGCCGGTCGAAGTTGGCACCCGTAAAGTGATTCTTCAGATAACCGAACTGTACATTCACATTCTTATTGATCACATAACCAACGGCCCCGTACAATCGATTCTGCCCGAACAAGGGCTCCTGCAAATTGATGAAGATCTCGTCGTAAGCACTGAGAAACCAGGATTCCGAGATAGGGTAGGTGACCCTAAGCAAGTAGCGGGCACGGTGTTGTGTGTCATCGCCTGTCACCGGGCTCGAAATGAAACGTTGCTCAATTCGGTATCGATGTGAGAACTTAAACTTGCCTAACGAATTGTTCAGGACAAATTGTTGAAATATCCTGTGCTCTGTGGTATTGCTTTCACCATCCGGTTCAGGAAATGTGGGATCGGTTTCGATGTACCCATAACCCAGGGTGGCGATGGCCTTCTCCGAAAGATGATAATTCAGCCCGGTTCGCAGCAGCATCTGGTTGAAATTACTTCCAACCTCGTAATAACGAAACTGTGCCTCGGTGTGAATACTGAGATCATCGGTAACCCGATTCGTCCCGAAATACATCGCCCAGAAACCGAGGTCGTCTTCCCCGGTTTCCTGGGCGGTGATAATTGAAGAAATACTACATAATACGACTAAACAAACAGCAATTTTTTTTCTCATATAAATTATTCGGTTTCTTCAACTTCTTCAGCCTTGGCAGCGTCCATACTTTCCTGTCCTTCTCCTTTGAGATATTTGTCCAGGAATTCTTTGATCCTACCATAGGCCTCGATTTGGTTCTCCTTTTTCACGAAGCCATGCCCTTCATCTTCAAACAGGACATATTCCACGGGAACACCATTGTTCTTCACACCTTCCACGATCTCATCGCTTTCAACCTTCAGAACCCTCGGGTCCTGGGCACCCTGAAGTACGATCAGGGGTTTGGTAACGTTCTCTGTATGGAACAGTGGTGAGATCTGACGCAAACGAATGGAATCTTCCGTATTCGGGTCTCCCATTTCCTCGTAAAGTGCATCTTTGAAGGATTCCCACCATGGCGGGATGCTCTTAAGGGTACGAATCCAATTCGTAACTCCAAATATATTCACACCAACCTGGAATTCCTCGGGAGCATAGGTTAGGGCGGCCATGGTCATATACCCGCCATATGAACCGCCGAGTATCCCAATTTTGTTACCATCGATAACGTCCTGGGTCTTTAACCAGTCTTTTCCGGCAATACAGTCCTTCAGATCCTTATCACCATGATTCTGGTCGTCCATCTTGTAAAAACTCTTTCCGTAGCCGCTGCTTCCCCGGTTATTCACCGCGAGGATCGCATAGCCGTGGTTTACAAGGTACTGGATAGTTGAATTGTAACCCTGTCTGGATTGACCACCTGGGCCACCATGTACCCATACCAGGGCAGGAACGGGGTTGTCCGCCGACGCCTGGTGAGGCTGGTAATAGATCGCCGGGATCTCTAGTCCGTCAAACGACTTGAACCGAACCACATCAGCAGATACCAGATGCGAACCGTCGATCTCCTTGTTTAATACATCAGTTAACTGGTGAAGATCTCCACTTGCCAGGTCGTACGAATAGGAATTTGTCGGGGTATGTGATCCGCCCACCCGGAGTAAGGCCATAGTTTCATCCATGGAAAAGGATGCACTGCTGATCTCCTGGTTTTCAAATTCAGGGAACTCCACGATATTTCCCGTGGCTACTTCAGTAACCACCATAACGGTCTTTGCATCTTCATTGGAGAAAGTGACCTGGTATTTATCGTTTCGGGTGAAATAGTAAGCAGAAATATCCCAGTCTTTGGATAACACCTTATCCTTACTGCCATCTTCAAGATTGTAACGCATCACGTAACTGAATTCTTCCCCGTCGTCTGTGGAGTAATAGAAGTACTTGCCGTCAAGGGTGAAATCTTCTGGCACATTTCCACTCAGGTTGTCATTGATCTTGGTCTTTTCACCGGTTTCGGTATTCAGGATGAACAGATCGCTATCGTTGGTATTGATCGATTTGGTCACAGCAATATACTTTCGGTCCGGCGACATACCCCCGAAATTAAGTCCTTCATCGTTCTGCCAAATCATTTTTGAGCTGAAATCGTCCAGATTCATCTCGTAGTGGTCCATAAATCGAGCGTCGCGTTCGTTACTTCCGTAGAAGAAACTGTTCTCCTCTCTCGACCATCCCCTGAAAAGTGCACGTACATTCTCTGCCGGGGTGAGCCTCTTGATCTCGTCACCGTCTTTCATAAATATCTTGTAGATCTCGTCTCCGTTACCATCCATTCGGAACAGTATCCTGTCGTCCTTCGGAAAATAGGATATTCCGTAAACGGAGGCGCTGTCAGATTGTGTCAAAGGGGTCATTTCACCTCCGGTTGACGGGATAGTGTACATATTGTAGATGCCAGACCGGTTACTGGTCATCAGGACTTTGGATTTATCTGGTGAATAGCCGTTGCCAAAAGCATTCTCATTGTCCATAAATTGCTCGATGGTGTATTGGTCCACCTCGATCACTTCGGCGACCTCCGGCTCTTCTTTTTCCTTACATGAGAATAGCAAGGATACAGAAATCGCAATCAGAAATAATTTTTTCATATGTGCTGGTTTATTGATTAGTTAAAAGTCTTGATTTCTTTGAATGGAGATAGATCCATTCCTTCCATTTTAGACCGGTATTCGGCCCATTCGGTTACAAAAAATTCGTTGGTTTTTTCAATTGCCGAATTGAAATGATCCCTGGCTTGCTTCAACAGGCGTTCTTCCGTCGCCGTCATGCCTGCAGGCCTGCTTCCACTGTACCAGTTCGCTGTCCCTATACGCTGCATGACGGTTACTTCAGGGTTTCGCGTAATTCCCTGCCTCTTATCTTCTTTACCAAGGTACAAGGCGATCAGGCTATCGATCTTTTTGATCAATTCCTTGCCCGATTTAAGATCATCCTTATATGCTTCCTTGTCTTTTTTCTTTAGTTTTTTCTGAAATTCTTCAACAGTAGTTTTACTCTCCACCAATTGCCTCACTGCCTCCGAAGCCGTTGCGGTCATCTGCTGCAGCTCTTTCTGTCTCGCATATCCTTCATTTATAGCACGCTGTGGTACTTCCAGCCTGGGATCGCTTTCTACCTTAATATTGGTTGCCGATTTGCTTTCAAGGAAGCTCAGTTCTGCTCGGTAGGTCCCGGGTTTAACGGTTAAACCGCCTGGCTCATTCCTGCGTTCCCTAATGCGCCTGCTTGGGCGATCCACCCCTGCTTCGTCCATAAACCAACGCCAGCGGTATAGACCCGAACTGTCCGGTATTTTACGTTTTAATGTACGGATTAGTTTATTCCCATCATAGATTCGCAGGTAAAGGCTGTCTTTGTGTTTTCCGGTGGTATCTTCAGCCTTTTCCTCCTTGGGCTCTTCATCATCATTTTCTTCTTCTTCAGTTTCTTTTTCTGAATTCTTCTCTTCTTCTTTTTTGCTGAAGTAGTAGGTGAATTGCGCCCCATAAGGCCTGTTCTCTCCATTGTAAAGAGCGTCACCTCCGAATCGACTGCCTGTTGGCTGCTGATAGGCTGCCTGGTAGGCCACCGGAGGTTCAAATAATTTTACATCCTGCTGAATGACAGACGCATTCGCGGCCAACGCCCGAAGCGGACGAATGTCGTCCAGCACCCAGGCTGCCCTTCCGAAGGTTCCGATCACCAGGTCGTTCTCCCTGGGATGTATCACCAGATCCTTTACCGAGGTTGTAGGGAATCCGTTGGTCCATTTTGTCCAGGTATTTGCTGCATCGACAGACACGTAAAGACCGTCATCTGTTCCAAGAAACAGTAAATTCTTCTCTTTCGGATCCTCAACAATACAAAGCGCATAGCTGATCACGTCCTTTTCGTCAACGATACGGGTCCAGGTCTTACCGTAATCGGTTGTCCGGAATGCATAAGGTGTATAGTTGAACCTGCGGTAATCATTAGCCACAAGTAGCGCCTCGCCTTTGTTCTTGTTTGAGGCCCTGATCTGAACGATCCAACTACCTTCCGGTAATCCTTTGATGTTTTGAGATACCTCGGTCCAGTTCGCGCCACCATTCCGGGTGTAGTGTACACGTCCGTCATCGGTGCCTACCCATAGCATATTCTGTTCAAGAGTTGAGGGTTCGATCACCAGGATCGTGGTGTGATTCTCAGCACCAGTAGCGTCCATGGTGAGTCCGCCACTTTCATCCTGCTTCTGCTTTTCAGGGTCGTTAGTGGTAAGGTCGGGCGAGATGATGTCCCAGGTCAGGCCTTTGTCTGTGCTTTTATGGACAAACTGACTTCCGAAGTAAATAGTACTGTTATTAAAGGGATCGATATTTATTGCTGAATTCCAGTTGAAGCGCAGTCGCATTTCCGGATCGGGATGCGTCGGGCGTACCGAATAGTTATTACCCGTGATCCAGTCGTAGCGACTAACAAACCCTTGCTGACTCATACTCCAGCCATAGCGACTGTCGTCTCTATCAGGTACAACGTCGAAACCGTCACCAAAGGAGATCTCCTGCCAATAGCTGTTCCTTATACCCTGTGAACGCCACACGTAAGCCGGTCCGCGCCAGCTGCCGTTATCCTGCATTCCCCCATAGACATTGTATGGGTATTCGTTGTCTACGGCTATATGATAGAACTGGGCCACTGGCAGATTTCCTATGAATCGCCAGGTTTTGCCACCGTCTTTAGTAATATTCATACCCCCATCGTTTCCATCGATCATAAAACTGCCGTCTTCAGGGTGGATCCACCAGGCGTGATGGTCGGGATGCACCCCGTTATCCACACCATAGGCCGGCATGAGCTCATCGAAGTTCTTTCCCCCGTCTTCTGAAACGTTCACATAGGTGAACACACTGAAGACACGGTTCTCGTTCTGTGGGTCGACATATATTTCAGAATAGTAAAACGGGCGATTGCCTATGTCGTTCTTGTCGTTTATTTTTTTCCAATTGAATCCTCCGTCCTCACTTTTGTATAGCGCATTCTTTTTTGCTTCAACCAGGGCGTAGACGATATTTGGTTTGTTACGAGCGATAGCAACTCCAATTCTTCCGAGATCTCCTTTTGGCAATCCATCGGCATCCGTACGCTCCTGCCATGTCTCTCCACCGTCGTGGGTGATATACAGTCCGCTGCCTTCTCCTCCCGATTTAAAGAACCAGGGATCGCGTTTGTGTTCCCACATGGCGGCGATCAGCTTATTGGGATTGGAAGGGTCCATGACGAGATCGGCCACACCGGTTTTGTCATTTACATACAGAACTTTCTTCCAGTTCTTACCTCCATCAGTTGTTTTAAAAACGCCGCGTTCAGGGTGGATACCCCAGGGGCTGCCGATCGCTCCCACATATACGGTGTTGGGATCGGTTGGATCTATGATGACGCGGTGAATGTGGCGGGTCTTTTCTAACCCCATCGATATCCAGTTCTTACCTCCGTCCAGGGATTTATACACACCGAAACCACCGTTCAGGCTATTTCTGGGGTTTCCTTCCCCTGTACCTACCCAAACCACCGAAGGATTGCTTTGTTGGATGGCTACTGAGCCTATTGAAGCTGTGGGCTGATCTTCGAACACCGGGTACCATTTTATGCCACCGCTGGTAGATTTCCACAAGCCGCCGGATGCGGTTCCTACGTACATCACATCAGGGTTGTTGTTTACTACGTCGATAGCGGTTACCCTACCGGACATACCCCCGGGTCCGATATTCCTCGGTTTGAGATCTTTCATGAGATCCATGGAAACTTCCTGGGAAAATAAAGTGGATACAACAAAAAACAGGGAGAGAAATAAAGATTTCTTCATTCGGGTTGATTGGTTTTAGTTATAAGAATTTTAAAGGTAATAAAATGAGACGCTACAAGTCTTAAAAGCCTGTTAATACCGCAGTTTATTGTGTTCGAATTTGAGTATCTTTAGGGTATGAAAAAGAAGAAACGACTGTCGGGATTTGTGTTCACAAAACATAGTCCGAAGGAACAGTCCCCGTTCGAAAAACTCTTCGAAATCTTCCAGGAACTCATCACACATACTTCCGGCGACTTTGACGAGGCGATCGATTGGCTGCGTCAGCTTGACGAAGAATACAATATCACGACGCCCGAGTATACCATCGATGATTTTATAGAGGATCTCAAAAAGAAAGGCTATATCCGAGAGGAGATCGTGCCGGACGGAAGTGGAGCGGGTAGTGGTGACGGACAAACAAAGATCACAGAAAAGCTGGAACAGGCCCTCCGAAAACGAGCGCTGGAACAGATCTTCGGGAAGCTCAGAAGAAGCGGGGCCGGAAACCATAAAACAAAGAAAACAGGACAGGGAGACGAGAAGTCGGGGGAATTCAGGAAATACCAGTTTGGCGATACCCTGGACAGGATCTCGATAACAGAAAGTTTGAAGAATGCACAGGTGAATCACGGACTAGGGGATTTTCACCTAACCGAGAACGACCTGGTGGTTGAGGAGACCATGTTCAAGGCTCAGATGAGTACTGTTCTTATGATCGATATTAGTCACAGTATGATCTTGTATGGTGAGGATCGGATCACTCCCGCGAAGAAAGTGGCCATGGCGCTTTCCGAATTGATCACCACCCGTTACCCGAAAGATACCCTGGATATACTGGTATTCGGAAATGATGCATGGCCCATAAAGATCAAGGACCTGCCGTATCTCAATGTCGGGCCTTATCACACCAACACCGTGGCAGGACTGCAACTGGCAATGGATATGCTGCGGAGAAAGCGCAATACCAACAAACAGATCTTTATGATCACGGATGGAAAGCCAAGCTGCCTGCAATTGCCGGACGGGCAATATTACAAGAACAGCGTCGGACTCGACCCACATATCGTGAACAAGTGTTATATGATGGCAAGGCAAGCCCGTAAATTACATATCCCGATCACAACATTTATGATCGCCCAGGATCCCTACCTCATGCAATTCGTGGATCACTTCACGGAAGCCAACCAGGGAAAGGCCTTCTATACGGGACTCCAGGGGCTTGGAGAAATGATCTTTACCGATTATGAAACAAACCGAAGAAAGAAAATAAGATAGTAGACATGAACATTGAGAATATAAAAACTCTGGGCCAGCTGAAAGCGGCTGGTTACGAATATAAGACCATAAAGGATGAGCTTCGCAGGAACCTGCTGCAGAAACTCATGAAAAAAGAAACTACCTTCGAAGGCATTCACGGATACGAATTTACCGTGATCCCGGAACTGGAACGTGCGATTCTCTCCAAACACAATATTAACCTGTTGGGGTTGCGCGGACAGGCAAAAACCAGGCTTGCCAGGCAAATGGTCTCCTTGCTCGACGAATACATTCCTGTAGTTGCCGGAAGCGAAATAAACGACGATCCGTTCAAACCGATCTCGAGGTTTGCTACCGAACTCATTGCGGAAAGAGGTGATGACACCCCAATTGAGTGGCTGCATCGTGATGACAGGTTCGCGGAAAAGCTGGCTACGCCCGATGTTACCGTGGCCGACCTTATAGGTGATGTGGATCCGATAAAAGCAGCTCATCTGAAGTTGACCTATGCAGACGACCGTGTGATCCACTACGGTATGATCCCTCGTGCAAACCGCAGTATTTTTGTGATCAACGAGTTACCCGACCTGCAGGCCAGGATACAGGTAGCTCTATTCAATATTCTCCAGGAAGGGGATGTGCAGATTCGAGGATTCAAACTTCGTTTGCCCCTGGATATACAATTTGTGTTTACTGCCAACCCCGAGGATTATACCAACAGGGGAAGTATAGTAACCCCGTTAAAGGACCGTATCGGTTCTCAGATACTGACACACTACCCGGAAGATATTGAGACCGCTCGTGTTATTACTGAACAGGAAGCAGCTGAAGCCATGGCGGAAAAGCATCACGTTTATGTGCCTGAACTCGCCAGAGACATCCTTGAAGAGATCAGCTTCCAGGCCCGGAAGAGTGAGTTCATAGATGAGAAGAGCGGTGTAAGTGCCAGGATGAGTATCACGGCTTTTGAGAACCTGCTGAGCACTGCCGAACGAAGAGCACTTCATAACGGGGAATCGGAGACGACCGTTCGCTTAGGAGATTTTATGGGGATCATCCCGTCGATCACCGGAAAAGTAGAACTGGTGTACGAAGGAGAGCAGGAGGGAGCTGCCCAGGTGGCACAGCAATTGATCGCCGATGCGGTGAAATCGCAATTCGAGGAATACTTCCCGAGGATCGAAAAACTTCAGAAGGAAGCAGATGCCGACCCCTATACCGATATCGTGGCCTGGTTCTTCGAGCAGAGTAATTTCGAATTACTGGATACACTGAGTAATTCTGAATATTCAGAACAACTCAACAGGATACCTCCGCTCAATGACCTTGTGAGCGTTTATATGCCTGACCTAGATACGCGAGACATTCCTTTCGTAAAGGAATTCGTGCTTTGGGCACTTGTGGAGTACCGAAAACTCAGTAAATACAACCTTAGCGACGGGATGCGATTCAAGGATGTGTACGGGGGATATATCAGCGGATTATAGGAGTTCGCTCACGGCTTTTACGATAAGAACGATCCCGCTGATCACCATGATCACGATCACCCAGCGCCTGAAGTGGAGCTTACTCATCCGGGCGAGGATCCGCTTACCGATGAAATTGCCGAGAGTAGCTCCCAGCCCGAGAGCTATTCCGTAGATCCATAATTCTTTGTTCAGCAACCCGAAGAAACTGTAACTACCTACCTGTGCCATCCCGAGGAAAAGTGACTGTGCGGCTTTGGTCCCCACCAGTTCTTCTTTTGTGATTCCTGCATTTAGGAAAAAAGGATTCAGGATAGGGCCCATACCTCCTGTGAAGGTTCCGACAATCCCAATGAAGAACCCTAGTGGCGTGAAATACCATAGTTTTACTTCAAATGATTTTGCTTCCTTCCCGAATTTATACTGAAAGACGGTACTTACCAGGAACAGACCAACAAGGATCTGTATCCAGAGTATCTTCACCTTGGCAAAAAGATAACCTGCCAGAATTGCCGCGGAAACCGCTGCCGGTACGAAATACCAGAATACTTTCCATTCAATATGTTTCCAGAAGATGATGATCCGTGATGGACGGCTGATCAATGCACCGAGGTTGATCACCGGGGCGGTCTGTGAGGTCCCGATCAGGAAATTGAGAATGGGGATCTGCATCATGGCGCCGCCGCCACCGCTGATCGTGGAGAGGGTGAATGTGGCTGCTCCCAATACGAACAGCAACGGGAGATAGAAGAGTGATATTTCCGAGAAAAATTCAGACATAAAAAAACTGCCCGACTAAAAAGCAGGGCAGTTAAATTTAAGACTTTCTGATTACCTATAGGTTTGGAATGACCAAATCCTGTCCGGGATGAATCAGATCCGGATTTTTAAGGATATTTCGGTTTGCTTCGAAAATAGCCGTGTATTTCATCGGATCCCCGTAGTACTTCTTGGCGATCTTGCTCAACGACTCACCACTTGCAACCGTATGCCGCGCAAATACAGATGTATCAGCAACTTTGATATCGGCCATGATATCGGAAGGATTCTCCCCGCCAATTCTTTTGATCTCGTCCCAAAGCAGATTCTTGTGGTATTGGTTGGCCGCTGTACCGCGTATTTCCAATTTGTTCCCTACAACCTGCACATCACCATCCTGGACATTCAACTGTTCTCCAAGATCGAGAACGCTCTGATATTTTGATTTAACCATGCTAATAAGAATTTAGTGTTATTGTTTATAAAGTTACAAATTTTGAGCCAGTAAGCTTTAAGAAACCATTATTTATATGGATTAATAAATGGTTTTCGTCAAATGGAAATATTTGAAGGATAAAATCGACCTACGAAGTAGTTGGATTTTAATTATAATAATTCCCACATAGGTAGTAAGGTCACCAGCTAGTCATTATTTTCTGCGGAACGGTTGCTTCCTGAATTCAATGTGTATTGAAAGAAGTTAACTGTTCTTCGACAGGTATTCATGATCCCTGAGTTCCTCTTTCGAACTAACCGGGTAGATGACTCCATCCCTGATCACAAGGTTCCTCGAAGTACAATCCAATACGTCCTCGTAATAATGATCGGTTATCAGAAACCCTTTTCGAACACTCAGCCGCTTGAAAAAGTCCTTTAACTCTTCTTTTTGCAGGGGTTCGAGCATTGAGAATGGTTCATCCAAAAAGACGAATGGGTGAGGCAATAGTGATGTTAGAACCACCTCGAAATACTTACGCTGACCGTGAGACAGTTCACCAATTTTTTTATTCGTGAAAGTCGCTATCACCCTATTGTAGAATACTTCGTCCTGTTCCTCTCCCTTCGGAAAATAAACTGGAATAACATCCCTGACCCGGATATTTCCCGGTAAGAATGAGGACTGGGGTACATATCCGATTATTCTCTTCGGAACGACCTCGGATGACCGAATTGATTCGGAATTGAACGACATTTCGATCTTACCACTACGCGTTGTACCGTACATCATTTTCAGCAATGTGGATTTCCCCGAACCATTCCGTCCGAAGAGTCCCACTATTTCCCCTGTGTTCAATTCGAGCGAAACATCCCGAATGAGGTTCCGCATCCCGAAATTCTTATATGCCCGATGAAGTTTAAATGTTGCCAAAGAGAAAGGATGAGATCAGCTTTAAAGACGATAGCACAACCAGGGCCAGGATCCCATTGATGGTGAAAGACATCTCGAACAATCGCCATTTTGTTAGTCCGAGGTTGTGGTAGAAATAGAATTGATCCGATTTGAAATATACAAAGCTAAGATACCCAAGAAGAATTCCGAGGGTGACACAGAGAACGTACGACCACATCAGTCCGAACAGTGCAATATTGATAACCGTGAACCCAATAATTACAGGGAGCAACTCCCTGTAGAATCGCCAGTATGCTCTCGTATGCATAACTCAGATCAGTGTCCGGCGTGGCATCCGCATCCGCCGTCCAGGAAACTGTGGGTGGATTCGTGCCATGGAAACGCCTGGTTGTATTTATTGTGCTCCCACCAGAATGGAGGGCGTTCTTTCATTCGGGTTCCAATCTCGTTCATGGTTTCTGCATCGTACAACCGTCCATTCACCATTACCATCTCCACGGTCTGGGTATTCTCGATATCTTCGAGTGGGTTTTCTGAAAGGACGATCAGATCGGCCATTTTTCCAACTTTCAGCGAACCGATATCATCCCCGGCACCTATATATTTTGCGGGGTTGATAGTAGCTGCTTTCAAGGCTTCCATATTCGACATGCCACCGGCTGCGATCATCCAGGTTTCCCAATGGGCTCCCAGTCCCTGTAGCTGTCCGTGAGCACCCATATTAACCTTCACGCCGGCATCCGAAAGTGACTTGGCTGTTTTGGATACCAGTATATGTCCGTTCTCGTATTCTTCCTTCGGAACCTTGGTTCGGTGTCTTGAGCGACTGTCCAGTATCTGTCTCGGCATGAATTTCTGGAGTCGTTCGTTAGCCCAGACATCATCCCTTTCATAGTAATAATATTCACCGTTCAACCCGCCGTAATTCACGATAAGGGTTGGTGTATAGCCGGTTCCGCTTTTACCCCATACTTCCAGTACATCCTTGTAAACAGGCGCTACCGGGATGTTGTGTTCCACACCTGTATGTCCATCGATCACCATGGTCATATTGTGAAGGAAATGCGAACCGCCCTCAGGAACCACATTGATCCCCATTTCACGAGCTGCCTTCAATACCTGCTGTCGCTGTTCCCGTCGAGGTTGATTATAGCTCTTCACACTCTTGGCTCCAAATGCTTTTGTACGACGAATACTGCTTCGCGCATCGTCCAGGCTATTGATCACAGCCTTGAAATCACCATCTGCTCCGTAGAGGATGATACCCGTGGAGTAGAGTCGGGGACCCACCAGGTTTCCGTACTTCTGCATCTCCGAAAGCGTGAACACCGTCTCGGTATTGGCAGAAGGATCGTGGGCCGTAGTCACCCCGAATGCCAGGTTTGCCATAAATGGCCAGTACTGCTGTGGCGTGATCCCATATCGGAAGGCACCAACATGGGCATGGGCATCCACCATACCCGGCATGACGGTCTTGCCTGCGAGGTCGATCACCTTGGCATCACCGGGGATTGGAATTCGCTGTCCCATCGCGACGATCTTGTTATCTTCCACCACGATGATCCCTAAAGGGATTACAACGTCGTCCTCCATGGTAATGATACGCGCATTGGTAAACGCGATCTTTCCCAAAGGTTTATCCACGGCAACGGTCAACCCAACCCGAATTCCCGATTCGGGCATTTTAGCCGGTTCTTCACCAGCCCCGGGAAGGAACACGAATTTTTCGTTGAGTTGGTTACTGAAATATTCCTCGCCCAGGGTCCACATCACCTTTTTGCTGTCCGGAGACCAGTGAATATTGATCCCGGCGTCCCTGGCGATCTGCTGAACGGGAACAGACTTGGTATTTGGGTCCAGATCGAGGGATTTCCCATGATTCGGCATGGCGGCGATATACACCTTGTGAAGGTTGGAGAATGCTACCCATTTGTTGTCCGGACTAGGAACTATTCGATTGGCATATTTAGACGAAACATGCTCTCTTTCCTCATTTCCATTGAGATCAACACTGATCAGTTTTTTCGTAAGGCTACCAAAATATACACCGCCTGTTTGCAGAAAGATCCGTTTTCCATCACTGCTGAACATGGGATAGGCTCCTTTATTGATGACTTTTTTTACATCAGCCCCGTTGGATTTCATTGTATAGATCCCGGGTTCTTTCGTGAAACTGAAACCCTGTTGCATATTGCCGTTCTCTTTTCTGAAAACGATTAGATTGCCATCCGAGGAGAAAGATGGAGTGCGGTAGATGGCTTTTTCCGAAGTAAGTTTTATCGGGGTTCCGCCTCCGAGGGGTATTTTTAAAATGGCACCTTTCTCAAGATCGTTCCAGCTGACGTAAACAATACTGCTTCCATCTGGGGAGATGACTGGTTCAAACTCAAAATCGGTGCCTGAAGTTAATCTCTTTGGAGTGCCATTTGGCAATTCCTTCGACCAAATATAACCTAAAGCGTTGAATATTAAAAATCGTCCATCGGGTGAAGTTACCGCATCGCGAATGACCTTTGCCGTAAATCGATCGTTCTCGATCTTGCTGTTAAAATGCACGGTTTGAGCCAGTTTGATCGATACGTCTACTTCGAATGGAATATTCCTCACTTCGAGGGTGTTGATATTCAATCGGTTGATCTTTCCGCCGCTCCAGAAAATCAATTCGTTATTGTTCGGGAGCCAGTCGAAATTCGCGTAAACACCAAACAATGCCCAGGCTTCCTGCTGGTCCTTGTTCAATTTGTCATAGACAGGCCACTCTTCTTCTGTTTCCAGGTCGTGAATGAACAAAACAGATTTTTCCCTGACACGCCTAACAAATGCTAGCTTTTTACCATCCGGTGAAACCGTTGGCCTGGCTGCGCCTCCGGGTCCTCCGGTGATCCTTTGCGTCTTTCCGGTCTCAAATTCGTAACGTTCTATAGCGTAGATCTGATCGTTCGGGTCTTTGTTGTACTGAAAGAATCCTCCAGGGTACATATCTTCACAGTAATACAGGTATTTTCCGTCTGTGGACGTAAATGGTTCATTCACATCCTGCTGGTCATTCTTACGCTTTGTAAGTTGAAGTCCTTGTCCGCCGGAGATGTGATATTGCCACATCTCACCGGCCCCGGCACTTCGCTCTGAGGTGAAGTGTTTTCTGGCGATGAGGTAGTTGCCATCTGCAGTCCAGACTGCGTTATTCAGTAACCTGAATTTCTCTTCAGTAACTTGTTTGGCTTCGGTTCCGTCTGCATTCATCACCCAAATATTATCTCCACCACCTTCATCACTGGTGAAAGAGATCTTCTTGCCATCCGGGCTGAACCGCGGCTGAAGCTGGTATGGAATCCCCGTCTGTAGCGCTTTGGCTTTACCTCCCGAAACAGGAATGGAGTAGATGTCGCCCAGCAGATCGAATACAATGGTCTGGCCGTCCGGACTCACATCCAGGTTCATCCAGGTACCTTCATCGGTCGTGAACTTATGTGTTTTATAGTTGAAATCGTCACCGGGATCGGCAACATTCCAGGTAGTCGATTCTTCGTCCTTTTCCTTTTTTTTCTTTTTCTGAGCGTAATTGGGGGTAAAGATGAACAACGCTAAAGTGAGCGTCAGGATTCGAATATGCATAGTTGAATTTTTATAGAATCCCAAGGTAAGAATTTTGACCGAATTCGGGATTTATCAACCGGGCATTATTCAGAAATACTTCTTCTCGTCTTTTTGCGTAAATCGAAATAACCAAATACAAGGCAGGCCCCACAGATCGTTGTCATTAAGTTCATCGTGATATCAGGGTTTACAAAAAATCCTATTGTGCCGAAGATCAGACCGCCAATGCCGGTAATGAGTAAAGAGTTTTTCAGCTGTTTCATTGAATTTAGTTTGAATTATTCGTAGAAAATAGCTTCAGAATGTTACAGTCTATTGCCGGGATTTCCTATTGGCCTCACACAGCCGTATTATTTCTGATATCCTTTTTACCCTGGTCTCAGTACGTTTTGCCTGGTGCAGCCAGGACAGGTAACCCTTCCTGTACCCGCGAGCGAAATTGGAGTAGTTTTCAAAGGCAATCGGGTTCTCATCAAAGGCTTTTTGAAGTTCTTCCGGGATCACAAGGTTTTCAACATCATCCATAGCCGACCAGGTGCCAGTTTGCTTCGCGATTTCGATTATGGCCCACCCGCTCGAGTGTATTAGTCCGGCAGCGTCCAGCTCGGCAATGTATTCCTTATTCAGTTTGCTCCAGGTGCTCCTGGGGTTTCTCGGACAAAAATATTGCCTGCGCTTTCCGTTCCCAAGGCTCTTTACCGTGCTGTCTATCCAACCAAAGCAAAGCGCCACCTTAACCGCTTCTTCCCAACGCATCGTTGGCACCCCGTGTTCGAGTTTGTAAAAGACAAGATATACCCCCTGGGGATAACGAAAATGATGTTCCTCCAGCCATTCCCGCCATTCCACATCCCTGGGAAAGTATAGTTCAGGCCTTTCTTCAATCATTCTGTTAGCTTTTGTGAATTCACGTAGAAATCCTTCTTGATCTGGAAGGTTCGGATACTCTCCCCAAATTCCTTCGTTTGCCATCCGGCTTTCGGAAAGATCCAGTGCTCTTCTCCATTGACGATCGCGATCACCGGCATATCAAATTTGTCGATGATGTTAGTGTATCGAAACGATAATTTTTTACCGTTTAACTTATATTCTACCTTCGGAATTTTTGTGGTCCGGAGGTATTGTTGCCAGAATTCGGTAAGGTCGATCCCTGTTTTTTCACTGATGTAGTCCTCAACCTGTTCACTACTCACCGTCTGATGTCTGAATTCAGAATTCAAACCACGCAGGATCTCACGCCACTTTCCGTCGTCCTCAAGTAACTGCCGAAGAGTATGCAGGATGTTAGCTCCCTTGTAGTACATATCTCCACTTCCGGAATTTCTAACACCATACTTCCCGATCACAGGCCGGTCGTTACCTATTTTACTGCGCGTACCCACCACATAGGCCGAAGCAGCCTCCTTTCCGAAGTGATAATCCAGGTACAGATTCTCCGAGTAAGCGGTAAACCCCTCATGTATCCACATATCAGCGACATCGGTATTCGTGATATTGTTCGCAAACCACTCGTGGCCGCCCTCATGGATAATGATAAAGTCGAATTTAAGACCCCAGCCCGTATCACTCAGATCGTGCCCCAGATACCCGTTAATATAACGATTGCCATAGGTAACGCTACTCTGGTGCTCCATCCCCAGGTAAGGTACTTCCACCAGTTTAAAACTGTCCTCGTAGAAGGGATAAGGGCCAAACCAATGCTCAAAAGCCTTAATCATCATAGGTGCCTGTTTGAATTGTTTCTTCGCCTTATCCAGGTTATTTCGTAGTACCCAGTAGTCCAGGTCGAGTTCACCTTGTTCTCCCTGGTATTTTTCCGAAAATCGGACGTAATCGGCCACGTTTACGTTGATCCCGTAGTTGTTTATCGGGTTGGTCACATTCCAGGTCCAGGTCCTGGAGTCCTTGTTGTCTTCAACTTTCATGAGCCGGCCATTGCCAACCGCCGTAAGCTCCGAGGGTGCAGTTATCGATAGTTCTACTCCCATATCGGGTTCATCGTAGGGGTGATCCTTGTTTGGCCACCAAATGCTTGAGCCAATACCCTGGTTGGAGGTTGCGATGAACCATTTGCCGGAATTATCACGCGTCCACGTAAAACCACCATCCCACGGCGGGTTCCTGGCGACCCTGGGTTTACCGGAGAATTGTACCGACAGACGGTTAGTCTCACCTTTTTCCTGCTTCTTTTTCAACCGAATGTAGTGAAACATTCCTTCGGAACGGATCTCCAGTGCTTCCCCGTCCTGTGTGGCATTGAGAAGTTTCATGGGTTGCTGAAGGTCGAGTTGAAGTTCGTTTCCCGGTTCCAGGACCGTATAGGTTATGGTATTGGTTCCCGTGATCTCTTTTTGCTTCGGAAAAACACTAACACGAAGATCGTAGTGTTGCAGATCCCACCAGGCGCGTTCGGGTGTAATGCTTCCGAAGATACTATCACGTTTGGTAAAAGTCTGTGAATAGCCTATCGCTGAGATCAGCAAGAATAGTAGAAGAATTCTGTTTTTCATGTATTTATTTTAATCAATTGCGGAAAATACCGGAAGGGAAGACCACCACGCTTTCGTGCCCGTTCTTGCCCACAGATGCAATTCCGAAGAAATAATTATCAATAACAAT
This sequence comes from Bacteroidia bacterium, assembly GCA_030431695.1. Classification (GTDB taxonomy): domain Bacteria; phylum Bacteroidota; class Bacteroidia; order Flavobacteriales; family Flavobacteriaceae; genus Pukyongia. The sequence goes on along the minus strand of JAUIIU010000002.1, from coordinate 13,545 downwards.
GCCTTCCAGGGTGAATTCCGAAACATCGCCTACATATCGGCTGTGATCCCAGGTTGGTGAGGTTGTTTCACGCCAGTAGATCTTGTACCCCACGGCCCCATCTGCTTTCTTCCATTTGAACTTAGCCGAAGGCTCCACGATACCGCCAATAGCAACATCGCCGGGCGGAGGCGGGGCCGAGGCAAGGCTGGCCATAGCGATGGCGTTCACCGCGGTTAGTTTTTTTGCATAATCGAAATTCACGAATTTCAGCTTATCCCCATATTCTATGCCATCTTCCATACGTATATCCTGGTGCTGCTGGGTGTAATTCTCGTGGGCTTCCATGATGCGAATTCCTGCGAATCCCGCATCGTTGAACGGCCTGTGATGGCCTCCCCGTCCAAAACGATCCAGCCGATAGATAAGCATAGGGTTCATCTCCGGCATATAGGCCTTTGTCGTTTTGTGAACGTAACGCGCCAGTTGCCGGGAAATACCATCTACCTCACCACCGTAGAAGCGTCTGCGATTTCGCTCTCGTTCCGTCTCTGTAGGAGGCACTGGTTCAGAAAAGATCCTGAAATCCACGTTGCTAACCACTCCATCCACACCCTTGATATTTCCTATCATATCGTTATTCAGCACACCGATGATCTCCCAGCCTTGTTCTTTGGCGAAGTTGGCAAAGCCCTTTCCGCCAAAAAGCCCTTGTTCTTCACCGCTAAGTCCCAGGTAGACGATGCTGCTCTCAAATTTGTATTTTGATAAAACCCTGGCGGCCTCAATTGCGCCGGCCATTCCACTTGCATTGTCGTTGGCTCCGGGGGAATCGGAGGTAAAGTCCGTGGGGTCGCTCACACGGGAATCGATATCCCCGCTCATAATGATATAGCGATTCGGGTATTTTGTTCCTTTCTGGACGGCGGCTACATTAACCACCCAAACATCCTTAACGATCCTGTTGTTCTCACCCTGCTTTACCAGGTCTTTCTGGTAGAACACATCCAGGCAACCACCACAACTGATCGAGATCTTGTCGAATTCACTTTTGATCCATCGCCTTGCGGCTCCGATCCCACGCGTATTGGACACCGTATCGCTCAACGTATGGCGTGTTCCGAAATTTGCAAGAGTTGTAATATCCTTTTCCAACCTTTCGGCAGAGACGGCGTCGATGATCTCGTAAAGTTTAGTGTCGGTTTGGGCAATTCCTGCGGTTAATGAAAGGAGAAGGAATAGGGTAGTAACTGGTCGCATTAGGTTTTCTTTCCCACTAAAATACGTAAATCTCTCCAGTTGGGATCAGCAAGAATACACAATTCAATAGGGAAGGGCAGTGTATTCCTTTCGGGCCTGGGGGCCACGAGGATTGGGTTCGGTATTCCTGTAATTATGCGGTATGGAGACGTAAGGATATTCCCAACCTTCAGTAGTGACCACAAAATGCAGATGCGGATAGATCGCCAGACCGGTCGCACCGCTTAACCCTATACTATCACCCTGTTCAACCACATCACCTATTTCAGGGATGGCTCCGTTGTAGGTCAGGTGCATATATTGCGCATAGGTGTTGTCGCCGTGCTTTACCACAACCAGGTTATTTGGGTGCTCTCCGTCGAGTCCGCTTTCTTCGGTATGAACCACCGTTCCGCGCCTGCTGGCCGTGATCAGACTTCCGATAGGCATTGCGAAATCCACTGCGAAAGCATCGGGTTCACCCGCACTGTGATAGGAGCCGCTGCACTGACTTAAATGTACCTTATAGGTCTCTCCCACGGGGTAGGGAAGTACATAGTGTGAAGATTCCCAGGGCTGGTACACAGCACCCGGACAACCAATTAGTGTGGTTTGCTGCACCGGCGGTGTATCCGGAACAACGACACCGGAGTCGTCTTTTGAGGAACAACCCAGGGCCAGGAGTGTCAGAAACAATATGAAATACCTGTAAGTCATCGGCAATTGAATAAATTTAATAGAAATTGCCGTGGATACCCCTGCTATTTTACAATAATGGGTCTTGATTTATAAATTCAGGGTTTGGGTTCTGCCACGATTGCCAATTTGGTGCCATCGGGACTAATTGCCAGCCGCGTAATGTTGACGATCTTGTGTGCGGAAAGGTCGGCGACTTCCTTCCAGGTGTCATTTCCAAACATATCGTAAAGATAAAGCCTGGATCCGCTTCCAATGAGGAGTGTAGTTTCGTTTAACCATATATGGTCCAGAACCTCAACAGGCAACTGGGTTACGAAAAAGCTCTCGAAACTTCGCATATCCAATTGATAAACATCGTGGTTACCGTCTTCATTCTCAAAGGTATAACTAATGCTTTGGGTCCCCGGGACCTTGTGAAACGACCTCCCCGCATTGTAGGCCAGCGTATCCACCGCCCTGGTCTTGAGATTCGCCACAACCAGGTCGAGTCCGTCATCTGCCAGTACGGATCCGACCAGGAGTTCTTTATCGTACATGGCAAAGTAGGCTACTTGTAGATCCGGATGTGCCTCGGTGAATTCACCTGTATTGTGTTCATGCCGAAATAGCCGCTGATAACCGGTACTGTCGAGATGTACACTAAGAACGTTCTCCGAGCCGGGGATGCGTTGTGGTGAATACTGCCCGGAAGCGCTACCCTCGTGATACCAGGATTTCTTGCCTAGAGCTGTGCTGTATTGCGCAATATCGTTTTGCCCTATATTGTTCCCCGCGAAGAGAATGAGGCTGTCGCTGTAGAATGACGGCTGACTGTCATACCCTTCGTCATTCGAAATATTCCTGAAGTTGCTCACTTCAAAGGTGTCCGGTCCGAAATCGAGGTCCATGAGGTACACCTTGGTGTTTGGTTGAGCCAAAGTAAAAGTTACCGTGAGGAAGAGAAATATTGTGGTTCGGATCATTTCAGAAATTTTACCAAAGATAAGGAGAGTTTAATTCAATATTGATTGTCGAAATGCAGTAGGAAACAAATTTCAATTATCAATGCACATATATCAAATAATACCCAATTTTCAACCTACAATTCTCAATTAGAGAATTTTTAGAATTATTAGGCTTTTGCAAGTGGTGCTTTGTGTTTTAACATAAAACCGCCACTCGTGAACGAATGGCGGCTTTTCAACTAACTAACCAAATGCTATGAGCAGCATCTGCTTCTTTAAAACGGATAGGTGTTCGCTGCCGTTACCTTTTCTGCGATCAGGTTACGGAGTGCCACCACGTTAGGCATGTTATGATATTTGGTGAAACGCTTCAACCCCATCAGCATCATTCGTTGTTCATCACCTTCAGCAAAGGAAACAATTCCTTCCTTCGCCATCTGATTGATCGTATCCACCGCGTTGTAAAGATACAACTTTGCCATTGCAATTTGCTCTTTTTGAGCGTCTTCACCAAAACGTTTGGCATTTTTCTCAGCCCGAAGCACAGTGCTCTCAGCCATGTAGATCTCGATCAGGATGTCGGCAGCGGCCATTAACAGCTGCTGATGCTCCTCCAGTTGCGGACCGTATTTCTGAACGGCAGAACCGGCTACCATCAGGAATACTTTTTTAAGTTTAGCGATCATTGCTTTTTCTTCCGAAAGAACCTCGCTGAAATCGGGGGTATCGAAGGATGGAATTCCCGTGAGTTCATCGGCTACAGCCATTGCCGGCCCGAGCAGATCCACATGCCCTTTCATGGCTTTCTTCACCAGCATTCCAACCGAAAGCATGCGGTTGATCTCGTTGGTTCCTTCGTAGATGCGGGAAATACGCGCGTCTCTCCAGGCAGCTTCCATAGGGGTATCGGCGCTAAAGCCCATCCCGCCGAAAATCTGTATACCTTCGTCGCTACAGTTCTGGATATCTTCGGAAACAGCCACTTTCAGGATAGAACACTCAATGGCATACTCTTCCACACCTTTTAGTTCGGCTTCCTGGTGCGTATTACCCTCGGCCATTCGAATTGCTATTCTGTCCTCGATGTTCTTCGCGGCCCGGTAACAGGCGCTTTCACCTGCATAAGCAGATGCAGCCATATTGGCGATCTTCGCTTTGATCGCCCCGAATTTTGAGATCGGTGTTTTGAACTGTATGCGTTCGTTGGCATACTTAACAGCCGTATCGATCACACGTCGCTGGGCGTCAAGGCAGGCACCCGCAAGCTTGATCCTACCTACGTTGAGGGCATTCATAGCGATCTTAAACCCTTCGCCTCGTTCCGAAAGCATATTCTCCACAGGAACCACGGTATCATTGAAGAATACCTGTCGGGTAGAGGAGGAGTGGATCCCCAGTTTGTGTTCTTCCTCTCCAAGGGTGATCCCATTGGACGGGTCGTTCTCAACGATGAACCCGGTGATGTATTTGTCGTCCTCTATTCTGGCAAAAACGATAAAGAGGTCGCAGAATCCTGCATTCGAGATCCACATTTTTTGACCGCTGATCTTGTAGTGCTTACCGTCTTCCGAAAGAACAGCTTTGGTCTTTCCCGAATTAGCGTCACTTCCGGCACCCGGTTCAGTTAGGCAATAGGCGCCAAACCATTCTCCCGTAGCCAGTTTCGGCACATACTTCTGCTTCTGTTCTTCGGTGCCATACAGTGTGATGGGCATGGTTCCGATACCGGTATGCGCCCCAAAGGCCGTGGCTATGGAGCCGGTGGCTCCCGAGATATAGTCGCAAACGAGCATGGTGGTTACAAAGCCCATCCCGAGTCCGCCATAGGCTTCCGGTACGGCGATACCCAGTAAGCCAAGTTCACCGGCTTTTTTCATGATCTCTTCGGTGAAGGCGTAATCTTTCTTTTCGAATCGTTCTTTGTTCGGCCAGATCTCCCGGTCCACAAACTCTATTACCGATTCTTTCATCATTTTCTGTTCTTCAGAAAAGTCTTCGGGAGTGAAGATATCTTCGCAACTGGTCTCTTTTACCAGGAATTGTCCTCCACGGAGGATGTCTTTGTTCATTTCAGCAGTCTCGTTCATAGTATATTAGGTATTAGAATCAAGATTCAAGAGCCGGGACTAATTATTCCTTAGTCCGTTTTGAAATCCTGATATCATTTTTTGAATTTGAGTTATTTGGTCTTCCAGTTCTTTAAATTTTCCTTCTGAAATATATCCCAGACCATAAGCTATATTCAGTTGAGTTTCCCATTCAAATGCCGATCCCAGGCTCGACTCAAGAAATTGATTGAAATGTTTATCGGTTCCTTTACTCGACCCCTCAGCGATATTGCTGGGAATAGCAACCGCACATCGATTCATTTGATTAATGAGATTGTATCGTTCGAAATCAGGAAAATGCCGTGTAATTTCATAGTTCATATTCACAAGTTCCATGCTCTTCTGCCAGATGCTTAATTTCTTGAAGTTGTGCATTAGTCTTAATTCTTGTATCTCTACTCCTGGTTCTAGTTCAGGAATTCATAGATTCCTGCGGCCCCTTGCCCGGTACCTACACACATTGTTACCATGCCGTATTTGCCTTGCATGTTGCGCTGGCGCATCTCGTCGAATAGTTGTACCGACAATTTCGCCCCGGTACAGCCCAGTGGATGTCCTAAGGCGATGGCTCCACCATTGACATTAATGATCTCCGGGTTGAGGTCCAGCTCACGGATCACGGCCAGAGATTGGGATGCAAAGGCTTCGTTAAGTTCGATCAATTCGATGTCCTGAAGTTTCATATCTGCCTGTTTCAAGGCTTTCGGGATCGCCTTTACCGGCCCGATCCCCATTATCCTGGGTTCCACTCCGGCCACACCAAAATTCACAAGCCTGGCTATGGGTTCCAGGTTCAGTTCTTTAACCATTTCTTCGCTCATCACCAGGACAAATGCAGCTCCATCGCTCATCTGGGATGAATTCCCCGCAGTCACGCTACCGTTTGCAGCGAATACAGGGCGAAGCTTTCCAAGTACCTCCAGGGAGGTGTCGGCCCTCGGACCTTCATCCTTGGCTACTGTATAATTTTTAGTTTCCTTTTTTCCTTCGGAATTAACAAAAGTGTGTTCCACATCAATGGGTACGATCTGTTTCTCGAATCGATTCTCCGACTGAGCTTTCAGGGCTTTCTGGTGAGAATTGTAGGCAAACTCGTCCTGATCCTCCCTGGAGACGTTAAACTGGTTTGCAACGGCTTCTGCTGTGAGTCCCATTCCCCAATAGTAATCCTCGTGTCCTTCCGAAGCGATCTCATAGTCGGGTGTAGGTTTGTAACCTCCCATAGGAATGTAACTCATGCTCTCCGAACCCCCGGCGATAATACAATCGGCCATACCACTCTGGATCTTTGCTGTTGCCATGGCAATGGTCTCGATCCCTGAGGCGCAGTAGCGATTCACAGTTACACCGGGAACATCTTCAATTTTCAGGCCCATGAGGGAGATTAGACGCGCCATATTCAATCCCTGCTCTGCTTCCGGCATGGCGTTACCCACGATCACATCATCGATCCGGGTTTTGTCCAGGTTGGGCAGTTCCTTCATCATGTATTCGATGGTTTCTGCCGCCAGCTCATCAGGCCGCTTGAACCTGAACAGCCCGCGAGGTGCTTTTCCTACGGCGGTTCTGTATGCTTTTACTATATATGCTGTTTTCATTCTTGGTAATTTAGTATCACTTTGTTCTTGGTATCGCTTCGCTTTTAGTATCGCTTCGCTTTTAGTATCGCTTCGCTTTTAGTATCGCTTCGCTCTTAGTATTTTAGTATACAATATTTAACACTTCACTCTTCACACTTCACTCTTCACTCTTCACCCTTCCCACTTCCGCTTAGTTGCGTAATGGTTTCCCCTTCTTGATCATATGTTCAAGACGCTCGAGTGTTTTTCGTTCCGTACACAGACTCATAAAAGCCTCCCGTTCGAGGTCGAGCAGGTACTGCTCACTCACATAACTCGGTTCGCTGAGGTCCCCGCCAGCCATCACGTAAGCGAGTTTGTTGGCGATCTTTTTGTCGTGTTCACTAATGAAGTGCCCTGCCTCCATAGAGTCGGTTCCAACAAGGAACATTCCCAGGGCCTGTTTTCCAAGTACCCTTACGTCCTTTCGTGGAATTGGTTTGGTGTACCCCTGGTCTGCCATCATCCTGGCTACGGCTTTGGCCGTAGCGATCTGTCGGTCCTTATTTACTACCACTATATCTTTTCCGCTTTGAAGGATCCCTGTATCATAAGCTTCATATGCCGAAGTAGCCACTTTCGCCATTCCTATTGTGAGGAAATACTCCTGAAGTCGATTCAGTTCCACATCATTCTTCATGAATGTATCACCGGCGCGAAGCGCCATTTCCTTACTCCCCCCACCTCCGGGGATAACTCCAACACCAAACTCCACCAGGCCGATATAGGTCTCGGCCGCTGCTACCACCCGGTCTGCGTGCAGTGTCATTTCACAACCTCCACCCAGGGTCATCCCATGAGGTGCGACTACCACCGGAATTGATGAGTATCGAAGTCGCATACAGCTGTCCTGGAAGTATTTCACTGCCATATTCAACTCGTCGTATTCCTGCTCCACAGCCATCATGAAGATCATCCCGATATTCGCACCCACAGAGAAGTTGGCGCCCTGGTTTCCTACCACCAGTCCGTCGAAGTCTTTTTCGGCAATATCGATCGCCTTATTCACACCGGCCAGCACATCACCGCCAATGGAATTCATCTTACTCTGGAATTCCACATTCAGGATACCGTCTCCAAGATCTTCTATCACACAGCCACTGTTCTTAAATACCTCATTGCTCCTCCTGATGTTGTCGAGGATGATGAAAGCATCCTGACCAGGAACTTTCTCATGGCTCTTCTTCGGAATGTCGTAGAAGTAAGTCGCCCCTTCTTTGACGGAGTAGAATGACTCAATTCCTGCTTGCTGCATTTCGGTAACCCAGGCAGCAGGCTCCTTGCCAACCGCTTTGATAAGATCTATTCCTTCGGAAAGGCCGATGGCATCCCAGATCTCGAAAGGTCCATTCTCCCATCCGAATCCGGCCTTCATGGCATCATCTATCTTGTAAAGTTCATCGGTGATCTCCGGAATTCGCTTGGAAACATAGGCGAATATGGAACCGAAATTCTTACGGTAGAATTCTCCGGCCTTGTCTTTTCCACCCACCAATACTTTGAACCTGTCGATCACCTTATCGATGGATTTTGTCATCTCCAGGGTAGGGAAGGAAGCGCGTTTCCTTGATCTGTAGTCTAGTGTATCGAGATCGAGTGATAGGATCTCACTGGAACCGTCAGCATTCTTTACTTTTTTATAGAAACCTTGACCTGTCTTGCTTCCCAACCACTTGTTCTCCATCATGGTATCGATGAAAGATGGAAGTTTAAAAAGTTCGTGCTCCTCGTCGTCCGGGCAGTTCTCGTAAATGCCATTGGCAACGTGTACCAGGGTATCCAGTCCAACAACGTCCACCGTTCTGAAGGTAGCGCTCTTCGGACGCCCGATCACGGGTCCCGTGAGCTTATCGACCTCTTCGATGGTAAGGCCCATTTCAGAAACAAGGTGAAACAAGCTTTGGATTCCGAAGATCCCAATACGATTCCCAATAAAGGCAGGCGTATCCTTTGCTACCACGGAAGTTTTCCCTAAGAACTGTTCCCCATATCCATTCAGAAAATCAAGTACTTCCTGCCTGGTGTCCGGACCGGGAATAATCTCGAACAATTTCAGGTATCGTGGTGGATTGAAGAAGTGGGTTCCGCAGAAATGCTGACGAAAATCCTCACTTCGTCCCTCGTTCATAAATTTGATCGGGATCCCCGATGTGTTAGAAGTTATCAGAGTTCCCGGAGTGCGATATTTCTCCAGGTTTTCGAATACCTGTTGTTTGATATCGAGCCTTTCAACAACCACTTCGATGATCCAGTCCACATCCTTGACCTTTGCAATATCATCCTCCAGATTCCCGGTGGTGATCCTCTTGGCAAAGTCCTTATGATACAAAGGAGCCGGTTTACTTTTTATAGCGGCCGCCAGGGCATCGTTCACCAGCCTGTTACGGACAACTTTATCCTGTAGCGTCAGTCCTTTTGCTTTCTCTTTATCGTTCAACTCCCGGGGAATGATATCCAGCAATAGGACCTCAACGCCAATATTGGCAAAATGACAAGCGATACCACTTCCCATGATCCCGGAACCGATAACAGCAACTTTTTCTATTCTTCTTTTAGACATGTATGATCAGATTTTTTCGGTAGTGTATATTTTTTTTGAAGTCACCAGGTCGAGAATGGAATTAGCAACCCGTTTATATGTTTTCAGGTCTTCTTCTGAAATAGTCTCTTTGACAGCTTCGTCAAATCGAAGTACAACTGTCTTGGAGTAATCGCGCATCTCCCTTCCGAAATCGGTTAGGTGGATAAGAACGCTCCTGCCGTCCATTGGATTTGGTTTGCGTTCGATCAGTCCTTTTTCTTCCATATTCTTCAGGGTGCGTGACAAGCTGGTGGCTTCCATACCCATCTTTGGACCAAGTGCCGTGGATGGCGTGCCTTCTTCAGGATCGATGCTGATAAGCGCAAATCCCGTGGCCATGGTACTGCCTTTCTTGGCTGCTTCTTCGTTATACATTTTACTTACTGCCATCCAGGTAGCGCGCAAAATGTAATCGATGGTTTTTTCTTTCAAGGAATTTTAATTTCTGTTGGATCCCAAAGATAGTAAATTTTATTATGCACGCATAATAAATAATTAAAATTGTGAAGAATTTATAATTGGGGGCAGTCAGTAGGGCGTGCCGCCGAAAAAAGCATGGAAAAAAGATCTGGTGCCCGGGAAAGAAACGGTTGTCAATTAAGACTCATGACCGTACATCTTATTGTAAAGATGGATGTACTTCTGTTTGATCACCTTACGTTTCATTTTCATAGTAGGAGTGAGATGACCCGAGTCGATACCCCAGACATCAGCAGTAAGTTCGAACTTCTTTACCTGCTCCCACTTTCCGAAGCGTTCGTTATAATGATCCACTTCCTTCTGGATTCGTGCAATAAGCCTTTCGTCCTTGACCAACAGTTCGGGATCATCAGGCAGGTTCTTATCTTTGCGTTCGTTCCAGTCGTGGATGAACTCGAAATTTGGTTGGATCAGTGCTGCGGGCATTTTTTCTCCTTCACCCACAACCATTACCTGTTCGATGAAGCGGGATTGTTTGAAGGCATTCTCGATGATCTGAGGGGCAACGTATTTTCCTCCACTGGTCTTGAACATCTCCTTCTTGCGGTCCGTGATCTTTAGAAAACCATCCTCATCCACCTCGCCTATGTCCCCGGTATGGAAGTATCCATCCTTCAGTACTTCTGATGTGAGCTTGGGATCTTTATAGTAGCCTTGCATTACCTGCGGGCCCTTTATCAGGATCTCGCCATCGTGTGCGATCTTTACTTCGGTCTCTCGGATGGCTTTCCCCACGGTCCCGATTCGGAATCCACCGTTACGCATATCATTCACGCTGATGACGGGGGAGGTTTCGGTTAGCCCGTAGCCTTCCATCACCGGTATGCCTGCCGCATTGTATATTCGTGCCAGTCGTGGCTGCAGTGCTGCACTACCTGATGCAACTGCCTTCAAATTACCACCCAGTGCTTCCTGCCATTTGGAGAAGATCAGTTTGCGAGCCAGTTTTAATTTGGTTTCGTACCACCAGCCGTTCTGGCCGTATGGTTCGTAATGCTTACCAACAGAAATCGCCCAGAAGAACAATCGTTTTTTGATCCCGCTCAGTTCCGCGCCTTTGGCATAGATCTTATCGTAAACCTTTTCCAACAGCCTGGGTACGGCAGTCATAACGTGAGGTTTTACCTCTTTGAGGTTTTCACTTATCGTTTCCAGGGATTCGGCATAATTGATACTCACCCCCAAATACTGATACATATAAAGGAGCATACGCTCGTAAATATGACACACAGGCAAGAAACTCAACGCTCTGTGGCGAGCAATTTCGATCGGGATACGATCCGCACTGTAGATGGCGTTAGTTGTAATGTTCTTATGACTCAACATCACACCTTTCGGCTTTCCGGTGGTTCCGGAAGTATAGATCAGTGTGGCCAGGTCGTCTTCTGTGATATTGTTCTTCCGTTTTTCAACTTCGTCCTGAAGTTCGGGATGTTCTTCTCCAATCTTCAGCACCTCACTGTAGTGCGGGCAGTCGCGTAATTCATCAAAACAATACACACCCTGCAGCGAAGGCACTTCGTCTTGAATCTTCCTAACCTTATCCAGCACTTCAGCACAGGAAACAAAGCAATATTTGCATTCACTATGATTCAGCACATAGGCGTATTCTTCTTCGGAAATCGTTGGGTAGATCGGTACGTCCTGGGCTCCTATCTGAAGTACACCTATGTCGCAGATATTCCATTCGGTCCTGTTTGTCATGGAAATCAGTGCAACCTTGTCGTTGGGCTCAACACCTAACTTTATGAGCCCCCTGCTGAGGGCATTTGCTTTGTCTACGTAATCCTGTGTCGAGGTCTTAACCCATTCACCATTTTTTTTTGTGACCAAGGCAGCTTCGAGAGGAAATTTCTCAAGTTGATAATAGGGGAAGTCAAATAATCGCTTTACTTCTGTCATGTTCGCTTCATTTCGGCGACACAAAATATGAAAATATTTTGGTTATTGACGACAACTCCTTTGGTGTTCTGAACGAGTTCATCTTCGGGAAAACACCTTCATGGCCTCCAGGAAGTCGTCCTTCTTGCTTCTCGAAATGCTCACGGGATCATCATTGTTCATAAGAATATAACCTCCATCGGCTTTGATAAACTTCTTCACACCTTTCAAATTGATCAGGAAACTGTTGTGAACCCGGATAAAGTGTTGGTCGGTCAGAAGGTTCTCATATTCCTTTAAGTGTTTGCTCACGAGAAGTGATTCGTTGTTATTCAGCTTGAAAAGTGTATAAGAACCTTCGGCTTTGCAATACAATATATCGTCCACGTCCACGAATTCGAATCCGTCGGAGGTCGCCAGGCAGATCTTGTTCAGCCCAGGCTGTGGTTGCCGTAAATTGTCCAGCAGGTTATCAAGTTTCCTATTATAGAGGTCCTTATCCTTCTTGCTCCTAGCTTTTTCAACCGCTGCCTGTAATTCCTCCACATCGATAGGTTTCAAAAGGTAATCCAGGGAACTGAACTTAATTGCTTTTATGGCGTATTGTTCGAAAGCGGTGGTGAAAATCACCTCGAATGACGGGTTGTTGATCTTCTCCAACACATCGAAGCCCGTTCCAGTTTGAAGCTCAATGTCAAGAAACACTATGTCTGGTTTGTGGGTTTCGATCGATTCTATCGCTCGGGAAACATTTTCAACACATTCGATAACATCTACACCTTTGCAGAAATCGGTTACGAGGTTCTTCATTGTTTCTCTGCTGTGCTTTTCGTCATCAACAATTATGGAGCGTAGGGTCATAAGCTTTAATTTATGATAATGGTATTTTAATTCGTACTGTGGTGCCCATTGGATTGCCTTTTCCGTTAGTCTTGTCAATAATACGGACACTGTCCGGGTCACCGGTATTTATCAATTCCAGCCTTTCACGCGTAACTTCAGTACCGCGTGACTTTTGTTTGATTTTGAAGGCTGATCTTCGTTCCATGGCTGCGGTTCTGCCAATCCCGTTGTCGTCTATCTCGCAGATCAGGCTGCCTTCCAGCTTATAGAAATTTATGCTGATCTTCTTATTGTCACCTTCCTTCGGAAGCAAACCGTGCAGGATGGCGTTCTCAACATACGGTTGTATTACAAAAACCGGTATCTCGATGAGGTCCGGGTCCAGTTGGTCCTCCACATTTATTTCGTATTTGAAAGATTCGTCAAACCGCAGTGCTTCCAATTGCAGGTATCCATTGATGATCTCTATCTCGTCGGACAGGACAACATTGTCACCTATGGAATTCTCCATGAGTTTGCGCATCAGTCGGCTGAATTTCGTCAGATAACTTATTGCGCCTGCTTTGTTCTCTTCAGAAATCAAATGCTGAATGGAACCTAGTGAATTGAAAACGAAGTGAGGATTGATCTGTGCCCTCAGTGTTTTTACTTTCTGTGCGAATGCAACCTTTTCCAGGTTTTCTTTCTCCTTTTGTTCCTGCTGAATTTTATAGGTAAGTCCCAGTGCGAAAATGAATATCTCGAGTGTAGCCCCGCTTATCATGAAAACGCGTTGCTTCAGAAACAAAAATCCAAGCGCTCCTGCGAGGTATAGGAATGATCCACCAACAATGAAGTACACAAGTTTGTTCCTTGGTTTCAACAACAAATAGATCATGCCTCCGAGCGCGAAGACCGACATCACAGCCCGCTGGAAATTCATAAGGTGGATATACCAGCTGAATCTCTCGGTGAGCATAGTGAAGGACGCCAGTAAGAACACACCAACCAACATTATTGCGATTGCTTTTAGGACCTTATGCAATCCCGGATAGGTGACAGCCGTATTCAGGTAGTAACTCACAAACAGCACATAGGATAAGTTAATGGTCACCTGTGCACTCTGAATGAACCAATACCCTGTAAGTTTGTTCTTACCAAACAGCAGGATGTCTATCTCAAGATAATATCCG